>JAQWPZ010000167.1 GCA_029245125.1 Rubripirellula sp.
TGGCGATCAATCCTGAAATCGCAGTGCTCCCAATATGCTCCACCCCGGTGACCCATCCCTCAGTGCTGGACAGAATGCTGCTGCGAGTTTGCTCAAACTCCTGCCGCCAGCGCGGATCATAATGCATCAAACGAACGGCATTCATCGGCTTCAGGTTTGAATTGAGGAGAGTTGTCGGGTAGCCAACGCTGGCTAGCCTTTCGATCTGCACAACACTCTACCCAGCCATCCACCCCGCCAGCCGCAAGCACCCGCGTGACGCTGGCTTAACTCAGCGTGCCTGCCCTCTACCAGCCGATCGCGATCAGGAAATCTGGGCATAGGCTGACGGATCAGCGGGGCCAGGAGTTGAATCTCTATCGAGAAAAACGGACCAACGGCTGCCCACTGCATCTAGCCGCTCTCGCAGGCATACCCAGCAGCGTGTTCTTAGGATCGCCCTCAGAATGACTCACCACAACTGGCTCGGCCACGATGACCGATCGTGCAATGAATCAAGTCAACATAGATGCTAACCGATCGAGCACTCGCTTTCGTTCGACATGCCGATCGTTGTTCACCCCGTTGGTCACAGCCAATCCTGTTTGGATCGCAACACAGTGAAGTGCTTAACCAGCAGCAATTTCCGGAAACGCGAGTGATCTTTCATCCCGCATTTACCATTCTGCTGAAGCAATACTCAGCAAGATTGTCAGGGCAGAGAAAGTCACTCGTCGCTGGCGCGGCAATCATCACCATTCAGGTTCTTCGCGAATGCAAAGGACGCAGCCACGCATTGAACAGCCAGTCGAATACGTCAATCCACGCGCACCAAAAATGAATCAGTGATCGCTGCCCTTGTGCGGATACGAAACCAAGCACGAGCCGATGCCTAAGTCCTAGCACGATCTTCTTTCGTGCCAGGACTCGAGCCCACCGGTGCTCACTTGGATGCCAAACGATTCATGTCGATTTGACGTTTGATCGATTGAACGTACACAGCATCCGCAGAACAAAGGCGTTCATGAGACACAGTGCAAGTCCGACCATTATCTTTCAGCAGACGCACAGTGTTGGCTTGAATCTCGATCAGCCGGCCATTGGTACTAAACTGGCCGGTGTTATCGATCCAAGTCCGCGACCGAGTATCGTCAAGTGAGACAACCCGATGAGAGTTGGCCGCACCAACCTGTATCGTCGCCGTAGCGGTGGAAACTGGCATCGCCTGAACCTGAATTTCCGATTCAATCGTCTGATGCTGACCGAAAATATCGTCGATTTCAGCGGCGTCTTCATCTGCAGGCGTTTCCTTCAAATCAGCATCACCGCTATCAGCAGGGCCGAAAAGATCATCGACTGAAGGCTCTTCACCAACTGCTTCTTCTGTCGGCGTCTCGGTTCCGAACAGATCGTCCACGCTCGGCTCTGCAACAGGCTCCTCCGCAGGTGCTGCTGGTGCTTCGGTTCCGAATAGATCATCAACGCTCGGCTCTGCAGCAGCTGGCTCTTCGACTGCTGGCTCTTCGACCGCTGGCTCTTCGACCGCTGGAGCTTCCACTGCTGGCTCTTCCACTGCTGGAGCTTCAGCGGGCATCTCGGACTTCACCGACTCCGCCTCTCCGAGCATTTTCCCGCATCCGCAAGGACAGCAGCAAGCTGGCTTCGGCGGCGGACAAATGACGACTTCGACCGGCGGGCAGGCAGGCACGCAGGCTGGCGGGCACGACTGCTTCAGGTTGCACTTCATGCGGTTGAACAACCAACCGGCGGAAACGGGGCTACTGCCCAACACAAAGGTCAAAGCAACGACAAGCGTCCATTGACAAATTCGGCGGACCTTACGATTCATAATGGTATCGACTCCCCTACGGCAGAACCGCGGATCGGAAAAGTGTTCGGTGAACAGATAAGTCGGCAAAGAAGGCCGCTGCGGGACGGCGGCCCGAAGAACCCCATGCTAGTTATCCAAAATAGTGGCAGCAAGCAGCGACCGATGGCTAAAATGAGCAATCTGGGTAAGCAGACACCTCCAATCGCAGGCTGAAACCTCGCCTCCCGTAGATCGGGGGGCACGATGTCCCAAAAAAGCTCGGTTGCCGCCAATCAGCGAAATCCGTCAAACTTCGAGTCGCCCAGTTTCCGCCCGCAGGGCACGGACACCGATTTTCCCGGTAAAAGATCTATGATTCGGCTGCTAAAAGGCCTGTTCGCATCGATGAGCCTGGAGCGGAAATGCCTGCTCTTTTTTGGTTCTGCGTTGATGATCTTGATGTTCGGAGCCTTCTTGGTTGTCGAAAAGCTCGGGCGTGAACTGGTCAAAAACACCACCCGCACGCGGGCCCGTGATTTCAGCGCTGCCGAAGTTCTCAGGGTTCACGAGGACGCAATTTGGTCCCAGGGGCTGGAAAATGAAGATGCGGAATTCAAGCGTGCCAAGATGCTCGGACTCCGCGACACCTTGCTCATGGAAAATCTCGATAAGGACATTGAATACGAAATTCTGGCATTAGACGAATCGGAAAACGGCTTCGACAACCTGCCGGCCATCCCACCGCCCAGTGATCAGCAAGAGATTTCACGCCTCGAAGAACTCCGCAATGATTTTCGGATTCGGCTGGAAGCAAGAATCGCTGAAGATCGACCCGATGTCACGCGACCGATGAATCTTGCTGAGAATGAGCCGATGAGCCAACTGGGACCGAGCTTGGCAACGCCGGTCTATTCAGAAGAAGGACCAGTTGAAGATCGCTACATTTACTACACCCCAGTCTTTTTCAAAGTCGAATGCATGACCTGCCATTCGCCACAGGGGTCCGGGAAATTCGTGATCAATCCCGATATGGATGCTCGGCTACAAGCGGACCAGTATCCGTTTCGAGTCGTCAAAGTCACGATGCCTTACAAGCAAACACACGATCAAACAACAGCCATTCGCGCCATTGTCGTTGCGTTGGGCATGCTGATTGTTGCCGTCACACTTTTCGTTTTGCACGCCATCGTTCGCTATTTGGTTCTGTACCCGATGTATCACTTGCGCGATGTCAGTGATGCGATTACTCACGGTGATACCAACCAACGAGCAACCATTGAAACCGAAGATGAGTTTCGCGAACTCGCCGATGCCTTCAATCGAATGCTTCGTCACCTCACCGAAACGCAGGATCAGATCCAAGAAGTCAACAAGGAACTCGATGCCCGCGTTGACCAACTCGCCCAGCTCAACCTGCAACTGTACGAAGCCAATCGTTTGAAGAGTGACTTCTTGGCCAACATGAGCCACGAACTGCGAACTCCGCTCAACAGCATCATCGGATTCTCGGAAGTCCTGCAAGGCATCGATTCACTGAATGACAAACAACGGCGGTACGCCTCGAACATCCAAAAAAGTGGTCGATTGCTGCTCGAAATGATCAATGACATCCTCGATTTGGCAAAAGTCGAGGCTGGAAAAATGGATGTGCATTGCATTGAAATCGATCTCGGACTCATCGTCGCCGCCCAAGCCGACATGATTCAGTCTCTGTCAGAAGACAAAAACATTTCTTTGTCGGTGGAAGTTCCCGAGCACCTGCCAAAAGCCTTTCAAGACCCAAACAAACTGGGACAGATCCTCAACAACCTGCTCAGCAATGCGATCAAATTCACACCCGAGGGCGGGATGATCACGGTCCAAGTTTCAGATCTGGAAAATGGCCGTTTCCGGTTGTTAGTTCATGACACGGGCGTAGGGATCGCCGAAGAAGATCAGCCGATTATCTTTCAGAAATTTCGGCAGAGTCAAAAGGTTCTCGATGGTGAAGGTTTAACTCGCGAGTTTGCGGGAACCGGATTGGGACTTTCGATTGTCAAAGAATTAGCCAAACTCCTCGGCGGTGAAGTCGATTTCGAAAGCGAACTCGGCCGAGGAAGCTCGTTTTGGGTGGTGTTGCCCTGGAGACTCCAAGAACAAAAACCGATGCACTTGGGCATCCCCGCAAACACCGAAAGTGAGCCCCAGCCGACGATCATGTGAGACAGCCGACGATCATGTGAGACTGCCGACGATCATGTGAGACTGCCGACGATCACGTGAGACTGCCGACGATCATGAAATCGCGGATGACATTCGCCTCTCTTGCCAGACTGGCCAATCCACCAGACTGGCCAATCCACCAGATTGTCGCAGCGACCGAATTCTGAATGACTGTGACATCGATTTCCGGACACGTCATCCCAGTAGGTGCAGTGGATTCTTGCTTGTTCAGGCAAAATCGATGGGGCAGGATTCTGGAAGCGAATCTTGATCTGGGCAGCTATAATCCTCGAGCGTGATCTTTCCATCCTTGCTCGCCGGATCCCACTTATGAATTTGCGTTCTTTGCTTCCACTGTTTTCTTTGCTCCTGCCATTCACATGGGTCATGGCGGCTGACTCCAAACCCAACGTGATTGTCATCATGGCCGATGACTTGGGTTACGGTGATGTTTCCTGCTATGGCGCGACAGAGCTCAGCACGCCCCACATCGACCGCTTGGCGGCCGAAGGAGTGCGTTTCACCAGTGGATACTGCAGTGCATCAACTTGCACACCGACTCGCTACTCTTTTTTGACCGGCACATACGCCTTCCGTCAGGAAGGGACAGGCATCGCGCCGCCCAACAGCCCCGCGCTTATCCCGGCCAACACGACAACCATTGCATCCTTGCTGAAACAAGCTGGGTATCGAACCGCCGTTATCGGAAAGTGGCACCTGGGGTTGGGAGTGGAGCAACCTGATTGGAACGGCTTGCTGAAACCCGGGCCGCTAGAGATCGGATTCGATCACTGCTTCTTGCTGCCAACGACCAACGATCGCGTCCCACAGGTTTATGTTGAAGATCACCGGGTCTTGGATCTCGACCCCGCCGATCCGCTCTGGGTTGGCAAAAAGAAACCGAGTGAGGATCACCCAACAGGTATCACTCATCGAGAGACACTCAAGATGGATTGGTCTCACGGACACAACGCGACGATCCATAACGGAATTAGCCGAATTGGTTTTTATACCGGTGGAAATACAGCCCGCTTTCGCGACGAAGACTTAACAGACAAATGGGTTGAAAAATCGATCAAGTGGATCGAACAAGACCGGAAGCAGCCGTTCTTTTTGTTCTTCTCCTCCCACGACCTCCACGTCCCGCGGATGGTTCACGAACGCTTTCAGGGAGCGACCAAGCTGGGACCTCGCGGCGACGCCATCGTCGAACTCGACTGGTGCGTCGGACAACTGCTCGATGCATTGGATCGGCTGAAGTTAGCTGAAAACACATTGGTGGTCTTTTGCAGCGATAACGGTCCTGTACTTGATGACGGTTACAAAGATGATGCCATCGAAAAGATCGGCAAGCACCAAGCGGCCGGACCCTTCCAAGGTGGCAAGTACAACGTCTTCGAAGGTGGAACGCGAACCCCGTTCATCACGCGATGGACTGGCCATATCAACCCCGGTGTCTCAGACGAAATGGTCTGCACAATCGACTTAGCCGCAAGCTGTGCGGCTCTGGCCGGCGTCGATCTTCCTAGCGATGGCTGCCTGGATAGCATGGACGTCTCCGCCGCGTTGTTAGGAAAAGATGACGCGAAAGGACGTGATCATCTGATCCAACAAGATAATGGCCGCGGAGGAAACTACGGTTTTCGAGTCGGGGATTGGAAATTGGTGCGACATGATTCCAAAAAAACCCGTAACACCGGGCTCCGATTGAAAGGCCGTCCAGTGAATCGGTTCGAGCTCTACAATCTCGCCGAAGATCCCAGCGAAAGTCGCAACGTGATGAAAGAACAGCCGGCCATTGCCGAACGAATGAAAAAGCGTTTAGCAGATTTGATCGAGCAAGGAAAAAGCCGAAGCTGATTTGGATTGACCCAGCTGTTCAAGACCCAGCTGCTCAAACATTACCAAGGTTACTCCGCAGCGCTGTCATCCAGAACACGCTGCGGCACCGCAATTCGCCGATAGTCGAATTCGCGGAACAATAGAGCGAGGTTCAGGGTCGCAATCAGGCCGCCTGTCGCCAGGATTGAAAATGCGACCGTGGGAGGAAGACGACGATCAAAACCCTTTGCTATCGTCCAAGCCCAATTCATTGCCTCGATTGGTGTGTAGACATTGCCGGGAGCTCCCGTTGATACGACTGTGATGACGGTCGGGAGCATCAATGAAAAAATCAATACGGTCGCCAGCGCGCCCACAGGCAACCAAACGGACCGTCCAAAGCGACGACACAGTGGCATTGCGATCAATCGGACAATCCCCAGATAGCCCGCCAGATAGCCGATCATGATCATGCCAAACGTCAGTGTGTCCGCATTCGCGACAAGCAATCCGAACAATGCCAGGACGCCGATTCCTGCGGTACCTGTCGCGACTGCGTACACAAACCCAGTGCCTGGCCCAGGATTGAGCCACGTCATTAGAGCCCGTCCGGCAAACGTACTGGGCAACCCACGCTGTACGCGGGGACTTAATTCCGGTGATTCTGCCAGCATGAAGGTTCCCATCATTAGCCAATAGCCCCCCAGTACCATCGTGCCAAAATTCACTACGTCCCTGTCTTCGTACCAGAGCATGAGAAAACCAATCACCCCAGCCCAAATCAATTGCTGGAGAAACATCAAATAACGCAAACCCGTTGACCGGTTCTCCGTCACCGGGGCGATACGAGTCGCTGCCACTTTGACGAACAATGCGATGCAAGACACACCAACGAGGATGAACAGTGCGGTAAACATCATCTCCTCTGATTTCACCCCCAACCGTAGAATTTCACCCAAGATAAAGGCTGCGCACATAATCTCGGCAAAGATAATCACCGCGATTGACGCGACGAATGCTAGTGTCTGGCCCGCACGATTTGCGGTCAATGTAGCCAACATTAAAGACGCAGAGGTTACCAACAACGCGGTAAAGAAAAGGATGGTGATCAAGGTGAAAATGGTCAGTAGATCGATCCCCCGGAGCAAGTATGTAAATGCCAGGCAGGGGACAACGGCGGCAAAGTAGATCAACATCTGCAGCATCGCGCTGTTCAGTTTGCCCATCACGATTCGCATCGCGGTCAGTTTAGTGATGACCAACATCTCAAATGTATGATCATCAATCTCCGCAGCGAGAGACCGTTGTGCAGCCAGTGGAACCATTCCGATCAAGGGAACGGCCAACACCCAGTAGTAACCGTAGATCATCGTATCGCCGGTCGGAATGTAATACACATCCGGCGCGTTCAAGACAACGCCCAGCACAGTCCATAAGCAGGAAGCCAGTAGCAACAAAAAGAAGGTGATGACGAATTGCCGACTTTTGAGCGACTGCCGGGCCTCTTTCACCAGAATCGGATTGAACCATTCGCCTACCCGCCGACTGACGACGTCAATCTTTCCCCAGATATCACCTTGATCGACGTCGAGTGCCAGCGAATGGTAAGGAACATCATCATCGATGCGTCCTAAAGACCTTTCAAGCTGATTGCGCTCGCTCGCTTCGCTGTTGCCTGCCGGCAGATCTTGTTCTTCAGCAGGATCGCTCATTGCACCCGTCCATCTGTGATCTGCAGGAAGACGTCCTCCAAGGAGTCATCTTTTGAGGAAAACTCAAGCAATTCGATGCCGGCCTCGACCAAAACCCGCAGCACTTCCATCTGGCGATGATCCCCACCATCAATGGTAAAGTGAACACGATGCTCCTCGGAGGACTTAACCTCGACATCTTCGAACGTTGCCAAACTTCGCAACGCTGCTTCCGTCGTACCCGCTACTCGGATCAGAACATCGCGATTTTGCCTGAGTGTCCCGCGAATTTCATCGAAGGTTCCTGTCGCAAGCAATTCCCCTTGTTCAATGATACCGACCCGATCACACATCTCGGCTAATTCCGTCAAGATGTGACTACTGATCAGAATCGTCTTGTTATCAGCTGCAAGCGATCGAATGATCCGTCGCAAATCAATCCGCGCGCGAGGATCCAACCCAGCAGCCGGTTCATCGAGAATCAACACGGCCGGGTCGTGAATCAGGGCACGCCCCAGGCAGAGTCGCTGCCGCATTCCCTTACTCAAGCCGCGTACCGGCTTGCTCGCCAGCGACCTCATCCCGGTAAAGTCCATCACCCACCGCAATCGACGCGTCCGCTCACGACCGATTAAACCTTGCGATCGCGCAAAGAAATCTAAATATTCAGCGCAGTTCGTATCAGCATAAGTGCCAAAGCTGTCTGGCATAAAGCCAAGCCGAGCCCGCACCCGCTCGGGATCGTTGATCGACGACAACCCCTCCACCAACGCATCGCCTGACGTGGGCAGACCGAGGGTTGCCAGAATCCGCATACTCGTTGTTTTTCCAGCACCATTAGGACCGATGTAACCAAACACACTCCCCCGCGGAACGGTGAAAGATACATGATCCACCGCACGTGTATCGCCGAAGTTGCGGCACAAATCCTGCAACTCGATAACCGGTCCGTCCCAAGATAAAAAAGGTGCCTTCGAAATCATGGCAGTCGCCCCATGATCACGTGGCTACTATCTGTGATGTACACGTCATCCACGCCCACCCTTTCTAAATCGACCCCAGAAAGACCCAAAAAAGTCCCCGTGGGCATTCGCGTCAACCATTGGTCTAAACGCGATTCCAGCAAACTCACCTGCGAGCCGCTCCCCTCTGACAGGAATCCGGTGTACCGTTGCTGAAGCACCGGCACCTCGGACAGTTGGGGCCGCGCCGATGAACCTAGAAATCGAGCCAGCACGGATTGATCGGACGCCTGCATGACCTTGCTATCCCCAGCGGCAAGATCACTAACAAGCCAGAATTTTCCACTGTGGTCACGAATCAGTAACTTCTCAAAATTCAAATCGAGACCATTCGTAACGAACGAATCTTGCGAGGAAAAACGAACCGCACCAGTCTCTTCATTAACCGCAAGCGTGAGATACTGAACTTGGCGTCGCGAGGGTAAAAAATCTTCGCGATGAATCCGGTCATCTCCCGATTGGACGATACTCGATTCTGAACTCCGAGTTTGGCCGTAGTAGCCAGCCTGATAGGTCGGCGAATGGTAAACCGGGTAAACGGCAACCTTATCTGACAACCGAATCCCCTCTTTACGACCGGTCGCAGCAAAGTAGGTCTGTCGGTTTTGCTGCACCTGATATCCGCTCGCGGGATCAACCCAAGTTAACTGCCTGCAACGCACTTGGGTTTGCACACCATCCGAAATCAACGCGTACAAAAACAGACTGACAGTGACTAGCAACCCTAACAGCGGTGCAAAGAAATACAACAAATACAAACGCTGCCGCCGCCGGAAATAAAAATAGCACAACGGACCAACCACCAAGGCAAAGACCGTATTCAAGAAAACAAACATATTGACCGGTGGTTGCCCAACCGAAGGGATCAACCACATCCAATAATCATCATTCCCCGCAGGAACATCGACCCCCATTCGATCTTCCCAAGACAACTGCTCCGGCACATGCATCGCGATCAGCGTCTTCCAAAACTGAAACGAACCAGGAAACGGATCTTCATCAGCAATCGTTGCCACTGTCCCTAACCCGTAACCGGCGATCCGCAAACGATTCGTGACCTCCGCCGGCTTCTCAATTTTGGCAAGTGGATGCTTCGCGTTTACCAACACCTCATATACGATTCCGCGAGACTTGAACTTGGCCTCCCCCTGATAGAACATAGATTCTTTGTGAACAGCACCGTTCAGCATCAATCTCGATGTGTCATTCAGTGATTTCAAATCCAACTGGTATCGCAATGCTTTATCGCTCGGCACCAAGCTTGCTTGAGGAATCTGGAGCGAATCTGCGGTCACCCAATCAAAGGGCGCTAGGTCATTGGCATAAACCCAAAGGTTACCACCGCTTGCCACCCACTTTTGAATCGCCGCAAACGCAGCGGGTTGTTCAGTCTGAACCCGCTTAAGAATGGGTGCTGCGATCAGAATGATATCCAACTGCGAATGAGCCAACCAATGCTCCGCCAATTGTTTTTCTTCCAAAACACGAAACTGCACAAAGGCAGGCTGCACCCTCTTGGCAAATGCCAATGACTTCAGATGCGAAAGTCGGGCAGGGATCTTTGTTTGCTCCTCTAAGATCGGACCGTCGCCGAGGACTGTTATCAAAGCTCGTGCATCAGGAAACTTTTTCCAAGCCGCATCTTGCACCTTCTCATCAGCAGCCAGCACGATCCCCACCGATTGTGCTGGCGATGCATCTCGAGTTCGCAAGCTGAGCTGGGGGAATTTAATTACGTCTGTGACTGGCGAACCACCCTCTGACACCGATACCGAGATACGATTCCAAGCATAGTAATGCGGCACCAACAGTGTGGTTCGGTAAGATGTCGACGATTCCGGCACGACGATATCGACCTGAAAATCAAAATCGAGATTCGTTCGATATTCATTCCGAGGCGTGATCCTGACGCTTAACCGACGATCGCGAACGAACTGCTTGCCCCGCGGACGAAAAGTCAAGTGAATGGGATGATACCCATTCCCGCCGACGGTTTCGACCGCCACGTCGACGACGAAACCGGCAACCCCTGGGCGAGTAGAAACAAGGCCGAGGGAAACGGAATCAGCAAGTAGCGTCGCGGCCAGAAACAGCCACACCAGCGGACCAAAACAGCGGATGTAAGATGCGTTGACAACCACTTATTTGCCGACTCCAACACCGTCTTGCGAATCGACACCGTCTTGCGAATCTGAATCGTAACCAAGGGCCGAACGCACCGGCTGACTCGATGCCGCGAACAGCCCCGCAATCGCGAAAAGAACGGCGAAGACCGCGAAACTCGCTGTCACAATGGAGAACAACAAGGCAGCAACCCTCGCCCAAATCACACCGTCAATAAAGGCGAACCGAAAGATCACCATGATGATCGCGCTGATTCCTATCAACGCCAAGAAGAATCGCAATGAAGCTTGCGGGAGAAGTTTCTCCCGCACAGGTTTTGATTTCGACTCAGATGTTTGCGACACCAATATCAATCCTGGCTTTGGCCTACGTTGAATTATAAAGTTCAATCCAGATTGCGAACTCGAACGTCCTTGAACTCTGCCCACATTGGCTTACCAGCGTGCAACTGCAGAGCCAGTACACCCTCGGTCAATGCGTTGTCAGGATGATCCGTAAAATCCAAGATGAGTTTTCCGTTTAGATAGTGACGAATCTGGCGGCCTTTGGCAATAATCACGACCTCGTTCCATTCGTCTACCTTCATCAAATCTTGGAAACCTTTCTGGTCAATCAAGTCGTCGCGGAGAATCTTCTTCGCACCCTTTTCCCAAATGGCCTCTTCACCAACCATGCAGATCCGTCCACGTTTGCCGGTGTACCCGCCTTCGTCGTAAATGAATCCCGGCACGTTTGGAAAGTTCTCCTCGTTTCGAATTTCGTGCTGATAGCCACGGACGATCCACTTGTTGCGTGGCTTCCCTTCGGTGATGTGCTTCGACCGATACTGAATCCCTGAGTTATTACTTGTGGTGCAACGAAACGACAATCGAAGTTCGAAATCCTTCAACGTCCCTCCCTGCCAGATCAAAAACGTGTTGCCGTTGGCTTTTTCAGCGGGGGTTGTTTCCCCGTGAATGACCCCGTCCCGAACCGACCACAACCGAGAATCCCCGCTCCAACCATCCAGGTTTTTGCCATTGAAAATCACCTCCATGTCTTCTGACTCTGGGGGTGCTTTGTGGTGGTCGGCAAAACAAGCCGTGGACGTCAACAATAGAGCAAAACAAGTGATCAGACGAACCATCAATCAAAACTCCAAGATTTTCATTCAATCAGCAGGTGGGACAAAGAACGCTCGAGTATGACTCACCCGTCCCTGCAAAACAACGCACTACCGACACCTTTGACCCAGCGTCGGAAGACCCAGCGCCCACGACTGGTCGCAGCCGATTGGTTCTGGGTGAAGTGTGAATCATGCTAACTTTTACAATCCGAGTACTTCGGCCCCTTGCTCGAAGACGACATCCACAGGGATGCCGAGATCACTGAGACGATCGAGTTCAGCTTGCAATTGCGGCCCGATCACTCCCTGTGTTCGCACCAATTGCGTGGCACCTTCGTAGTCGCCTTCTCCCTGCAGTGTCAACAATTTCGCAGAAAGCTTGGCAGTTGCTTCGCGGAAACGCTCCACATTGACACGGTATTTACCGCCCTCTGTCCGCTCGAAGGCTCCTGCCTGGCGAAAGAAATTGAAGCGGATCATGTTTGCCTTGCCATGGGCACTTGAGGCACCGAACCGGACGCTCCGAAAAATCCCGGCCATGAAGGTCACGTAAAAATCCTCCAAGTCAGCATCAATATCCCCTCGGGCCTGCAGTTGATTGATCATGTGCAGTCCCAAGATGTCCGCCTTGCCTTCTTCGATCGCGCCAGCATGTTCCTTGAGGGAAATCCGCACTGGGCCACGCCCAGTGATCGTGTTCTTGATCCCCAATCCGTGGGCGACCTCATGGAACATCGTGTTGCTGAAAAACGCATCGAAGGTCACATGGTGACGTTGATCTTCGACGATCAATTCGTCCGCGATCGGCATCAAGATTTTATCAAACTTCGCCCGCATGGCATTCTTCAATTGCAACCGCCGAGTTCCCTTTTGCAATTGAACCTGTTCGTCATTGGGCAAATTGATAGCGATTGTTTTTGAACCTGCGTTGCAGTCACCCGCATAGTAGATGACATCGTATGCATTGAGTTCTGTATCAGTCCCTGGCTTTTCCTGTTTGTAACGATCCGGCACAGGTAACGAAGTTTGCAGTTGTGGCAAGAACTGCGAGTAACGAGCCAGTCGCTCGCTCCACTCTTTATCCTTCACCAGGATGTAGCACTCGTGCGCCGTCTTGTAACCGAACAATTGATCTTCATAGTTTTCAATCGGACCGATCACCACGTCGATCGTATTGGTTCGCATCTCCAACCAAGCAAGGTCACTCGGTTGGTAATCATCGGTCAACAAAGCATCAGCACGAAGCAGTAAATATCGTCTGAGCCCGGCATTTTCAGCCAAAGCAGCTGCCTGCCGAAGCAATGCTGAAGCTCGCTCAACTTCGTCTGCAAATTGCGTGTGATAGGGGACAACCTTCAAACCACCGTCTTCGTTCCGTCTAAGAAAACTGTACAAGCTGTCTTTGCCAGGCAGCGACGCAGCCTCAAACTCTTCCTTGGTCATATCGGCTGGATAGAAATTCGCGCCCAGCGGTTTGGAACCGACGCCTGGCACGAACGGCTCATTCCCATTCAAGCGATCCCATGGTCCGTAATTCGTCAAAGCAAAGCTTCGCTGCGCGGGATCGGCAACCTGCTTCATCAACTCAACACGATCGCCATAAGCTTCAAACCAGAAGCAATCATTCATGATCTTGGCGGCCTCGATCAGAATCGGGATCATCTTCTTTTGCCGTTCCGACAACACACTCAGGTCCGTTGTCAGCCGGACAGGAACATATTGCTTTAAACGTTTCTCAACATCCACCGTCTCTGACCGCACGGAGCAAGCCGTCAAACAAAGCGAGACAATCAATAACAAACGATATCGCATCATCTTAGTTGTCAATTCTTGGGGGTCGTTGTGGGATCAATCAGAGTTACCAAACAGAAAAACACGGGCCGGGTTGCGACACCAGATCCAAGGACGAATGCAGGTGGACCGGATTTCATTCCACACTAAACACAGGTGAACACACGAAAGCTCAGGTGAACTCTATCACCCCTTTCGCGGGAATCCGTTCACCAAATACGATCGCGGCATTTGCCTTCGTCGCGAGTCCGGCCGCGACACACTCCCTTTTGATTGTAGCAATCCCAAACCGTTTCTTCGGCCTTGGCATGTCGGGACGACGCAAACAGTGAACGCCAATCCCCTCGTCGAATCGCCCCCCCCAGCTTTTAGCTGCCCCCAGTTTTAGCTGCCCCCCAGCTTTCAGCCTTGCAAAATCACAACCGCTCAAGGTTCCACCCTCTCCGCCGATAGATCTCGAAGCGATCGACTCGAATGAACCGGAAATCCTAAAATTGATTGCGTGGCTGCAGCTGGGAACCGCTTTTTGGCCCAAATGAGTGCAACGTTTGGCCCCCTCAAAAGCAATCCAAGCCAAAAGCACTGGAAGCAATTGCCTTCCCAGATGATGAGCAAACGTTGGGTGGTTACGATAGTCGTTGGTTCAGACCGATTCTTCGTACTTCCCACCAAAATTATGATGCGAACATTTCTTACGGCATTGGCTTGCCTGGCGTTCATGACTTCGCTGCGAGCGGCCGAAAAACCCAACATTCTGTGGTTATTCGCGGAAGACACCTCGCCGTGGATGGGATGCTACGGCCACGAGGTCAACGTCGGTCACACACCCAACATTGACGGCTTGGCGAATCGAGGAGTTCGATTCTCACGCGCCTTCGTGCCTGCTCCTGTTTGCTCGCCGTGCCGTTCAGCAATGATGGGCGGTCAAAATCAGATTCGCTTCAACGCACATGAACACCGATCGTCACGCGGCCCAGCCAAGATCTATCTACCAAAGGGCATGAAGCTTCTGCCGCAGTTGATGAAGGAGAGCGGTTACTTCACGTTCAATCTCGGCAAAACGGATTACAACTTCATCTGGGATGAGAAAGCAACCTACTCGCTACTGAGTAAATCTCGCTTCAACATTCCCTGGGATGAATTAAAAGCCAGCCAACCATTCTTTGGCCAGATCCAGACGGCAGGTGGAAAGAACAATACATCCAAGTTCCCCGCTGCCCGAAAGACCGATCCCGCCACCGTCACCGTCCCCGCCGATTACCCACAGAACGATCTCTACCGCGAAGTGGTCGCCCAACACTACGATGCCATTCGCAAAGATGATGACTTCATCGGTAATGTCCTGAAGGGGTTGCAAAAAGCTGGTTTGGCCGACAATACCATCGTCGTCTACTTCGGTGATCACGGTGCCAACAACTTAGTCCGGCATAAGCAGATGCCGACCGAAGGCGGATTGCATGTTCCCTTCATCATCGCTGGCCCAGATCCGTATGTTCCCGCGCCATCGGTGCGAGACGATCTAGTGAACTTGCTTGACTTATCTGCGACCACCTTGGCATGGGCAGGGGTTGAGATCCCTGACTACTTCGAAGGCCAAGACTTGTTCGGTCAAAAAATCGTGCCCCGCAGCTTTGTCGCTGCTGCCAAGGATCGACTGGACCACACCATCGATCGAGCTCGAACCGTTCGCACCGACAGATATCGCTACACGCGCAACTACAAAACTGATCGGATCTTGCTGCAACCTCAATACCGAGACAACAAGGACTTCCTCATCAATCTTCGTGAACTCTACGCCAGCGGAGAATTGTCGCCCAAGCTGACTGACATCTACTTCGGCGAACGCCCGGCGGAAGAACTGTACGACGTTCGTGTTGATCCCAGCCAAGTCAACAACTTGATTAACGATCCCAAGTTGGCTGCGGAGCTAGCGAGACATCGTCAATTGCTCGATCAGTGGCTGGCAAAAGGTGACAAAGGTGACGGCGAAGAGTCGTTGGAAGAATTGGCCTACCAAGGGCAAGATCATAAATGGGGCAACGGGGTCAACCCAGAATACGAACTCGTTCGTGAGGACTCAGACGGTGACGGGCTATCCGACCGTTGGGAAACCATCAATGATCGTGATCCAGCAGACGGAAAACTCCTGTTCACATTCGATTGTGGCGGATGGCAAACCGAGGGCTGGGTAGGAACTGAGGAACTCGGCAACATCGCTGGCTATGAAGGATTCCTCGATTTCAAATTGCACGAAGGCGAAGCAAGCCTGTTACGCAATGGTCTCAAACTCGACTCTCAACGAAATCAAGGCAAGCTCACCATCACCGCTCAATGTCCCTCTGCCTGCGATGTTGACTTGCTGGCAAAAAAGGCCGGCAACGAAGACTTCGAACAAGTCATCACAGTACGCATTCCAGCCGGGAACTCTGAGATGGTGACTGTCAGCCAACCGCTGCCCAAAGATGACTCATGGACCGGAACGATTGAATCACTGCAGCTCCGGCTTACAGGCCAACCTGATGCAACCGTGGTCATCGACTCGATTTCCATTGAATAGGGTCGACTTTCCGACTTCACCACGCCCGATCGAGCGATGCTTTGGCAAATCAAGAAAATTGCTTATTCTCGATCGAGGCTCGTTGGGGGTGCCCAGTCGGAACACAACCGGTCGTTTCCGCCTACCAGAGCTAACCACCACACCCCCCCAGGGAGCTGCTCCTGTCCGCTGCGGGGAATGCATTTAGGCAATTTGTACGGCCTAAAGGGTTTCCAGATCCTTGAGACTCTGAATAATCTACGATTGATCCGGTTGCTTCATCGCGTCCCCACCCCCCTTTAAAGGGTTTCCTCGGAATGCTCCGTGCTTTCGTCTGCTGCATTGCCTTTGCCGCTGCCGTATGCCCAGCCAAGTCTGGCCGTGCGGATGAAGATCGATTGCAGACCGGTGATCCCGTCGGAGTCTTCTACGTCACCAAGGCGGGCGGTGCGATCGACGACGGTGTCGAACCCGGACAAGACCTCTGCTATCGGTGCCGCTACGGTTCGAGCCCAATGGTCATGGTCTTTCTGCGCGAGACAGACGGAAAAGTGCAGCAATTGGTTCAGCGATTGGATGCTACCGTGCGGCGAAACGAGCGGTCTCGCCTGAGAGGACTTGTTACCGTGCTTGGGAAAGGCTTCGGAGGGTTAAGAGAAACCGCATCGCGAGTCGCAAATCGAGGCAAGGTAATCAAGGTTCCCGTTGTGGTCGCGAAGGAAGCTGAAACCGGTCCGCTGAATTACAAACTCCGGGCCGACGCACCGGTCACGATCGTCGTTGCAAAAGACAGCCAAGTTGTTCGAGTCTATACCTCGACAACCGCTGACATCCCCGTCGAGTCGGTGATCAAAGAGGCTGAGTCGATCTTAGAGTGATCGCTTCCGGTGGGTGTGTGTAAGCCGACGCGGTTTCGCGATCGTTTGCGGGTGAGCCATTCATTGCTTAATCGAAATCGCAACATGGTGCGCAGCGGACGTGGCGACACCAAAGTATTTGCGTTTTGATTCGGTCAGGGAAAGCAACAAGACGCAACACGCAACCCCACAGTGGCACTCCATACCCCACCGCAAAAGAGCCACCGCTCGGCAAGTGCACGTGAGGACTTGGGATTACCGGGCAACACAACAGTAATCTGAAGGGGGAGGCGGTTACTGAAGACTCGAATCAGTAACCACGAAGACACAGACTGATACGCTTGATCGTCATGTCCGTTCCGGCTGCGAGCAAAATGGGATGAGCCACCAGAGGGAAAGTAGACACTCGCTCCAACGCCTGATCCTTGAGCTATTTTTCAGCGTCCGGCGTGATCGCAGTCGGCTCATCACAGCGACTCGCGTTCCCCACTATCTGACACATCTAGTGGTGCCGGTTGATCCATTTATATGATCTGACCCGATGAGAAAGCGATGCAGACTAGCCGAAGCCACGCCACCTCATGCACCATCGCCGCGATCGCATTGGCGATTGGTGCGACCTGTGCAGCGAATACCTCGAGCACCCCTCGCAAAGCAATGGAACCGGCGCGTCCAGCCGATCCCCACAAAGTGCTTAGCAATGAGGCATGCATCAAATGCCACGCCCCCTCCGTCGAAGTTTGGCGGCGTACCCCGCACGCCAAAACGTTTGACGAGTTACATCGCCGACCAGAAGCGAAGCTAATCGCAAAAAAGTTACAACTAACGTCGATCAAGCATGACAATCGCTGCGTCGCTTGTCATTACACGCAACAACATACAGCGGCGGGAGACCTGCACGTAATCGCGGGCGTTTCGTGTGAATCTTGCCACGGTGCCGCCAAGGATTGGAACGATCTGCACCACGATTACGGTGGAGAAGGACTGACCAGGAAAGACGAGTCACCGGAACACCGCACTCAGCGCATCGCAGCCAGCATCGCAGCCGGCATGCGAAATCCAGTCAACGTTTATCTAGTCGCCCAAAGCTGCTTGAGATGCCATACAACCGCTGATGAGCAACTTGTAAATGTTGGCGGTCATTCCGCCGGCAGCCTCGACTTTGAATTTGTCTCGTGGAGCCAGGGCACCATCCGCCACAATTTTTCTCTCAGTGGTGGCCAAACGAATCAAGTCCGATCACCGGAAAAGCTAAGACTCATGTTCGTCGCAGGCATGATTGCCGAACTGGAGGCTGCCCTGCGAGGCACAGCCGTTGCCACCCAGAAAGCGACCTACGGAGTCACCGTTGCCAAACGGGCAGCACGAGCGGCAGCACGCTTGAAAAGCGTTTCTCAAAAAGTGGAATCTCCAACCATCGATCAAATCCTCGAGGTGTTCCGCGGGATTTCACTAAAACTAAACAACGAGCAACAACTCGTCACCGCAGCGAACGAAATTGCCGCTCTGGGATATCAGTTCGCTGAGCAACCATCCAGCGAAGACCTTTCACCGCTGGACACTTTCATTCCGAAGCCAGATCGCTACAAATAGCCGCCGCTTACGCCAAATCGGCTCCATAAAAACGAACGGCCCGGCGGCAAATCAAGCAAAACAGCGAACCGATGCTCCAAATCCCTGTTATGTCGAGTCGCCAACAAGGGAACTTCTCGTCAAACAGGCTGAATAAAAACCGCGGAATTTGCATCCTGACAAGGTACGATAGGGGTCGATCTAATCGTCTTGGTTGCTTTTCCACGTCGGCTCTCTCCGTGCATTCCCTGATTCACTGTACTCTCCGTTCTTGCGTCGCCTGCCTGGCATTTGCCACGTTTGCATGCACACTTGACGCGCAGGAAGCAAAAGTGACGGCTGTCAAAGTCAGCGAAGAATCGGCGGTCCAACAAAGCAACAATGCTGGACAACCCGATGCAACCGCGTCCCAAGCAGGCCAACCAAGTGGTGAAGAGAACAACGAGCCAAAACCAAAAACGGAACAGCCAGGTGACTCGCCAGAGCCAAAAGTAATTCGCCGCGATCAAGCGGATTCAATTGAAGGGAACCCCACTGAGCTGACCGCAACAGTTGGTGATGACGGTCGCGTTTCCTTCCAATTCCGCAACCAAGGCTGGGTTGAATTGGTGCAATGGCTTGCTGACATCTCCGATCAACCACTGGATTGGCTTGAGTTGCCGTCTGACCGCGTCAACATGCGTTCGCCCGGGCGCTACACCGTTGAACAAACACGCGACTTGTTCAATCGCCATCTCTTGGCCCGCGGTTACACACTGTTGGAAATTGACGGTGGACTGACGATTGCGAAAACCGAAACGATCAACCCGGCCATGGTTCCACGGGTCGAAATCGATCAACTGTTCGACTTACAGCCCCACGCGTTCGTTCGCACATCACTAGACGTCGGCTGGTTATCCGCAGAAAAACTGGCTGCAGAATTGGCGCCGATGATTAGCGGCAACGGTAAATTAACCGCGCTGACAACCACCAACCGTATCGAAGCAATGGATGCTGCGATAAATCTTCGACAGGTTGCCAAGTTGCTTAAACAAGAACTCGACGTCGACAGCATGGAAGCGCTGGCACCGGAATTCAAATTGCGTTTCCTACCGGCGGAAGAAGCGAAGAAACTGCTGGAGCAGTTTCTTGGGGTTGAGAAAAAGTCCAATGCGCCCCTGACGCCGCAGCAAATGCAAATGCTGCAACAGATGCGCGACCAGAATCCCAACGGGATGGCTGCGACCAAACCAAAAAATGAAATCGCCATCGTGGCGAACACACGTCAGAACTCCGTTATTATCCGAGCCCCGCCCGACCGCGTTGCTGCGGCGATGCAATTCCTAAAACGCATCGACATGCCGAGTGACGCGATCGTGTCTTTGACCGACATACAAACACGCGTTCAAGTCTTCCGTTTGACCTCGCTCGATCCAGAAAAACTGATCGAGATCGTTGGCGATATGAACATCCTGGAACCCACTACCAGGGTCAGCATCGACAGTGAAAACAACGCACTGATTGTGTCTGGATCGGCCGCAGATCGGTTCGTCATTGATTCCCTGATCAAGCGACTTGATGGAAGTGGGCGGCGATTCGAAGTACTCCCACTGCGGCGATTGAACCCAGTCGAGGTTGCCGAATCGATCGACTTTTTGATGGGGCAAAAAGAGGACGGTGACAAAGACGAACAACGTCGAAATTACATGTATGGTTACTACGGAAATCAACAAGAGAAAAAACGCGAAAAGGACAAGTTCCGGGTCGCCGCAAACTCACGCTATCGACAGATCTTACTGTGGGCAAATGAATGGGAGCTCGAAGAAGTCCAGTCGCTGTTGGTCAAGCTTGGTGAGTTTCCGCCATCCGGTGGCGATCGACGCACCATGCGGGCAATTGATGCCTCGGCAACTCCCGAGACTTATGATTACCTGCAGCGTTTGAAAGAACAATGGAATCGCCTCTCCCCGAACCAACTTGAGTTACCCGCCCAAGAGAGTTTTAAGGACCCCAACCAGAGGCCACCTCAAGTCAATCAATCGGACACTGACGCGGCAAATACCCAGCGTGAAGACACCCAAAAGGAAGAGCCCGAGCAGCAAGACAATGCGACAGACGACCGCAACAAGGATGAGCAGAGTGCACCCAATGACGCAACCTTGGCTCAATTCGCAATTGCTCCTAGCGTTCGTTTTACTGCGACTCAACAGGAAGAGAGTTCGCGGGTGGAAGATCAAGGCACCGGGTCGGATTCCCAGATTGGCCGTCCCAATGCTTTGCCACCCATTCGCTCCTCTCGCGATTTCGATCGCTTGTTTGCTCCGACCAAGCCCGACAGGAACCCACAACGCAATGGCGACGCTGACGCAGCACCCGCCGCTATTCGAATCGAGATCGACACCGACGGCAATCTGCTACTCGTGAGCCCCGATGTGGCTGCCTTAGACCGCTTGGAGAATCTGATGCTGCAAATCACTCCACCCAAACGGCCGTATCAGGTTTTTCATATCGAACATGCTTCGGCCTCTTGGATGCGTTTAAATCTTAAAGATTACTTTGAAGATGAAGATGATTCCGAAGGAACAGATCCGTTCGACATGATGTATTGGGGCTATGACATTCCCAACAACGATGCACCTGCCCCCGCTGGACTTGGCAAAAGTTCAAAGCTGCGATTCATTGACGACCTAGACACGAATACCTTGGTTGTCAGTGGCGCAACGAATGAACAACTGCGCACTATTTCGGAATTGATCAAATTGTGGGACGTGCCAGAACCAGTCAACAAACGAAAGACTCGGTTCACCAAGTTAGTGAGTATCGCATACGGCAAAGCGGATCAAATCGCCGAAACAATCAAAGATGCCTATCGGGATCTGTTAAGCAGCAATGACAGAACCTTTGCACAAGGCGGCCAAAATCCGGGCGGACGTGGTGACGGAGCTACCAAGGAAGCGAAAAAGAGTCGGGATGGGAACGGAAGTGGTTTACAATCCGAGAGTGGAAAAGATGGTGGTGGCGCCAACTTTTCTTTCAAGGGCAAGCTTTCAATCGGCGTTGATAACGTCGGAAACACGCTCTTGGTGAGTGCCGAAGGTGAACCGTTGCTCGATCTGGTTGTTGACATGGTCAAACAGCTAGATGAAGCAGCACGCCCCCAAGGAGAAGTCCAGGTCATGGAACTGCCTGGCGGAATCAGCGCTCGTGGTCTGCAAAATGCGTTACGTCCTCTTGGAATACAGGCCGAGGTAACGCCGTTAAAGCGGCCCGCCGCCGGTACGAAAAACGGCAAAAAACGACGATCAACAACGGGCGCCAAAGCTCAGACAGTCCCCCGATAGAGCGGTAAATCGACTGCTGATGCTTGAATTCCCGTGTAAATAGGCGTGCATTGCCAAAGCAGGCCCGGAATGATGCAGGATTGGCAAGGCATGCCCGAAACGGGATGGGATTGGTACATTGGATGAGTCCAGAGCTGCCCACCCCCACCCTCCGAAACAATGCGGCCGATGCATCGCTCTTCTTCGCATCGTTCTTTTTCGCATCGTTGGTCGCGATGGACCCTGAAGCGATCGCCATGGATTCTTTGCGGCTGGTTGCTGCTGGCAGTCGCCATTCGCGTCGCTGCACCTAGCTGGTCCGACGTCGCTTACGACGGTGACTTTGAGTACCTACCAGACGAGATGAGCAGCGTTGCCGGGGGGCATCTTCTAGATGACGCATTCCCCGGTGATCGTTCACGCAGCCAAATCGTGCTCGTCTTGGCTCGTGATGATGCGAAGTTCAGCAAGAGTGACGAAATTGTCGGACTCGACTTGCTAAGACGTCTCTACCACCGCTTAGCAGAGGTGAGCTGGCAACGTGCTATAGAGAGCGGATACGAGGGCGGACCGCCCGTCGAGGGAGCAGCTTGGTCCAACTGGATTCAATTGACCCGGGATGCGTTAGACCAAAGCATCGCGGCCGACGAAGTGTTTTATGGTTTACTCGACGAACGCGTGCCCAGTGACGCGCCGACGATGTACGAACCACGGATGGCAATCGCCCACTGGGACCGAGGCAAGTTGCTGGAAGCCTGGGGAGAATCCGAAGAATCGGTCGGTGAAGATTTTGAAGCGGCCTTGATATTGATGCCCCAACTCCCGACGGTCGCCACCGACATCGAAGATCGTTCACTTGATCCCTGGAACTCACTACTCGATGTGCTGTCTTGGAATGATACCGTCATTGGCAGCAGAATGCGCAAAGAGCAATCGCGGTTGGCGATCCTAAAGTTGTCCAGTGAGTTAGCGGCAACCGGAAACATTGCCACCGTCGAAGCGATTCACGAACTGACCGCCGAAGTACTCCATTACAGCGCAAGATTTACAGAACCAGGGTTGGAATTGTTGACGACTGGTTCAGCGGCCATCGGGGGTGAAACTCTGACTGCGGCTCGCGATGCAATTCGCTACACCGAGTGGATCACCGTCGCGATGATCTTGCTGATCTTGGCAGCCGTCTATCGAGCACCGCTGCTGGTTTTGATCCCCATGGTTTCCATCGGCGTCGCAGTTTTGGTGTCGACGTCATTGGTTTTGCTGCTGACCAATTGGTCGATGATGGGCATCGTTCCGTTCCTTGATATTCGAATCTTCACCACCAGCCGCATCTTCATTGTGGTGATCCTGTTCGGAGCGGGCACCGACTATTGCTTATTCCTGATCTCCCGTTTACGCGAAGAGGCGGCGAGAGCGGATTGGCCGGAGGCGTGCGAAAATGCACTCACTGGCGTCATGGGTGCTTTACTGGGAAGTGCCTTAACGACGGTAGTTGGATTAGCGATGTTGTGGATCGCCGACTTTGGGAAATTCCATTACACCGGCCCCATCGTTGCAATTTGCTTACTGGTAGGCCTGCTGGTCTGCACCACACTCACACCGGCGATGCTGCGACTTGCCGGTCCCGCTGTGTTTTGGCCGACGAGGGTCAAACTGGTTGGTCCGCAACCACCGTCGCTGCTTCCGCTCGAACGAGCCAACCGCCGCTGGGTCCCTGCTGACCTGTGGAACTGGATCGCTTTGATGCTGACGCGACGCCCCTTTGCCACGCTGGTGATTGGTCTATTCGTGCTAATGATTCCAGCGGGCTTTGGCTTCCAGCATGAAGACTCAGTCACCTATGACCTGAGCAGTCAACTCAATCACTCCGCCCCCAGTCGCCGCGGACTTCGCTTGATGCAGCGACACTTTGACATCGGTGAGATCACTCCCGTCACCGTTCTCTTGTTACGGCAGGAGGATACGCCTCGCAAAGAGTTCGAGAAACAGATCCAATCGCTGTCGGAAAAAATCTACACAGTCCAAGGGGTTTCAACCGTCCGCACAGCCGCTGATCCGCTGGGCGATTTCCCGCCTGATCGCGACATGGGCTTGCTTAGCAAGGATGCGTGGCGGAGAAGGGCGTTGCGGAATCATCGAGTCGCCCAGCAGTATTTCTTTTCATCGCTTCCGAAATTCGAAAACCGGCTCGCGCGACTAGACGTTACGATCGACGGCGATCCCTTTTCAGTCGACACAGCAAACATCGTTACCAAGGTTGGACAGTTTGTTGAGTATCAAACGGGGGTCGAAGGCTCGAAATGGCAAGATGCTACGGTTCTATTGACCGGAACCACGCCTTCCATCATCGACTTGCGAAGCGTCACGTTACGAGACAATCGAAAAATAAAGATCGCAGTTGTGATCGCGGTCTTTGCAGTTCTCGTCCTCGTCATTCGCCGCGTCTGGCTCTGTATCTATCTGATCATCACAGTATTGATCAGTTACTACGCAACACTCGGATTGACACTACTGTTTTTTCAGCGTGCTTATGGAGATGACTTTGTCGGGCTGGATTGGAAACTCCCATTGTTTCTGTTCGTCATCTTGGTGGCCGTTGGCCAAGACTACAACGTCTACCTGGTCACTCGAATTGCGGAGGAACAGAGAAAGATGGGTTGGCTGGCCGCGATTCGCAAAGCGGTTGCAAAAACTGGCGGCATCATCACTGCCTGCGGTTTAGTAATGGCCGCCACCTTCTTCAGCATGACTGCGTCGGCTTGGTTTCCGCCGATCGCGGCTTGGCTGGGACTGCCCAATGCCAATAGCGGCCCAGCGTTACGAGGCATCATCGAACTCGGGTTCGCTCTCGGCTTGGGCGTCTTGATCGACACCTTCTACGTCCGCACGATCTTGGTACCAAGCGCCGTCGCCCTGTTTGGACGAATCGCTACCAACCAGCGTCAAGCAACCGACCCACTGAATACTGAATCGACAGTTGACTCCTCAGAGGCTTGAATCCGACCGCAACCGACAGCGTTCGCCTCGCCAGAATCGACGGGGTTCAATCGGGACAGAGACGCGAGCACGCAAAAGATTCGATCGCGTGGAAATCGAACCTCAGTCGCCAACACCAAGATCGTCATCCAACGCATCAAGAATCAGCTTCAATTCAGCTTCTTCATGCGCAATGAACTGCTGCTGAAACCTCTGGTAGGCGTTTAGAAACTTCGTCACGTGTTCCGTGTTGTCGGTGTTAACTTCCAACACATTGTCAGCCAACCCACGAATTGTCTTGAACAAATTCGGATGTTGACTTCGCAGGCACTCAGCACTGACCGACAATTGAGGTGCGTGATTGACCGCATCTTCAAAATAGCCATATGCCTCTTCAAGCGAGAAGTGCAACGCTAATTGATCACATAGCTGCTCCAGTAATCCGACCAATTCCGGCCAATGATTGACGGCAGTTTGGTAGTGTTCGGAAAGCGGTGCAATCCGATCTACGATCGCTTTCAAATCATGGTTATCGTCCTTGATATCCTTTAGGAACGCGGCATTGACCGCTAAGCGTCGAGTTTTGCTGTCAGTGTTTTCCATGTTTATCTCCGATCGAACAACACTTCAGTCTAGCGGGCATTTGGGGTCAATGCGAATTACAACCTCATGCCAATTCAATCGGAAACGCTAAAACTTTTTCGATCTCAGCTCTGCCCGTGCGCACCATCAATAGACGATCAACCCCCATTGCGACGCCAGAACAGGGAGGTAAACCAATTTGCATCGCTTTCAAAAAACGTTCCGGCAGAGGCAATGTTTTTTTTCCAATTTGCGAACGTTCGCGATTAAATTTCTCGAATCTTTCCTGCAATACAACAGGATCCCCAAGTTCGTGGTAGCCATTGGCCAATTCGACACCATCGACAAACAGCTCAAACCGCGCCGCACAATCGGGATCATCCTCAGCGACTCTCGCTAACGCCGCTTGGCTCAGCGGATAATTCCTCACAATCACAGGCCGCTTTTTTCCCAAACTTGGCTGAACCGCCAACGACCAAAGTGCTTCCAACAATCCATCACGATCACCGGCCAAAGAGATTGCTAAATCAGCGGTTGCCGAGTCGCCCTCAGTATCCGAAATACAATCCTGTAAAACATCCAGTTCAACCTCGATGGGATCAAACGCAAACTGATCGTGGAACAAACTGCGATAGCAGACCACATCGAAACCATCTCGAGCCAGCAATTGGTTGGCCAAGCTACCGAGCAACCGAACGCCATCCTCGTAGCCCGCATCCAATTGGTACCATTCCAGCATGGTAAATTCGAGATTGTGTTCTGCCCCCCGTTCACCGCTGCGAAATGCTGGCCCAATGCTATAAATCGATGGGGCGCCCGCTGCCAGCATCCGTTTCATCGCTGCTTCAGGTGAGGTCTGTAAAAAATAACGATCCGGCACATCAACCGACAAACCGAATTGTTCACTTGAAACGGCAATCGGATCAATGTGCAAATCGACAATGCACTCACGCGACAAACAAGGTGGCTGCACCTCCCAAAAGTCTCGCTCATCAAACCAGGCCCGGATTTCACGCATCAACTGTGCCCGGTCACGGATCACAGCGAGTAAGCTTTCCTTTGGATCATTCATAGCAGAATTAGAATTGATGGCAGTAAAATTGCGGAGGGGTGTTGCGTCTGGAATCGGAGAAGGGTGGCCGACCGGTTTTCGAACCGCAAGTTCCAGCTTAAAACCGAAGAGGCATGAAAAACTGGTGAGTTGCTTAAATTGGCTGGTTACTCGCAAATCAGTGGCTGGTCACTCGCGGCGACTGCCGTCCTGACGCTGACTCCACTAAAATCCCGGCACGCTCAAACTTTGGATCATTATGGATTCCGCTTCCGATCGCTACGCACGCCAAGTCCAATACAGCCCCATCGGTGCTGACGGGCAGGCACAGATCGGCAATGCGACCGTTGCTGTGCTGGGTTGCGGCGCATTGGGCACTGTCGCTGCCGAACTTCTCGCACGTGCAGGTGTTGGCCATTTACGGGTGATCGACCGCGATGTCGTGGAATGGAGCAACTTGCAACGTCAGTCCCTGTTCGGAGAGCAAGATGCCCGCGAGGGAAGATCAAAGGCGGATGCCGCTTGCCAGCGATTAATGGGCATCAATTCCGAAATCGAGCTGACGCCAATCGTCACTGATGTGAATTCGGGAAACATGGATTCGATCCTGAGTGGTTGCGACCTGATCATCGACGCAGCCGACAACTTTTTGATTCGATTTTTATTGAACGATTGGTCATTGCGCAGTCAGACACCATGGGTTCACGGTGGCTGCATCGGGGCGACAGGACAAGTTCGCCTCTTCGATGGCCAAGGCTCACCTTGCTTTCGTTGCTTGGTTCCCGAACCGCCACCCGCTTCTGCGGTCGATACCTGCGATACGGCGGGTGTGGTTGGGGCAGCCACACATCTGATTGCCAGTCTGCAAGCAATCGAGGCGATCAAGTGGCTCTCGGGAAATCGATCCGCTGTGGATGGAAACTTAAAATCAGTGGATCTATGGAGCAATCGTATTCGCTCGCTGACACTCTCTCCGGGGATTTCACAAAACTGCCCGGCCTGCAAAGACAGGCAATACGAGTTCCTGGAAGGTGACCGAGCCGTGCACAGTGAATCAGCGGCCGCTCTGTGCGGTCGTGATGCCGTCCAAATCAGTCGGCCGCACGAACATGATGTCGATTTGTCGCTGTATGTTCAGCGATGGGAATCGGTTGGCCGCGTCCAATCAACACCTTTCTTTGTAAGACTGTTTCCCGATGCAGAACATAGCGTGACACTCTTTCGTGATGGTCGCGTTGTGATCACTGGCACCTCCGAGATCAGCGAAGCCAGAACGTTGTGTGACCGATTTGTCGGTGGATAAGCAACCAAGTTTCGATGCGTTCCTTGCAGATCACACTTATTGACATCGCAACTTGCAATCGAGATGTATCAAGAGCAAGAATCATCGCGGTACACGATCTTCGTCGAGCCATACCATGCCGTTGACCGAACAGGCCGAAATTTTCCTCCGAGCACGGGCAACCACAAACCAGCCGCCATGGCATGAATTGCCACCGCGACAAGCGCGGCTACTGTTCGAAAGCATGACCGATCATCTTGGCGAGTCACCATCAATACGTCGGGTCAAGGATCACACGATAGACAAAACGGTCCCGATACGTGTTTTTTCTGATTGTGAATCACCCAGGCCGGCTGTGATGTACTTTCACGGTGGCGGATGGGTCTTGGGAAATATTCGAACCCACGATGCACTCTGCCGACGAATTGCGAAAACCTCTGGCTGTGTGGTGATCGCGGTTGAATACAGACTGTCGCCCGAACACCCGTATCCAACGCCTCTGCAAGATTGCATCCAAGCGACTCGATACGTTGCCGAAAACCCTGAACAGCTAGGCGTGCTGCCGGGAAAATTCGCATTGGCGGGTGATAGTGCTGGCGGTAATTTGGCGGCGGCCGTCGCTTTGCATTGCCGAGATGAGGGCGGACCAACAGTGGACCTGCAAGTCCTTCTCTATCCGGTAATCGAACCGAATTTTGACACCACTTCCTACCACCAATTTGCCGATGAGTATGGACTGACTCGCACCACGATGCAGTGGTTCTGGCGGCAATACCTCGGAAATCAAATTGCCTCGCAGATGGCCGCACCGAGCCAAGCCAAATCACTTACCGGATTACCCGCAACGCACGTCATCACCGCCGAATACGATGTCCTGCGAGACGAAGGGGAGTCATTCGCCAGCAAACTCCTGCACGCGGGTGTTCCAACCACCCTGCAACGATACGAAGGCAATTTACACGGTTTTGTTCACCTCGCTGGAGCCTTTGATGATGGGCTCCGCGCGACGGACGAACTTGCTCAAGTCATTAAGACTCACCTCCGCTAAACACTCACTCAGGCTCACAAGTCCACACGCCATCGCAGTCCACCCTTGACGCACCATGCCACAGTGTGAATCGGCAACCGCGTCGTGGTACAGACCCAGCGAATCAACGCATCTGCGATTTCAGATTGGGGCACGAAATCGCCATCCGACTTTTACCGAGTGTTCGGGCTTTCCACTTGATTCCGCCACCCGACGGACGAATGACTGGGATATGATGAGAGGGTTTGCCCGCTACCTCCTGCTTTCGACATGCAATGATTCGCCTGATCAGCATTGGATTTCTTCTGGCCTTTGCAGCCAACTCGATTTCTGCGCAAACACCTTGGCAAGCTGGTTTTTCGCGGGTCGATGTGACACCGACTGAACCGGTCCGCATGTCCGGCTACGGCAGTCGTGACCATGCCAGCGAAGGAATTGACACGCCGCTCTATGTTCGCGCGATCGCGCTGAGACATCAGACCGATCGCGGAACCACAGTCTTACTCGCGGTCGACAACATTGGGCTGCCGGGGACGATGACTCGTGAGATTGCCCGCCAGCTTCAACAATCCCATGGACTGTCGCGCGAACAAATTGTCTTCTGCAGCACCCACACACATTGCGGTCCTGATCTCGTTTCTGAACTGAGCAACATTTTTGCCACACCATTAAGTCAGCAAGAACAAGAAGCCGGCATTCGCTATCGCCAACAACTAGTCAAAGGTATCCTGCAAGCGGTCGATGATTCGATCAAAAAACTCGCAGCCGTTCACCTGCATTACGCCGTGGGGGAGGCAAAATTCGCTGCCAACCGCCGAGTGTTGACGAACGGTCGCTGGAGCGGCTTTGGGTTGCAAGCCGATGGCCCCGTCGATCATTCCGTCCCCACATTACGGGTCACCGGAATCGATGGCAAAATCCGAGGCGTTGTTTTCAACTATGCCTGTCACTGCACCACCTTGGGCGGAAATCATTACCGCATCAACGGTGACTGGGCGGGATACGCGACGATGCAACTGGAATCCAAGTACCCCGATGCTGTCGCCCTGTGCACCATCGGTTGTGGAGCAGATGCGAACCCAAATCCGCGCGGCACTTTGGATGCGACAAAGATTCATGGCCGCACCTTATCGGCAGAGGTCATTCGCATATTGGAAGGCGAAATGGGGGTCATCGATCAGCCCCTCGATGCACGGTTCGATTATGCGGCCGCGTCATTTGAATTGCCGACCCAAGAAGAACTGGAGAGCAAACTTAATATCGGCGACGTGCAAACACGACGACATGCCGAACAAATGCTCGACGTGCTGAAACAACACGGGCGGCTACCAGCCACTTACCCCATTCCCCTTCAAACCTGGCAATTTGGTAATCAATTGACCATGGTCTTTCTGGGCGGTGAGGTCGTCGTCGATTACGCACTCAGGCTGAAGAAAGAACTTGATGACCCAAAATTATGGGTCACCGCGTACGCAAATGATGTGTTGGGATACATCGCAAGTGAAAGGATGCGTGCCGAAGGTGGTTATGAGTACGACCGCAGTGGCATCTATTACAACTTGCCAGGACCATGGACTGGTGGGACAGAGGATCTGCTGGTTTCACGGATCCATGAAGTCCTGCGTTCACGCGGACGAAGCCAACCAACACCCGCTGAGCAATCGCTCGGCATGTTTCAATTGACCGACGGTTATCAAATCGAATTGATTGCTGCTGAGCCGCTAGTGGAGGATCCCATCAACATGGCATTCGACCAACGTGGCCGCTTATGGGTTGTCGAAATGGGCGACTATCCCGAAGGTCAAAATGGTGGACGTATCAAAGTCCTCGTTGACCAAAATCAGGACGGGCAATTCGACACCGCCACGACATTTCTGGACGACCTATCGTTTCCAACGGGTGTTTTTCCTTGGCGAGATGGAGTCCTGATCAGTTCCGCACCCGACATCCTCTTTGCTCGCGACCTCGACGGAGATGATCGGGCGGATGAGGTCAAGAAACTGTATTCCGGTTTTCGCTTGGCCAATCCCCAACATCGGATCAGTGGATTCAGCTATGGACTGGATCACTCTCTGCACCTGTCCAGCGGAGACAACTTAGGTGAGCTCACCAGTATTAAAACGGGCGATGTCATCAACGCCTCGGGGCATGACGTGCAGCTCTGGCCGGATTCTGGCCGATTCGCGGTAACAAGTGGACGGACCCAATTCATCCGCAGCCGAAACGATTGGGGCCAGTGGTTCGGTAATGACAACTCGCGGCCGATGTATCACTTTCCGATCGATGATGCTTATCTGGGCCGCAACGATGCGGTGAAGGTATTGGGTGGATCCCAGCAATTATTTAACCCACCCGTGGCACCGCCGATATTTCCGAGGACGGCTGCGACCGAAAGATTCAATGACCTATTTGCGGCGAACCGGTTCACCTCCGCTTGCAGCGCGATCGTCGCTCGTTCCCCCGAATTCGCCGTCGATAACAAGCATGACGTCGCGTTCATTTGCGAACCAGTCCACAACCTGGTGCATCGAACGATGCTGGTTCCCGATGGCTCAAGCTATCGAGCCGTCCGTTCAACATCCGAGCAGCGAAACGAATTCCTTACCTCTGCCGATCCTTGGTTTCGCCCGGCACGGGTGTTGATTGGCCCCGACGGGCACCTCTACATCGCCGACATGTACCGCGAGACGATCGAACACCCCCAATGGATACCTGATGCCTGGCAAGCACAGCTCGATCTGAGGGCGGGTGCAGACCGAGGCCGACTGTATCGCGTTTCAAAGATCAATGGATCTTCCGTCACCCGAGATATCAGGGGTGATGCGACGACCAAGCAACTAGTCGATGCGTTGCGTTCTCCGATAGGTCCAACCCGCGATCTCGCCCAGCAGTGGCTCCTCGAACGCAACGACCCCATCGCTTGGCCACTGCTGAAATCACTTACCAAAGAAGCCAACACTCCACACGCTCAGGTCCACGCGTTATCGATCTTGAATTTCAAAAACAAGTTAGACAGATCGCTGCTGATCTCTGCTTTACAATCGGATCATTCCGGTGTTCTGATTACGGCGATTCGATTGGCAGAACCACGCATCGATTCGGCTGATACAAAGCAAATCCTGCAGCAACTTGAACCTCTCGCTTCGCACTCCGATCCGCAGGTTCGCTTGCAGGTCGCACTTACACTCGGCCAATCAAACGACGCCCGAGCCGCCAAGACGTTGCTCACACTTGTACGCAACGGCGATTTGGATCGATGGTTGATTCAAGCCATCAGTTCATCAGCAGGATTGCACGCAACAGCCATCCTTGATGATTTGTTTTCCGAAGCACATGCCGAAAATTTGGCAACGGTTCCCGCAGCACTGGTGACCGATTTATTGAGCACAGCAGAAGCCCGCGGGGTCAATGTGGCAACACGCTACGGCAAGTTATTCGCCACGACCAAAATTGACATCCCGCAGCAATTGCAACTGGCTGCCTGTTTCACCAATGCACTGAAGGAACGGCCTGCATCACAGCATCCCCTACATGAGCAACTGCAACCACTCTACGAACAGGCGAAGCGTTGGATCAAAGATTCTGATCGCGATGAATCGCACCGCCAAGCCGCTTTGAATCTGGTGGGGACCGGCATCGGTGAGAAAGAAGAAGAAAGGCAACTGCTGCTCGACTTGGTATCGCCTCAAACACCATTGGTTTTGCAACAGAATGCGATTGACCGATTATCGCGACTGGGTGACACCAGCACGTGCGTGGCGTTTGTCGACCGCTGGGAATCAATGTCTGACTCGGTCCGCAGCCAATGTGTCGGACAGATCTTGCAGCGAAGAAATTGGATCGAAATCTTATTGGATGCGTTGGAGCAGGGGACCATTCAAGCTGCGGATCTATCACCCGCTGCGAGACAACAGTTAACGCAAACTGGATCACGATCGATGCGTGTGAAAGCAAGTCGCTTAGTCGCCACCAACGAATCACTCGGAAAACGTGAACTCATCAACCATTACCGCGACCAGATGGGGAACCGTGGTGACAGAACGAGGGGAGCCAAATTATTCCAACAACACTGCGCCGTGTGCCATGTCGCAAAAGACCAAACGACTGCGGTCGGAGCAAGTCTTCAGAATCTTACCGATCGGAGCGTGGCGACTTTGTTAACCGCCATCTTGGATCCCAATCGAGCCATTTCCCCACAGTATCAAAGTTATCTGGTACGCACCCAGGACGATCGAATCCTGATGGGCATCATCGAACAAGAAGCGGGCCAAAGCATCACGCTTGCACACGCTGACGGCAGACGAACAACCCTGCGTCGTGATCAGATCACTGAACTGAAGAACTCTGGTACCTCGTTGATGCCGGAGGGTCTCCAAGACACCCTGCCACCACACGCTATGCGAGACTTGATTGAATACTTACAAAATCAATAGATGCCCCTTCTTGAACATGCCTTCACAATTCACCGTACCAGACACGCACCAGATCGGCCGCAATCATCATGGTTCTCAGCGAAGACAATTCTCGCCCGCTGAAAATTGAACGGACGTTTCTGCGTTGCTGAATCTTCACCGTTGCCCTCTGGTGTACTCGATTGATTTTTCTCCATCTAACTCCCGAAGCCTGCCATGAAACCACAATCAGCTCTTCGCCGTCGTGAACTCCTGACCTACGCTGCATTTGGAAGCGCCGCTCTGGCGGCCTCGGGCAATCAATCCACTTCAGCAGCCGATCAGCCTGTGACGAAGCAGCCGAAGTACGCGATGAAAAAGTCGATCAACCTGTGGGCGTTTCCCTATCCAGACAAGATGTCGCTGGAGCAGTGTTTACAAACAGCCAAGGACGCGGGCTTTGACGGCATCGAACTGAATTACGATCTGGAAAGTGATCTGTCCCCCAACTCGGGCACCAAGGAATTCACCCAGATCCGACAACTGGCCGACAAAATTGGGATCGAGATCAGCGGGGTCTGTTCGTTTCTGTTTTGGCCCTATCCGCTGACCAGCAATGATCCGGCGGAACGAGTCCGCGGAATGGAACTCGCCGCTCAAATGACGCAAGCAGCTCACGATCTGGGCACCAACAATCTGCTCGTCGTTCCCGGTGCCGTCCACATGCCTTGGCGCGAGGATCACGATCCGACTCCCAACGATGTTTGTGAACGGAGGGCAAAAGAAGCGATCGGCAAATTGCTTCCCTTAGCCGAGAAGCTAAAAGTCTCGTTGAACATGGAAAACATCTTCTTCAACGGGTTCCTGCTTTCTCCGATGGAAATGAACGATTTCGTCGATAGCTTTCAAAGCGAGTACGTGAACGTTCACTTCGATACCGGCAACATCATGGAATACCAGTTTCCCGAACATTGGATTCCGATCCTGGGTAAGCGAATCAGAAATGTCCACCTCAAAGAGTTCACCAAAAAGGGGACCGATCATTCACTCGAAGCATTTCGGCCGCTACTCGATGGAACCACCAACTGGCCGGCGGTTTTGGAAGCCTTTGATGGAATCAACTATGACGGCTATCTGACGTTCGAATACTTTCACCCCTACGCTCATTTCCCCGAAGCACTGATCTACCAAACTGCCGATTCGTTGGATCGCATGCTCGGCGTCAAACCCTCCAAGGTCTTGTAAACGCAAGGTCCAAGAAAAGCCTGCTCGTAAAGCAGCAAGGTCGTGGAAAAACCAGTTCTCGCCAAACGCGTTCACCTTGACATATGACTGTCTTTTTGTACAGTACCTGGAGATGCGTTGAACTAGCGATTAGAAAAATGGACCGCGAGATAATCTCAGCCGGGGAATTCATGAACAGACGGGGAAAATAGCTACTGAGGGCACAAAGGCCACAGCGTAATTCGTTCGATGGCATGCCGAAGGCCGGTGCCAAACTGTGTCGTCAACTCACCGTCAGTTACACCTCCGCCAGTTACACCTCCGTCAGTTACACCTCCGCCAGTTACACCTCCGCCAGTTACACCTCCGCCAGTTACAAACCGACCAGATATCAAAACAGGTCGTCCAAAGGAGCAAGCCGCCTGTTGCTTGCATTCACGGAACCGCTTTCATCGAAGCGGTCACTCAATCAAGGAGTTCAAGGATGGCGAAATCACCGACCATGGAAGGCGTACTGGGCGATCCGACCGAGGTGCTGAAGAATCAGTTTGGATTAGATCACTTCTTGGATGGTCAACACGCAGTGGTTGAACGTTTGTTGTCGGGAAAAAATGTGGCGGCGGTCTTTCCGACCGGTGGTGGCAAGAGCCTTTGTTACCAACTGCCCAGCCAGATGCTGCCGGGCACCACGGTGGTAGTTTCGCCATTGATCGCGTTGATGAAAGATCAATGCGACTCACTAAAACGCCGTGGCATCGCGGCGGCGCGACTCGACTCAACACTGACCGGCCAAGCGTTCGCAGAAACGATGGCGGGTATTCGCGACGGATCAACCAAGCTGCTGTACGTCGCGCCGGAACGTTTTTTCAATGAGCGATTCTTGGCTTCCCTAGGGAAATTACGCATCTCGCTGTTTGCCATCGACGAAGCTCACTGCATTAGCCAATGGGGTCACAATTTCCGACCGGATTATTTAAAACTGGCCGAACTCTGCAAACGATTAGAGGTCGAACGTGTCTTAGCGCTGACCGCCACCGCCACACCAACGGTCCTCAGTGACATTCGCGACGCATTCCAAATCGAACCCGAAGATGCGATTCGAACACGATTTCATCGACCGAACCTGCACCTTCGCAGCACACTGATCACGAATGACGATCCCTATCCAACGCTGCTAGATCGACTTCGCGACCGGCCGGACGGTTCGACACTTGTCTATGTCACTTTGCAACGCACGGCCGAAGAGGTCGCCGAACAATTGTCGGCCGATGGCATCGATGCGACCGCCTATCACGCCGGAATGAAGCCGGAAGATCGTGAAAAAATTCAACAAGATTTCCTGGCTTCCGATTCATCCGTCGTCGTTGCGACGATTGCCTTCGGCATGGGGATCGACAAACCAAACATCCGCTATGTTTATCACTTCAACCCTCCAAAATCACTCGAATCTTACGCTCAAGAAATCGGCCGAGCCGGGCGTGATGGCCAAGAATCAACCTGTGAAATGCTGCTCGTTCCCGGTGATCGAATTGTTCTCGAAAACTTTGTCTATGGCGACACACCATCGAGACATGCGGTCGCTCGGATGATCGAAGTCGTTGCCGGACAAAGTGATCCATTCCACATTTCGCATTACCGGTTGTCCAACGAAACCGACATCCGTGTGCTGGTGTTGCGAACCTTACTGACCTATCTCGAACTTGATGGATACCTCAAAGCGACCTCACCCCGGTACGACACTTATCGGGTAAAGCCGTTCGTCACGTCTGAACATATCCTGAAGCACTTTGACGGCGAGCGACGTGAATTTATCGCTGGGTTATTAGCAACACTGACCAAATCTCGTACTTGGTTCCACTTGAACATGGTGTTGGCCACCCAAAAACTGGGGGTCGAACGCGAACGGATTGTTCGCGCGATCGAGTATATGAGTGAACAAAACTGGATCGAAGTACAAGTTTCTGATCTGGTTCACGGCTACCGCTGGCAGCGCCGAATCGAAGATTCCAAGACCCTCGCGGATGACCTGTACGAACGGCTGACTAAGCGAGAACAGTCGGAGGTTCACCGGATCGACGAGGTCTTGAATCTGACAACGGCTCAGCACTGCCAATCGGCCACCCTCGCTCACCACTTTGGTGAGTCGCTCGATGCCGATTGCGGCCAATGCAGTCACTGCGTCGGGGAAGGCCCCTGGGAAATCAACGAACTGACCAATCGACCAATTGGTACTTCGGCTCGCAAGATGATGGATGAGGTTGCACGGGAGTATCCCGACCGCTTTACAACGACTCGCGACAAAGCAAGATTCCTTTGTGGCTTGTCCTCTCCCGGCATGGTTCGCGCCCGCCTGACCCGGCATGCCAGCTTTGGGGTCTGTGAGCGAGTCCCATTCGCATCCGTCCTCGAACAACTACAGTCGTAACGGTCGAATCTCCAAGGCGGTTCGCAGGAGCCCGTAACTCTTCGCAGGAGCCCGTAACTCTTCGCAGGAGGGGAGGGAATCGTACGACGAGCTTCGCAACTTGCCGCATGAGAATGGGGACATGTGGCGCGAGCCAGGATGCATGTCCGACATTTCGGCCAGAACCTGTCTCAATCAGCCCAAAAAACAGGCGTTTTTTTGATCAAATGCTGGCCCCTTGACGCACCCGAAAGTATCCTGCTACTGTCTTGACGTGCTGAGGAAACTCAGCACACCCAAGGGGGATTAGCTCAGTTGGGAGAGCGCTACAATGGCATTGTAGAGGTCATCGGTTCAAGTCCGTTATCCTCCACTGAAAAAGCCGCTTGTGATTTCACAGGCGGCTTTTTTCGTGCGCTGATCTTCAGTAATCCCAATGGTTTATAGCGTTTCCTGATTTTCGACCATGTGTGAGTTCACTGGTGATGTCGGATTTCACGCCAGCTAACGGAAACCAACTACGCAGGCAAATCACCCCATCTCACTCTTTGAGGAGTCTGTGCAAATGACGAAACGAACCGCCCGAGGACGCCTTCTGAATCCTGACCACCGTGGCTACGTCCGCCCCGAAGTGGACGACAAGAGATCCATCGTCGGCAACATTAGAGACGTGGGCACGTCCGAGATGGAACGACGACTGGCTGACTTACGCAATCTATTTGAACGGCAGTGCCAGTACCACGAGATTGAACATTGGGCAGGATCTGTCCTGCCTCATGCTAAGAAGCTCGCAGCAGGTGAACGCTTGGTCTTACGTGTTTCTGACTTTGCCCGTGACTGTGACAGGCACGCCAGCGAAGAAGCTCAGCACCTATCATGAGCTACGAGAGCTCGGTCTCGATATTGTGTCGGACGACCCTTCTGTGATTACTCGTGGCGAAAATGACGCATCCCTATCAAAGGCGATGGCAACGGCCATACCCGCACCAAAATCTTTCCCTTCAGACCGGCTTTAAGAAAAGTATGGCCAGTCGGGAATTGAAGTCAGTGACTGGTTTCCAAATATCGGATCATGTGTCGATGACATCGCTTTCGTCCGGTCGATGTGGACGAGTGAGAATAATCACGATGCCTAGGTGCAGTTTCACTCCGGCCCTCACTTTCTGGATCCGCGTGTTCCGACCATTGGTGCATGGATCAACGATGGGCTCGGCTCGCTCAGTGACAACCTACCGCTATTCATCAACATCGGCCCACGTTTCTTCGACAAGAAGGATGCCCACTATCTCGATCCAGCCTACGACGCGGTCAATTTTAAGATCGATCCCAGGAATCCTCTCGATTACGCCAAACCGAGCAATGGCATGACGGCTGCGGATCGTCTGAAGAACCTCAATTTAACCAATAAGCTCGATCGTCTTGCGGCAGAACAATACCCACTCGATCCGGTCATCGAAGCCGGAATGAAGTCTCATGAGCTGGCCTATCGCATGCAGACAGCCGTTCCGGAAACGCTGGACTTCACGCAGGAATCCGCTGAAACGCAGGCGTTCTATGGTCTCGATCAGAATGAAACCAGAGCCTTCGGCCAGCAGTTGCTGGCAGCGCGACGGCTTTCGGAGCGCGGTGTTCATTTTATTTGAATCATGCATGACGATGGTGCCGCAGGTGCCTGGACGTTCACCGACCACAAGAACTTCACGGCGACAAGCCGAGTATGGGCAATCGAACGATGATACGCGGAACGGTTCTGATTGTGATCGAAAGCGACTACCAAAGTGCTTCGGTGACGCACACCGGAGCACTTACGCTTGCAGTCGCTTCAAGACTTGAGTGACTCGTGCCCTGCTGACACCCAAACGGCGATCCAGTTCCGCTCCGGTCTTCACGACACCAGATTCGAGGAGCGACTGGTAGTGGAGAGCCAGAGCTTCATGCAATCGGATCGCGTCCCACTTGGTTTGGATGGTGGCTTCGGAATCGACCGACGTCAATTCCCGCTGTTTCTTCGAGCAGGAGGTTGGACCAACGAATGGCACGTAGTTAATTCGTAAGTCGTTTCAGGATCTCTAGTTTGCATTCGTGTCTCGGTTTCATCATGAAGTCGTATTTCTTTGTCCGCCGTTTCCGTAGCCGAGGCTCAAGGCGGCCCGGCCGATTGCCAACTTG
>JAQWPZ010000221.1 GCA_029245125.1 Rubripirellula sp.
CGAAAATGAATTGCTGGTCCACGTGGTCGATCGGACCGCCCCCGGGCAGACGCTTGGAAAACAGAATTTAGAGCCGCGGGGAATCTATTACACGCGAGTCTCGGGAATCTGGCAGACGGTGTGGATCGAAGATGTTCCACAGCGTCACATTGCGATGGTCAAAATGAAACCTCGAATCGGCGAAGGAACCTTGCGGGTTTTGCCAACCCTGGGGGGACCACCAATCGAGGATGAGCAGCTGCGAATCACGGTAAGCAAAGACGGCAGTGTGGTGAATCTCGCCGATGCCGCGTTGAGCGTGCAAATCCCCAACCCCAAGCTTTGGACGCCCGAGACGCCTCACTTGTACGACATCACGATGGAGTTGATCGACGGGCAAGGTGCTGTCGTTGATCGAGTGGAATCTTACGCCGCGATGCGTGAGGTGGGGGTTGAGCGAGGCTCCGCCGGGCAGCTCCGCATGACACTCAATGGTAAGGTTGTCTTTCACTACGGACCACTGGATCAGGGATGGTGGCCAGATGGATTACTAACACCACCGAGCGATGAAGCGATGCGGTTTGATGTCGATTATTTAAAACAGTCCGGCTTCAATATGATCCGCAAGCACATCAAGATCGAGCCACGTCGGTTCTATTCGTATTGCGACAAAATTGGCATGATGGTTTGGCAAGATATGCCAAGCACAGGGGGCCGCCCTTTTTGGAGCAAGTTGGCGGCAAACCCGGTCGAGGACCAATGGCCCAAAGAACAACACATGCAGTTCATGAAGGAATTGCGGGCAATGATCGGCAGCCTACGAAATCACCCTTCCATCGTCATGTGGGTGCCATTCAACGAACGTTGGGGCCAACATGAAACAATTCGGGTTGGTCAGGCTGTCGAAAATTTGGATGTCTCGCGACTGGTCAACATCGCGAGCGGAGGAAACTTTTTTCCGGTCGGCGATGTTGTGGACCGTCACAACTATCCAGAGCCGATGTTTCCGTTTGAAGATCTGCGATTCAAAGACTACGTCAAGGTGGTTGGCGAGTTTGGTGGACATGGTTGGATCGTCCAAGGTCACCAATGGAACCTGGATATGCGGAACTGGGGGTACGGCGATCTGCCGACATCGAAGGAAGCCTATCAGGCACGGTATCGCAAGTCTTTTGAGGTTTTGATGCAATTGCGGCGGCGAGGTGTTGCCGCTGGTGTCTACACTCAAACGACCGATGTCGAAGGGGAAGTCAACGGACTGATGACCTACGATCGAGAAGTGCAAAAGATACCCGCCAATGAGTTAGCAGATTTGCACGATGCCGCCGGTTTCTAGGCTGCAGCTGGTTCTTGAACGAAGGGGTGGTTCTTGAACGAAGGGGTGGTTAAAAAACGTCGAAATTCCTGTTTCAGCATCGGATGCTTGCTAGGCTAAACCCCATTGCCGTCGCAAATACCATTCGGTTGATAAGGCTCCGGCAAATAACAGGAAGAGCATCCAGCCACTGATGGGGCCGTCGCCGAGTCGGTGTTTTTCGACGACTGGCGTCTCTGCTCGCTGCCGACGTTGTTGGATCGTTTCGATTAACTGATCGACTTCGTCTGGCGTGAACGCACCACCGCCATGATCCGCAGTCAGTTCGGCCAATTGCCGCAGGTAGACTGGATCGGCCATTGGCGTCGCTAATTCGCGACTTTCATCAATGACTTGAAATGCCATTTCGGTGGGCGGCAGCGTTTCGCTGGCCGGTTCTGGGCGAACACGCAGGCGATAAAACCCTGGCGGCAGTTTCGGGATGGTCCCGCGAATTGACGCGTTGGTGGATAGACCGGTGCCTTCACTCGTCGATTGTGTGCTGGTGGTAATCGGTTTGGCATCGCCTGATTCGTCGATGATCTCGGCCACCAAAGCGAGACTGGTGGCTGATCCATCGGTCATTACTTGAACGCGAGCTTGGAATGCTGGCAGGTTCGCAGACGAAAATCGGCGGGCATCCATTTCGATTTGGATCAATTCACTGTTCGTTTCTTCCCGGCCCAATAACCACAGCACAAGTTGCCGCCAGAAACGGCGGTGGATTTCGTTATTTCCGCCGCGCCACCATCGCCAAGTCGAATCCATTGCGACCGCGGCAGTTCGTCCGCGACCGTATCCACCGATGACCAATAAGGGTTGGTTCTGTTCGGTCTCCAGTAGCACTTGAACGCCGGGGGCGACTTTTGGACCACTCAACCGGTTCGCGCCCAGCAATGGCGTGAGCGTCTGCCAAAGTTTTGCTGGATCATCGCTACCTAATTCGATGATTGGATGTTGCCGCGCTAACTTGATCGTCAACGGGCCTTCGATCTGGTCACCGGTGTCTTGATCGATGGCACCGACAGTCCGACGCTGGGATGGATCCAGTTTGACTGGCAAGACGCGTGCGAGCGGCGAGTTGGCGTAACCACCAGAACCAAAACTGTGGTACCCACCGAGCATTACTAACCCTGCACCGTTGCCAACGGTTTCTGCCAATTGAGTGAGTTGTTGATTCCCCAAGGCCGTGGCATCCAGATCGCCCAGGATATAGATGTCGTAGTTGCCTGGTTCGAATGCATCCGCCAGGTCGATTGGCCAACGATCACGAGTGTCGATGGGAATCCAGCGGAAGGTCAGGTCTAGATCGGGAAAACGTCGTAACGATCGTCGCAAGAAGGTCTGTTCTAATCTCGGAGAACCTTCCAGGTAGAGAATTCGCCCTCCCCCTTCACGAACGTCAACAAATGCGACCTGTGTATTGTTTGTGCTGACTAATTCGCCATCTTGTGTGTCAGCCTGCACCCGTAGGCGGTAAGTGCCGGGTGCGGGGGCGCGGATCGGTACGGTCACTGCGGTGACATCACTCGCTTTGTCGGAAACAACATTGCGGGAAGCAAACTCGGTGACGTTTCCTTCACTATCAAGCCACGACAATCGCACTGGGATTTCGACCCCAGCTAACCCGCGTGTGAGGACTTGAAAGTCGACTTCCACTTCATTGCCGGCGAACATTTGAAACCTCTCCGCCAAGGCATCGACGGACACATCGCGCGAAGCTGACGCACCGCCCGCGGGACCGATTGGGACTGACCAAAGCGGGACCCCCAGCGAATCAAGCGTTTCGATGACGCGTTGAGCGCCTGTTCCACGGACCGGCGCGGTTTGGGTGCCATCGCCCAGTAGCACCACACCCGCGATAGGTTGGCCTTCGGCTGCTTGAATCGCTGACAAGGCTGCTGCCGAAAGGTCAGTCAATTCTCCCTCGGGCGATTCGTTGTCTAATGCTTCGGGGGTCGCGTTAGCAATTCTCCGTGCCGTCTGATCGTAGGCGACCAACCGCAGTCCGAGAGTTTCGTCCATGCCCATGATGGCTCGCGATAGTTTGGCCCATGTTTCCACTTGGGTTTCCCAACGACTTTGTCCGTCTCCATCGGGCAGCGTCATGCTGCGTGAGGTGTCAGCAGCGACGATTAATGCGGCTTCGGTGGGGCGATTGTCCGTGCGCAATAACGCTGGACGAAACAACGCCAACAAGAGCACGAGTGCTGCCAGCCAACGAAGTCCGAGCAGCCAACGGCGGTGGTTCGGGTTCTGGGTCGGAGGCGTGACTAGCGAGATCACTGCGATCATCGCAGCAGATGCCAGCGCCGCCAGCAGCAGTGAGCCGTAGATCGGTTCGATCGCAAACGAGGTCATCGGTTACCGCTAACTTGCGTCTTCGGAAACGTGACCTGGAACGACCAGGACCGGATGGGGACTTCGCCGGATCCGATCTTGGGCAAATCCTTGTTCGAATCGGTCATCCACTTCCAGAGGGATCACCAACATCATCTTGCTCGATTCTCGCATTGGATTGGGGGGGGCAAGTTCACCAGCAATCGGTCGCAATTGGTAAGTCAGGCCCATCGATGCTGCCGTTTTGGCCATCCCGCCGTGCAGTGATTGGTGAGATTTCGCCAAGGCTTCGCTGAACTGCTCGGGCTCGAATTGCGTTTCGGGTTGGATTGCTTCCAAGATCGCACGAATGTTCTCGTACTGTTCTTGCTCGATGACCAGGTTCAATGTGACGCTGGCGCCCTCCGCAGCGAGTCCCAATGCCCAGGCGGCCGCGCGATGCTCCATTTCACATTCATCACCGACGATCATTGAAACGCGATCAGCACATTCACTCAAACGCTGGTCGTCGCGACGAATCACCAGTAATGCTTTGGGGCAGCGAGAAAGGAGCACATCGATCACGGTGCCTGCGCTGTCGGTACCGACGTTCTCAAGGGGACGCCCAAAAGGACATGGCACGATCACCAAGTCGACGGCATGCTGTTTCAAGGCAGTCAGGATCGAGTTGTACGATTCCTCGCCTTCTCTTTGAATTGGACGGGCTCCAGAAATTTCATCGGCACGCGAAATCGCCAAGTCGTTCTGGTCGGTTGGGCCATTCTCTCGAGCATCAAGAACCAGCGTTTCGGTATCGAATCTCTCACGCAGGTAATTGGCGGCATCGACGCCCGTTTCGTCCTGAGGCGAACCATCCAACGCCAGCAAAACGCGTGATGGGCGAATCAGTGAAATCAGCGCAGCCGGTCCCACTTGCGACTTCTCAAACATTCGCATCGACGCATCGACTTCACGGTCCAAGTCATTTGATTCCGATCCGGTGCTCATGCTTCAATGTCCGACGTCGAGAGTTCGTTCGCAAGTTGCAATTATCACAGTTGCCAAGGCATAGGGAATGTGACTTGCTAAGGATGTGGAGCCAGCTGGGGAATCCAGCCTTGGGAATGAGCGAGCATGATAAACAAGATCGCGCCGGCGACTTGCACCACCATGATCGCGCCACCAAGTTTCAAAAATGTGCCCCAGCCAACATGTTCGTTCGCTTCCTTCTTGAGTGCGTAGATCGCGATGACGCACGAGATCGATCCGATTGGTGTGCCATTTCCACCCAGATTGCAGCAAATGATCAGCGTCCACCATAAAGGTTCAGCAGGCACGGCATCGCCGGAAATGTCGCGAACGATCGGGATCAGTGTGGCGGCGACCGGGATGTTGTCCACGATTGAACTGGCCACTGCCGAAAAGGCGCCCAGTAGTGGCACAAGCAGCTCCAAGCGATTGCCTGACAGCTCAATCACTTGCTGTGCGACCCATGACAGTGCCCCGGTCTGTTTGACGCAACCAATGATGATGAACAAACCCATGAAGAACAGGATCACTGTCCAGTTCACTTTGTGAATGGCATCTTCGACCCCTTTGCCAGCGAATAACAAAGCGGCGGTCGCGCCGACCATGGCGACAAAATCCATGCCGACGCCGAGTTGTTGTGCGAATACAAACCCCGCAACGGTCGCCAGCAGGATGACCGCACTCCGGATCAGCACACGCCGATCTTCGACCAATGCCCAAGGGTCGAATGTCTCGATCTGTTCTCGCAATGCGGCCTGTTCTTCTGCGGTCTGCTTCCAAGGCAAGTCGTTGCGAAAAAAGAATCTCATCGCAATTACAGCGATCACTAAGCTGACCACGGCGTATGGCAGCGAAACCTGCAGAAAATGCGAGTAGGGGATCTGTGCGGCGGTGCCGATCATGATGTTCGGCAGCCCGCTGGCAAAAGTCGCAATGGCACCACTGTTGGCGCAAATAGCAACGCTCAACAAAAACGGAACCGGTTTGTAGTTGAGCGAACGGCAGATCACCAAAACCAGCGAGCTAAGGATTAGCATTGCCGGCACGATGGTGAGGACCGCGACGAACAGGAACGTCACACCGCAGAGCGTCAAGAAAAGTGTTGCAGCCCGGCCACCGGTAAATCGAACAATGTAAATGCTTAAAAAGTGAAACAGACCACTCTTGCCGATCACATCGACCAGAATGCCCGTCCCAATGATCACCCCGAAAATATTGAGATCCTCTTCCAGGATGTCGTAAATCTTTGGGTATTCGAAGAGCCCCAGAGCCAGGCTGAGGATCACCAGCACCACGGCGCCACAAAGAGCCGCGACGGTCTTGTGGAAGCGTTCAACGGCGACACCAACATAAGTGCCCATCATGATCACGGCGAACAGGATCATGACCCACGGGGCGGCTGGTTCGATTGCTGGCCCTTCGGCGGATGAAGCCAACAGGCCAATCGCGTCGCCAAGTAAAAGCTGCATGCGATTCTGGGCCTCCTCCACCCGTCCTTGACATCGTGGTTTAAGGCTAACGTCTCAGGAACCGACCGACCAGCGGTGATCGTCAGATCCGTGCAAACTTAGAACGGCGATCCGCATTGAATCTAGTGCTGCGTTTGGCAGCTCTCGCACAGATACAGCTTTCGAGCGGCGATCTCAGGGATGCTGATTGGGCCGCCGCACGATGGGCATTCCGTTTTGCCGTAAATCCGAAAGCGATCTTTCGCTTGCACCTTGGATAACGGCACACCCGCCTCGCGGGCGGTCACGCTGATAATCCGACCATATTTTAAGCCGGTTCGCATCATCTTTCGAAGTGATCGCCAAAGGCGATCGAAGGACGCCTTGGAAAGCTCGTTTCCCGGGGTGTAGGGATCCAACTTTGTTTCAAACAGTACCTCGGCTCGGAAAATATTGCCGACCCCCGCCACGACGGCTTGGTCCAATAGCAGCCCGCCGATCGGCTTGCCGCTGTGACGGATGTTGTTCCAGACCGCTGCGGAACGGCCGCCATCGAGTGGGTCAGGCCCCAGTTTGGCAACCACTTCGTCCCGCAGTGCTTGGTCGATTACCCGACAAGTAGAAGGTCCTGTCAGGTCGAGGGCATGATCGCTGCCCACTATTCGCATTCGCACCTGTCCGACAGGGCGAGGGGGTGGTGCGTCGTGCTGCCGGAACTTTCCGTAGCGACCGAGGTGGATGTGAATGATTTGACCACTGTCGAACTCATAAAACATGTGCTTGCCAGCCGCCCGGACGGTGCTTAGGCGTTGGCCGTTGACTTTGCGGGCGTCCCCGCGAAATCGACCTTGCGGACTGGTGATTCGCAGCGGATGGTCACACAAAATCGTGTGGTGTAGCCGGGCGAGGTGGTGGGTTTTGTGGCCTTCGGGCATTCGATCAATCGGCAACGGCGGAAGTCATGCGGTGGGTGAACGGCGATGATGCCACCCTATGGCTGTGACATCACCCACACCAACCGTTGACGCAGTTGCGACCTTAACGGCTCGGGGGCAATCGCGATGGCGCTGCGGTAGTTCGCTCTGGCCATTCGCTTGTTGCCGTCGGATTCTGCCCGAGCTGCCCGGCGGAGGTGCTGGTCCAGTTTGCGGTTCTGAAGCACCGCTTGCGATTGACGCAGTGAGGAGAGTTGCTGGTGCTGGATTTCGGCTCCCGCGCGGCGGGAAGAGTTCAGCGGTTCGAGGGATGCTTCAAAGTTACCCACGATCGGCGTGTAGCCAATCACAAAAGGCCGCACGACACCGGAGGCCATGCTCCCCGGAAATCCGTCCATCGTGGTCAGGGAAGGAGTGGTGCTGGTAAACGATTGCCGGCTGCCTTGGGCTGCGTGGAATCCGAGTGATCCCGAGACACCGCCACTCGAAAAGCCTGCTCCGGCACGGAGGCCACTATTGGGATCTGGATTCCCGAACGGAGCGAGTAGTGGGCCTCGTCCGCCCGAGTCGGCAAACCAATTCCGGCCACGCAAGGACCAATGGAACCCGCTGCTTTCGAAATAGCTTGAACTCGCATTCGTGAACGGTACGGTGGTGTGGATCATTTGCCCCGAGGAGTTCGAGGGCAGTCCAAAATGGAAGGCAAAAATGACGATCAGTGAGAGTGACTTGCGAACCATTCGTCTTTTACTCCCCGGCGATCAGAAAATTGGGTAACTGCCTTCCAGCTATTGCCTGCGGACGATTTAGCCCACGGACGACCACCCGATTCTAGGCCAAGGCAGGCTCCAAGTGAAATGCCGGCGGTCGATCTCCCCCACTGTCGTCGATCAGAAACGTTTTGTTCTCGGTGCGGCTGGGCTGGCGCGGCCAATTTTGGCAGTTCAGGCATTTTGCGAAGATTGGGTTCGGCTGGCTTGCCTTGTTCTCAATTGATGTGGCATGTGACCAATGGGGGGGCGTGTCAGCGATTTCCAGCGGCCCTTTCCGAATGTTGGTGAATGATTCAGAATTTGGATATGAAAAAAGTGGATCTATATACCGATGGAGCGTGCAGCGGAAATCCCGGACCGGGTGGCTGGGCGTTTATTTTGCGCTGCGGACAGACTGGCAAAGAGTTAGAGCGGAGCGATGGCGATCCTGCGTCGACCAACAATAAAATGGAGCTAACGGCTGTCATTCGGGGATTGGAGGCGTTGAGCGAGGCCTGCGAGGTGACGCTTTATGCCGACAGCAGTTACGTCTTGCAGGGGATGAGCCAGTGGATGGCGGGCTGGAAAAAGCGAGGGTGGAAACGGAAGGATGGGTCGAAATTAGTGCCTGTCAAAAACGTCGAATTGTGGCAGCGATTGGATGAGCTGGTGCAGGTCCACCGGGTCCATCCGGAGCATGTCAAAGGGCATGCCGGGCACGTCGAGAATGAGCGTTGCGATGAGTTGGCGGTGGCGGCTTACCAGCGTTACCTGGAAAAGTCTTAAAATGCCGTCATTTACGGGCTAGAAACGGCACTGAATCGGCTGATCCCCAATCGCGGGGAATCGCTTTTGCCGTTAGAATTTGTGGATTGTGCCAGAAGGTGCAACAGCCTCAATTCTCTGTCTCTTCTCGCAGGTCTTCATGAGCGACGCTCCCATCCCGGAAACCCCCGAGGGCGATCCGACCACGCCGACAATTCCCGCCGCCAACGCGGAGTACACGGAGAAGGACCTGCAGCATCTCTCCGACCTTGAACATGTACGGGAGCGACCCGGCATGTATATCGGTGACACAGCCAGTCGTGGCTTGCATCACTTGGTCTACGAGGTCGTTGATAATTCGATTGACGAGGCGATGGCGGATTTCGCTAAAAGCGTCTCCGTCACTGTTCACACCGACGGTAGTGTGACGGTCGAAGATGATGGTCGGGGAATCCCCGTGACGCGTCACGAGCAGCTTTCCGAAGAACTCGATCGCGATGTCAGCACGCTGGAAGGTGTGATGACCGTTTTGAAGTTTGGCGGCAAGTTTGAAAAAGGGGCTTACCAAACCTCTGGTGGTTTGCATGGTGTCGGTGTGACCGTCGTCAACTTCCTCAGCCAGTGGGCCGAAGCAGAAGTGAGCCGTGATGGTTTCACCTGGACCCAGGAGTACGAGCGAGGTGTGCCAACCGGACCCGTGCGCAAAGGACGCGCTACCAAGAAAACTGGTACCAAAACAACATTCAAAGCTGACAACAAAATCTTCAGCGTCACCAAGTACAACTTTGACACGCTGTACAAGAGACTGCAGGAACTTGCCTTTCTCAATAGCGGCGTCCACATCAAATATCATGATGAACGAAACGGAGAAAGCGGTGATTTTCAGTATGAACGCGGCTTGACCGAATTTGTTGAACATCTCATCCGAGCCAGTGACACGTTGCACAGCGACGTGATCCGGATCGAAGGTGAAAAAGATGGGACGCAGTACGAGATCGCGTTGCAGTACAGCACCGAATTCACTGAGAACGTGCAATCGTATGTCAACAACATTCACACCATCGAAGGCGGTACACACGTCTCTGGTTTCCGTAGCGCGTTAACGCGGACGCTTAACAATTACGGCAAGAAGCAAAACCTGTTCAAAGGGGGAGCAGCTCCCGGCGGTGACGATTTCCGCGAAGGGATCACCGCCGTGATCAGTGTTCGCGTTCCTCACCCACAGTTTGAAGGGCAAACCAAAACCAAGCTCGGCAACAGCGAGGTGGATGGAATCATCAGTACCGGCGTTGGCGAGCAGCTGACTAAGCACTTCGAAGAAAACCCGCGGATTGCTCAAATCATTGTTCGCAAAGGGATGCTGGCCGCAGAAGCGCGAGAGGCCGCGCGAAAAGCCAAAGATTTGCTGCGCAAACGGAAAGATGCACTCGGTGGAGGCGGGCTGCCCGGCAAGCTGAGAGATTGCATCAGCAAAAACCGTGATGAGTGCGAACTGTACCTGGTGGAAGGTGATTCGGCCGGTGGATCGGCCGAAGGAGGTCGGATGCGGCATTTCCAAGCAATCCTGCCACTGCGTGGAAAAATCATCAACGCCTACAAGAGTCGCGAAGCCAAAGTGCTCGAGAATCAGGAGGTGCAGTCGATGATCCAGGCGATCGGGACCGGCATCGGTGCCGATCAAGATCTCACGAAGCGACGGTACGAAAAAATCATCATCATGACTGACGCCGACGTCGATGGCAGTCACATCCGGACGCTTTTGCTCTGCTTCTTCTATCGGCAAATGTATGAGTTGGTGGCCCGAGGGCACGTCTATGTCGCCCAGCCGCCACTCTTCCGTGTCGTTCATGGCAAAAAGAGATACTACATCCAGTCCGATAGCGAGATGAAATCTCAGTTGCTTGATCGCGGTTTAAGTGACACCGTGTTCGAGGCTGAAGACGGGCGGCGTGTCGAGGGTGACACAATGCGCACACTCTGCAAAACACTTGCGTCGATGGAAGAGTCGATTCTGGCTCTCGAGCAACATGGATTCAGCCTGAGAACGCATGCTCTGCGACTCGATCCTGTCACGAACAAGTTGCCCACTTTGTTGCTGACACACGGCAATGATGAACATTGGTTCCACAAGCAAGACGAAGTCGAGCTCTATCTAAACGAGAACAATCTGCGATTAGATAGTGAAGAAGAAGAAGAAGAAGAAGTGGAGGCCGAAGGCGAGACCGCTAGCAGTGAAGCTGCTCCAGGTGAGGATGCACAGTTGCCCGCTGATCAGCAGGCAGCTGTACCCGTCATCGAAGTCGCACACATGGCTGAACTGCACGAAGTTCGCACCATCAACAGTGGTTTGAAGGAACTGTTGGAGCTCGGCTTTGGAATCGATGATTTGATTCCAGCGGATCGGACGGGAATGACCACCCCAAGATTCGAGCTAATTCGGGGCGAAGATATTCGACGTCCGCTGGTCGACCTGCGTGACCTGTTGCCGGAAGTTCGTGCGGCGGGCGAAAAAGGATTGCAGGTCACTCGCTTTAAGGGCTTGGGCGAAATGAACGCCGAAGAATTGCGAGAAACAACGCTCGATCCGGCAAACCGAACCTTGCTAAAGGTCAACTTGACGGATGCCGGCACCGCGGATGAAATGTTCCGGCTGTTGATGGGCGACAAAGTTGAACCGCGTCGCGAATTTATCGAGAAGCACGCATTGGATGCACGGAACCTCGACGTCTAGTCATTTGCGTCGAATCATCAATGCGATGATGAAATCAGCGGAGAATTGATCGCTGCACCGATCGGTCACCTCAGGGAACCGCCGGGGCGAATTTCGACAACCCGATCTCAACCTCGGTCGCCGCCGCCGTATCGCGGTCGCGACCGACAGCCTTTGTCGCTCCCAAGGATCCTCATGAATCGCCTCGCTGATTCACTCAGCCCCTACCTGTTGCAGCACAAGGATAATCCGGTCGATTGGTTTCCCTGGGGAGAAGAGGCATTTGAGACCGCCCGCCGCCAAGACTGTCCGATCTTTTTGTCGGTTGGTTATTCAGCGTGCCATTGGTGCCACGTGATGGAGCACGAAAGTTTTGAAAGTGAGGTGATCGCGAAATTCCTTAACGATCACTTCGTATCGATCAAAGTCGATCGTGAGGAACGGCCTGATATTGACCAGATCTATATGAATGCGGTGCAGTTAATGACGCATCGTGGTGGCTGGCCGATGAGTGTGTTTCTGAATCATCAGCTTGAACCTTTTTATTCGGGTACCTATTGGCCGCCAACACAAAAATTTGGAATGCCCGGGTTCGCTCAGGTGCTGCAGTCGATTGCCGATACATGGCAGAACCGCCGCGCTGATGTTCAAACGCATGCCAGTCAAATCGTTACCGCGCTGAAGCAGATGGCCGTTGGTGTTGCAGAGCCGTCCACCACAGTGCCCGACCAAGTCATTGTTCAGCAGGCAACCGATCATTTAGTGGAAGCGGTTGATCGTCGTGATGGCGGATTCGGCGGACCGCCAAAGTTCCCTCATGCGACCGATCTCGATTTGTTGTTGAGAGTCGGTTTTGCCAATCAGGAACCCTCTTTGATCGAAGCTGCGACACTCACACTTGATCGGATGGCGTGTGGTGGCATCTATGATCATCTTGGTGGCGGTTTTGCTCGTTACAGCGTCGATGGGAAGTGGCTCGTTCCACACTTCGAAAAGATGTTGTACGACAACGCTTTGCTGTGTGAAGTCTATGTTCGTGCCTTTCAGGTCACCGGAAATGCTCTCTATCGAGACGTTGCGTGCGGCATCGCTGACTACTTGATTCGGGATATGGTCGATGCCAAAGGTGGTTTTCACAGCAGTGAGGACGCGGATAGTGAGGGCGTCGAAGGGAAATACTACGTTTGGAGTCCTGCTGAAGTCGTCCAAGTGCTTGGCCAGGAACGGGGAGATCGATTCTGCCAGATCTATGACATCACACCTGCGGGAAATTTTGAAGGCAGCAGTATTCCGAATTTACCGCTATCTCTTGCTGATTGTGTCGAACGATTTGAGATGGAGGCGGAGCATCTACTGAATGAATTGCGTGCTGATCGTGAGCAATTGCGTCAGCATCGTGATACGCGTGTTCGCCCAGGACGAGATGATAAGGTGCTGGCTTCCTGGAATGCTTTGGCAATCAAAGCCTTGGCGGTTGCTGGAGGTGTCTTCGGGCGCGAGGACTATCTTGAGGCGGCACAGCGTGCAGCGACTTTTATCACCTCCGATTTACTTTGCGAGGACGGTCGTCTGTTGCACGCGTTCCGACAGGGGAAATCGCATTTGAATGGGTTTCTGGATGATTACGCTTATTGCGTCGAAGCATTCATTCACTTGTACGAAAGTACCGGGCGTGCGCGGTGGATCGGCCACGCAATCAAATTAGCCGACCAAATGCTCACGCGTTTTCAAGACATTGAACAGGGCGGATTCTTTTACACCGCAGATGACGCCGAATCACTGATCACTCGCAACAAGGATTGGCATGACGGCAGCTTGGTGAGTGGTAATGCGTCTGCAGCGAGCGGGTTGTTGCGGCTTGCAAGATTGTCCGGTCGAGAAGATTGTCAAGTCGCGGCAGAACGGACCTTTTGTGCCGCTGCAGAGGTGTTGACGCATCAGTCAGGGGCCTGTGGTGCGTTGTTGGCGGCGCTGGACCGTTATTGGAATGGGCATCAGCAATTGGTTTTGGCAGTTACCGATGATACAGCGATGAAGGCGCTGCGTCCCTCGCTGATAGGCAAGTTGCGACCCCATGCGACGGTGTCCTGGGTGATTGGGGCTGCGCCCACCTCAGGGCCAGTCGTCGCGTTGAACGAGCATCGCCAACCGCTTGACGGAAAGCCGACGTTGTACGTGTGCGAACAATTTGCCTGTGGGAAACCGATTCTTGAGCAAGATTTGATCGACTTCCTGGATGACTAAATTGGCACCAATGCGATGAAGTCTCGTCGAATTCGAGGCTTCCAAGCTGCGGCCAGTTTGCCGCAAACCAGTTTGACGCACGTCGGATCGGCGCGAACCAGTTTGGGGTGAACTGGTTCCCGCTGTGAACTTACTTCTGCAGGTTGGAGGCAACGTCAGTCCGGTAGGCGGAAAATGCGGGCAGCAACGCGGCAATCAGCGATAGGGTCAGGATCAAAGGCAAGATTAGCAATTCGTAATTGCTGGTGGTGAAAAAGCCAACCTGAACACCGGTTTGTTGTTCGATGCGTTCTGAATAAAGGGCGATTGCGCCGTGGGCTAAAACCCAACCTAGCGCTGCTCCGATGACGGCGACTAAGAAGCTCTCGATCACAATGATCGCCGTGACCGTTTCACGTCGTGCTCCCAACGCCCTCATGACCGCGATATCCCGCCGGCGATCATTCATGGAATTGTAAATCGCAACGAGGATTCCGACGGCTGCCACGAAGCAGGTAATCAGGGTGATCAGCAGTAACGCAGTCAGCAATGGTCCGACAATGGCGTCCATCAATTTGTTGATTTCACCAATTGGGGCAACCGCTTGAGCACGAATTCCTTCGTTAATCGCAACCTGCATTCCGGGGCCGAACATCATGTTTCCGTTCCGCACCAAAATGGAGGTGACTTCCCGCTGCGGGATCGAGATCAATTTGAAATCATTTTCTTCCGCCGCAGATTCAGATTCGTTTTCGGCGGCAGGATCTTCCGCTTCGTCTTCTAGTTCCGTAGTGGACGTCGTTTCCGCCTCGCCATCTTCGACTGGTTTGGCATGGCCATCCATTAAATAGAAGCCTTCAAGATTGACAAAGGCCGCGCGGTCGTTGGGTGTTCCCGTCGAATCCATCACGCCAACGATGGTGAAGCCAAGTTCGTGGCCGTGCCCGGTCGGTGCTCCATGCGTCGGGTAGATGATGTCACCCAACCCAACGTTCATTTCACCTGCAACGCGAGCTCCAACCACCGCTTCGAAGTAACTGTGTTCCTCAGAAAATTCTTTTAACGCCCGGCCGGCCGAAAAGGTGAACGGTTGGTCAACATTCACGCCATATCGCAGTTTTTCGAAGAAATCAGGAGTCGTGCCGACCACCCTGAATTCTCCGAAGTAATCACCCAATGCCAGGGGAATCACATACCCGCCACTCACAAACGGAGCGAAGATTCCTTGCCGCTCGCCCAGTTCCGGGTCGCCACCGAAGCGTTCGACCATCTTGGCTCGCTCCGGCTGGGAGAAGAACTCCATGTAATAGTCGTACGGCAGGTTCTCAATTGGTTGACTGAGATAAAACACGCTGTTGAGCGTCAGTTGCAACGGACTTCCTTTGGGGCCAACAACCAGGTTGTAGCCCACCGAAGCAGTCCGCGTGAATGCGTCGCTGACGACGCCGTAAACGGCCAACACCAAAACGACCAGCCCGACACCGAGACCAAGAGAAATCGTGGTCAGGATGCTCGATAACGAGCGATGACAGAAATTTCGCCAAGCGATCTGAAGCAAAGACATAATGCGTTCGTCAGGGGGAGAAAATTATTCGAATCAACCAGGATGGCTTCCGGTCAGGGCCAGATTGATCTTGTCAAGTTCTTCGACGCGATCAAACCGAGAGGCAATTTCCATGTCGTGCGTGACCATCAGCATGGCAACCTGTTCCTCGCGACAGGTATTCCGGATCAGCTCCAGCACATTTTCGGCGCTGACCGGGTCGACGTTGGCCGTTGGTTCATCGGCGAGCAGGATCTTTGGGCTGCCGGCCAGAGCTCTGGCAATGGCAACTCGCTGCTGCTGTCCGACGGATAATTGGGCCGGGCGATAATTGGCGCGATCAGCCAAGCCGACTCGCTCGAGCAGGTCGACCGCTCGGGAACTATCGCGGCGTCCAGAGCCAAACGTCATGCCGAGCTTCACATTTTCAAGCGCCGTGAATGCAGGCATCAGGTTGAATGTCTGAAAGACGTATCCGATCGAGCCGGCCCGGAAGCGATCGCGGCCTTGTTCGCTTAGTCGCGTAAGTTCGGTCTTGGCGATGCGAATCGAACCTTCGTCAGGTACGAGTAATCCGGCGATCAAATGCAGAAGGGTTGTTTTGCCGCCGCCACTTTTCCCGATCAAGGCGACTTGTTCGCCTACCGCCACTTGCAATGACGGGATGTCGAGAACCGTCAGCGACCCTCCGCCCGGTTGGGAAAATGTTTTGATTAGATCGGTGATCGTTAGGATTTCACTCATCGTCTTCTCATCGCGCGTTGCAGGCCCCGGTCGGACTCGCGTTTCTTCAACGCTTGTCGCTTATCGTGCAATTTCTTTCCCTTTACCAAACCCATCACGCATTTGGCGATACCGCGTTCATTGAAATAGACGCGCAGTGGGACCAGAGTCAGTCCTCGTTCGTGAGCTCGCCCGGCGAACTTGTCGTACTCGCGGGAGTGGATCAACAGCTTCCGCGGTCGCCGCGGATCGTGATTCCACATCCCTGCGTTCTTGTAATGGGCTATGTCCGAACCGATCAACCACAGTTCTCGTTTTTGGACTCGGATGTAGGCTTCATCGAGCGACAGCTTTCCTTCTCGCATCGATTTGACTTCGCTGCCCATCAGCATCAGGCCGCACTCGATCGAGTCGAGGATTTCGTAGCGGTGGCGGGCTTTTCGGTTTTCAGAGACCATGACGATCTCCGGTTCCTTTTTCCCGCTCGGTTTCTTCGATCGACCTGATTTCTTCTTTCTTGCCATGGCGAAAGGATTGTACGCTCGATTGCGGATGAACCGATAGCCGTTCGGAACGTGGGATTCGGTTCAGGGGTTGCGTTTGGGGGGGGAGCAAACGATGACATCAAGGATGACTCAGATCGAGGGCGGTTACTAGTGCCGCCAAGCTCGCTTTTACTGGTCATTTCGCCTCCTTTGCTTTCGTCGCTCAATCGTCAGGAGGGCAACTGATCCAAACGGGGGCGGACAAATGGTCCGAGTCGACCGAAAACGACGTCGTCCGCCATGGTCACGTTCGCCTGCCCCACTACAATGCGTTCGTATGCTGGTTTTGGTTCACTTTTTTATGTGCTGACTAGATGGCTTTTCGACTCCCAGTTGTTGCTGAACCTGAAATCCCCGCTAACGCTGAGGTAAGCGGGTCAGGACGCTTGCCACGCTGGCTGAAGCGGCCGATCCCGCAAAGCAATTCCAATCACCTCACACAAGGCTTGCTCGATGAGCTAAAGCTGGAAACGGTTTGTGACAACGCGAAATGTCCGAATCAGATGGAGTGCTACAGCCAGCAGACAGCAACTTTCATGATCTTGGGGAACGTCTGCACCCGACCGTGCGGATTTTGCGCGGTTCATCGAGGCCGACCACCTGAATTGCCCGAAGGCGATGAGCCCGATCGTGTGGCTGAAGCCGCGTTGCGTTTGGGGCTCAAGCATGTCGTGATTACCAGCGTCACACGCGACGATTTGCCAGATGGCGGTGCCGATCATTTCTATCGCTGCGTTGTCGCAGTTCGAGAAAAGACAGGTGCTACGACTGAGGTGCTGACCCCCGACTTTGTCCATTGCAAGCCAGCCCTTGGTCGAGTGATTGAAGCCAAGCCAGACGTATTCAACCACAACATGGAAACCGTGCCTCGGCTCTACCGCCGTGTGCGGGGCCCAAAAAGTGATTACCGATGGACTCTCGGGATGATGCGAGAAGTCAAGGACTACGACCCCGAAGTTCGAACCAAGAGCGGGTTGATGCTCGGTTTGGGCGAGCAGCGGGGGGAGTTACTCGAAGCACTGGCCGATCTCCGGGATGCAGGCGTCGATTTCTTGACGCTCGGCCAATACTTGCAGCCTGGTGAAAAATACCTCCCGGTGGTCCGGTACGTTCCTCCGGAAGAGTTCGACGAGCTTGGCGAACTAGCCAAAGAAATGGGATTCAAAAAGGTCGCCAGTGGTCCGTTTGTGCGAAGTAGCTATCACGCTCGCGATATGGCCGAGATGGAGTGAGCTCGTTTCATGAGCTTTCAGGAAACTCTTTCGAATGCTTGGCGTCTCCATCAGGCGGGGCAAATTCAGCAGGCGGAGGAATACTACCGCCAAGTTCTCAATCAAGATCCCAAGCATGCGGATGCTTGGGTTTATCTGGGCATCGCGCTTTTTGATCGACGCGAATTCGCTGAATCAACACAGGCCTATCGCGAAGCGTTGAAGCTAAACGATCGCAATCCGATTGCCTGGAACAATCTCGGTAACTCGCTGCGGATGCAGGGGAGCGTGGAGGAGGCGGATCAGTGCTTTGCGCGGGCGTTGCAGCAAAGACCAAATTACCTTTCCGCGCTTAAAAATCGGGGCACCCTCTGGGTTTGGAGTGGCGAAGTTGAACGCGGATTGTCTTGGTATGAGCGTGGATTGACGGTCGCTCGCGATGATGTGGAATTGCACCGCAACTTGGGAGTCATCCGTCTACTGCAACAAGACTACGCTCGCGGGTGGCCCGAGTACCGATGGCGTTGGCGAATGGCGGGCCACGCACGCCCGGCCGTCACCGCGCCGGTTTGGCAAGGTCAGTCGTTGCAGGGAAAGACGATTCTGCTTTATGCAGAGCAGGGCCTTGGCGACGCGATCCATTTTGTGCGGATGGCTGCTGTGCTAAAGTCACTCGGAGCTCGCGTTCTGTTGCAGTGCCCAGCTCGTTTGTTGTCGCTGTTTACTTCTGTGCCAGGAGTCGACCAGCTGTTGCTGGACCAGGCGCCTTTGCCTGCCGTCGATTACCACGCATCCTTGATCGATGTTGTCGATGTGCTTTGGACGACGACTGGCAAAATGGAATGGGGCGTGCAAGCCTTCGGCAGTAAGGCAAGCTACTTGGCTGTTTCCCGAGAACTCGTCGCGTACTGGGAAAATTGGTTGCGCGGATTGAAGCCGGGGCGTCGGATTGGGATCGCTTGGCAAGGTAATCGTGAGCACCACGCTGATGTTTACCGCAGCATCCCGCTGGAGCAACTCCGCCCGCTTTCTGAATTGAAAGATGTTGAATTGATCAGCCTACAGTTGGGCGATGGCGCGGAGCAGTTAGGGCATTGTGAATGGGCCAGTGATATCGTTCGACTGCCTGAGCACTTCGATTCCCAGGACGCCTTCACAGATACAACAGCGATCGTGCAGCAGTTAGATGCAGTGGTTACGACCGATACGTCGATCGCGCACCTCGCCGGTGCTGTCGGTGCCAAGGTGCATTTATTGCTCGGGAAAGTTCCTGATTGGCGGTGGGGCACCACCGGGGCTAGTACGCCCTGGTACCCTGCGATGAATCTTTATCGGCAAGCGACGCTGGGAGATTGGGAGAGCGTCATTGCCGAGGTAGCGGCAGCGTTGGGTGAGTTAGAATCGCTTGATTGATTCTGCAATTGCAACGCATGGTTGACGGAGGTCGTCTGCGTCGGGCAAGATGCGATCGTCGCTTCGGTTCGATTCCGCTTATTACGACCCCGGGCTGATCTGCTTGCGGCCGATTCGCACGAAAAAACCCTCCCGGTGAGTCACCGAGAGGGTTTTGAATCGGTTCAATCGTTCAGCGATCAAACGTTTTGTCTAGGAAGCCAGCTAGTCCAGGAAGCCAACGAGATCCTGACTGCGACTGGGCTGCTGCAGCTTGCGGACAGCTTTCGCTTCGATTTGCCGGATTCGTTCGCGTGTCACTTTGAAGATGTGACCGACTTCCTCGAGCGTGTAGCTGTAACCATCACCTAGGCCATAACGCAGTTTGATGATTTCGCGTTCGCGATAGGAAAGTGACTTCAGGACGTTGCCGATGCGGTCCCGCAGCATTTCCTGAGTGGCTCCGATTTGTGGGCTTTCGGCGGTTCCATCGGGCAATAAGTCGCCGAATTGGCTGTCCTCACTGTTGCCGACGGGGCGATCCAACGAAATCGGGAAACGGCTCATGGTGAGCACGCGACGAGCTTCTTCTACCGTGACGTCAGCGCGACGTGCGGTTTCTTCGATCGTTGGCTCGCGTCCAAGTTCTTGCAGAAGTTGCCGTGCGACATTGCGAACACGGCTCATGGTTTCGACCATGTGGACCGGGATTCGAATGGTTCGACTTTGGTCGGCGACTGCCCGTGTGATTGCTTGGCGAATCCACCAAGTGGCGTAGGTGCAAAACTTGAATCCACGGCGGTATTCGAATTTGTCGACCGCCCGCATCAGGCCTGCATTGCCCTCTTGGATCAGATCCAAGAACGACAAACCACGGTTGCGATACTTCTTGGCGATCGAAACGACCAAACGCAAGTTGCCTTCGCTGAGCTCTCGCTTGGCCTGTTGGTAATCGTCGTAGACTCGATTAAGCATTCGGACGCGGTTCCGAAGCGACGTCGGAGTTTCCTGGCATGCCGTCAGGATTTGCCGACGCTCGCGAAGAAGCTCTTCACGAACTTCACGGCCATGCTTGGTCCGCTTTTGTTCGGAAATCTCACGATCAATTTCGACTAGGCGATAGGAGAACTTCTCCAGCAACTCAATACGAGTTTCGATGCGTTGAGTTCTCAAGCCGAGCTCTTCGATCAATCGAACCGCTCGACGTCGGCGACGGGCCAGAGACCGCCATGCTTCCGCACGACGTCGCTGTGACGCGCTCTTGCTGAGAGAAACCTTCCAGTCGTGACGATTGCGTCGCAACAAGGTCTGGAGGGTTCGTAGGTTGTGAGGCAAGCGGCCGACGATCTGCTCTTTTTCTAAGCGATCGGTGACCGACACTTGAACCGTGCGATCAAATGGAAGTTGTCCTCGATAGACCTTCTTGAGTGTTTTATACGCTTCGACCAATACAAAGTGGTTTTCCAACAACTTCGTCCGGAAGCGTCGACGGGTCTCCTCGATCCGCTTGGCGAGTTCGATTTCCTCGCGACGTGTCAGCAGTGGGATCTCGCCCATCTGAGTAAGGTACATGCGTACGGGGTCATCCGACCACGATTCGCTTTCGTCAACGGCTAGCAGTTCGTCGGGACTATCGAGTTGAACTTCGCCCTCGGCTTGTTCCGCGATCGCCACGGCGACATTGTTGTCCTCGTTGTCGTCAACGGGTAACTTGCGGAAGCCGCCGGTCATTACGTCGGTGCTTTGGTCAGCATCGGCGTCAAAGTCGTCCAGTAGAGTGTCAAACAAGACAGAAACTCCTAAGGATACGTTTTTTAATTCTGGGAATATCGATTTCGAACTGCGCCAGCGTGATCAAGTGATTCAAGGTTTTGTTTACGCCATTGGCCGGCCTTTTTACGGCAGGTCAATTCGAAGCGTTGCAACGGAATTCAGATCAACAGCAGTGGCAAAAGTGCCAGATTCAAAATCGATGGTTAATTTATTCGGGTGTTCATGTGGCCAGTTATTTGGCCAAGCTGCGGGTCAGTGAGGGATGGTCAATGGGAAACAATCTTTTCGTTTGCGTATCTTGCGAGGGTGAAGTTTGCCATTGAAAGCGTGGACGTAGAACGTCAAGTTGATGACCTCTTGGGGAGGAGTGCTCGCCCGAATAATATCGTCGTACATCAAAAATAACGATGTTCAACGCGTGGTTTGGAATAAGTCCTAAACGATGACCAACTCTACCACCCAGTGGACCTCAACCTGTTACATCAGCTTCAAATGGAAAAACTTTAGGGTTGGGCGAATCAACCGATTTGCGAATGACTTTGTCGGTAAACGAAGACATCCCCTCTCGGTCAACTTGCTCACCCGAGCAAGCTTGACAATCAAGATAGATTTCGGTCGGATGGGACGGTGATGGATGTCCGCCATTGCGGATCCAATCGAACGCTTTGAAAGCAACGCGAACAATCGCGTGCCACTTAGCGTATCGAGAAACTCTCCCCCGATCTCAATCATCTCCTGTCTTACCATCCTGGAATTCAGCAAACTCGACCACGCAGAACGTGACTCAAATCCTTTTGGTCACTAGGACGAACAAAACAGTTCGTTGTTGGTTTGCCGCTGAAGGCCGAGTTTGGCAGGGCGGCAGTTGGGCGGGTAGCCTCATTCACTTACCATGGATTCTAGTCACGCGGCCTTTAGGGTCTAGTCGGCTCTTGTTCAATTCTTTGCAAACATCTTTCCATGTATCTGTTACCCTGCCCGCACTGCGAACACGAAATTCCCGTCGCCAACTACCAAGCGGGTGATGAAACGACCTGCTCCCAATGCGGGCAGGGAGTCGTGATCCCGAAACTCGGGCAGCTCCGCCAACTGCCCACCGCCGAATCGCCCACTCACTCAGAGCCCGCAGGGAAATTGAGTGACAGCGAGCTATCTCCGTTGCGACGGGGTGGGTTTTTGTTGTTCGGGTTAATCGCTCTGGCCAGCTTCCTGATTGCCGCTTTTTGCGGGATTAACTGGTTTTTGAGCGAAACGTCCGGCACAACGGATGAGCATCTCAAGTCAGTGCGGACCGAATACGCCAAGGTCCCAGCAGCACAGCTCATTCGTGAGTTTGAGGACATGGACAATCTGTCGCTGGATCTCACGCTCCCCTATGCCTACAAGACAAAAGAGAATCGCCGTCGTGACTGGGGGCAAAACGCGAGCGTCGCTGCTACGGTCGGAGGCTTGTCCATCCTGGCCTCTCTATTGTTGGTCATGACTGGGCGGCGAAAGCAAACCGACTGATCGGATGTTCACTGCTGTGGCTCGCTTCGGTTCTTCAGCCACCTCAAGGGACACTTAGGAAATAATTGAAGCCGTCAGGCGTTCGGTGCGCGCAGTTGGCTACTCAAGCCGCGCAGGCGTCATTGCGGCAAGCCGATCTATTGCCGCTGCAAGACGTAAACGACATCCTCGGAAGTCGAATCGACCTCGATCGGTTCGTCGAGGTCATAGGCAAAATCAAACGTCTCGAGCGTCTGCCACGATTGGCTCGATTTGATCAATCGATCCATTTGTTGCCGGGTATAGCTTCGTAGCACCAGTTCATCATTGATCCGGAAACTACGGGACGGGCTGTGAATATCAAAGCGGATACCGAACCGCTCGATTCGCTTGCGGGTGTCGCGATGCTTGAACCACATGTGAGTATTGATTGACAGGTGGCCTCTGCGAGCGGACCAAGATTCTGTTTCGCTGGGGTCTGCCCGAGTCGGTGTTAGGTGAACACCTAGCAGGTAAAGCCCGCCCGGGCGGACTGCGTCGGCCATGCAGGCGAGGTGGCCGCGGGCAGCTGCTTCGGAGGGCAGATGGCGAAAGCTGTTAATCGTGTTGAACGCGATGTCTTGCCGCTGGCGAAGCTTGAACTCGGACATGTCGGCAACAAAGGTGGACTCAGGAAACCCGTGTCGTTTCAGCCTCGCATTGCAAAAGTCGACCGCTTTTGAATTGAGATCGAGGCCCGAGGCGGTGAAGCCTCGTTTGGCCAGCCAAAATAGCAGCCGTCCCGTTCCACAGGCCGGCTCGAACATCCGCTCGTATTTGCCTTCCAGGTAGCGGTCACCGCATCCGACGATAAAGGCAAGTTCGGCGGCGCAGTCGGCACCGAAGACCAAATCGTAATATTTGGGGTGGTCGTAGATCGACTCGTTAATGGTTTCCAAGGGCAACGTCGTTCCGTTGATTTGCGGTTCGGGATTCGTCGAGTGGCTTCGAGTGAGTGGCTTCGAGTGGGGCGGTCTAGCGAATCGGTGGCATTCCGAGCGATCGACGGATCATGCCGATTTGTCCCGCGTGAATATGTTCATGCAGTGGGCAGAACAGGATTGCGCCAAGTTTGATCGGGAAAACCGCGTATGGCATGCCGACTGGCTCAAGCAGAATCGCCGGATCCAATTCAGCCAATTCCCGCATCGAAATCTCGTTCACTCGATCAAGACGTTCGATGAATTCATCCACGGTGGGCTGACCAGCTGGATCAGCCGATGGAGTCGACCCGCGTGAGTAGGCTTTGCGGAATTTGCCGGGGATCAACTCCAGATCGTCCGGTTGGCGGCCCCGAATGCGGAACATTAGCAAGCCGTATTGGCTGACTGTCAGGTGACCAATCTGCCAAGCGAGGTTGGAGGGCAGTCCCGGCGGAATTTCGAACCAGCAATCGTGGGGAGCCGTGTCGAGCAGTGAACGTGTGTAATCTCGGGCAAATCGGATTTGGCCAATGGCACCCTGCAGCATGGCGGCTGCGGTGGATACATCAGGGATCGAGTCGGGGGCTTCTGCATTCATGACCGGGATCATAGCAGACACCGAGATTTCCGCCAGAATTCACCATACCGCTTGTCAAACAGCCGCTTGTCAAACAGCCGCTCATCAAACAGCTGCTGTCGCTAAGCTGCACGCCGGCGTTTGGAGGATGGTCTAGCAGCTGCCGGGGCGATCGATGTGGCCGCTTCCGCCGGATCGTGCTCCGTTTCGAGTTCATGCAGACATTTGGCGATTCGGTCTGCAAAGCCATCCATGCTTTCGTGACGGTCAAAATAAATCGGTGGTGACATCACGACAGTCACTCGCGCGAAGGGGCGAGGGATTTGCAATCGGTCCCATGCTCGGGTCAAAATCCAGCGTCGGTTGGGAATCGCGACGCCGCAGAGGATGGCGGCCCCGGTGTTTTTTGCCAGAAGGCCAATCCCTTTTTGGACATGCCCCCGTGGTCCACGAGGTCCATCAATGGTCAGGATTCCGTTTTGACCATCACGAACACGTTGTGCCATCCCTTTCAACGCCGAACTTCCACCTTTTCGCTGAGGGCCGCTGCTGCCGCGAATCGGCTCATGACCGAACAACCGAATGAGCGGCACGATGATCTCGCCATCTACCGATCGCGAAACGATCGACACCATCCCGGGATCGCTGACCGTCAGGCTGGCGAGTTGATGAGCGTGCAATACTGCGAAAACATGCGGAATCCCCTGCTGAGACAGCTCGGGGCGAAAATCGTTTACGAAACGCACCCGGAGCGTCATCCGCAGCGCGAATACGGCAAAGGCAAGTAACCAACCGGCGAATTTTGAGAGCCATCTTTTCATATCGGACGGTATACGAAGTGACAGGTTTTGATGGAACAGCAATCGTATTCGCGGTGCCCCTCGCGTGGTCGCCGTGGCTGGCCCATTGAGTCTGCGACATTTCGTCGTACTGCGGCAGGTCGTCGATTTGTAGGCATTGGCCGATCTGCAGGAATCCGGGCTGGTGAACCGACCCGAATTCTTGATTGGCATTTGAGGCTCGGCGGGTAACAATGGAGTATCCTAAGAACATCTTGGAACCGCGATCCAATTTTCCCACCTGCGGTGCCGTCCTTCCCGCCCTACCTGTCGCAACTATGAAGCTTTGCTTTCGTGTCATCTTGGCTGTTTGGTTAGCCGTATCGGCGACCACTGTTCGTTCCACTGCGGCTGAGCCATCTGATTCAGCCAAAGTTGATTTCATCAAAAAGGTTCAGCCGATCCTGGCAAAGAAATGTTACGCCTGCCACGGTCCTGATGAGGCGGAGAGTGGACTTCGCTTCGATCAGCAAGCGTCAGCTTTTGGAGAAGCTGAATCGGGTGATCATGCGATCGTCGCGGGTGATATCGCTGCGAGTGAATTGATTGCTCGGATCAAGAGTGACGATGAGTTCGAACGGATGCCGCCGGAAGGTGACCCTGTTACCCCAGAAGAAATTGAAATTTTGAGCGGCTGGATCGAACAAGGAGCAGAGTGGGATATCCACTGGGCCTTCAAGCCGATGCAGTCTGCTGGTCCTCCCAAGGTCGATGACCCAGCATGGAGCCAGAATCCAATCGATGCGTTCATCTACGACGGGCTGCATCGTGTCGGGCTGCAACCGAACGCGCCGGCTGATCGTAGAGAGCTGATTCGACGAGCTTTTTATGACATCACAGGGCTGCCTCCGACAGCCGAACAAGTCGACCGATTTGTCAACGATTCAGACCCATTGGCATTCGAAAAGTTGATCGATGAGCAATTGGATTCGCATCACTACGGTGAGCGTTGGGGGCGACATTGGCTCGATCTCGTCCGCTATGCGGAAACGAATTCGTACGAGCGGGACGGACCCAAGCCGAACGCTTGGAAGTATCGAGACTATGTCATTCGTTCGTTCAATGACGACAAGCCGTACGATCAGTTTCTGCAAGAGCAACTCGCCGGTGATGAGTTAGATGAAGTGACACCAGAAACACTCACCGCCACCGGGTACTACCGACTTGGAATTTGGGACGATGAGCCAGCGGATCCTTTGTTGGCAAAGTATGACGAGTTAGACGACATCATCATGACCACTGGCCAAGCGATGCTCGGGTTGACGATCAACTGCGCTCGCTGCCACGACCACAAGATTGATCCGATTCCCCAATCAGACTACTACAGCCTGCTGGCGATGATGGCTGATGTAACCAGTTGGGGCACACGTGGTGACCAACGATCGAATAACCAGATCGATGTCACATCAGATGAGCTGAGCGAAAAGTATCAAGCCAATGACAAGCAACGCCGCAAATTGGAAGCTGACAAGCGTGAAATCGAGCAGGCAGGGATCGCCAAAATGTCAGCTCCCGATCAACGCGCGACCGAGGGGCCCAAACGGGAACGGGAGCAGGTCCTGAAGCGAAATCTTAAAGACAATTTGGATGACGAATCATGGAAACAGTACCAGGCGGTGAAAAAAGAACTTGCTGATGTTGTGAAGCAAGGAAAAGAATTGCCACCGCGGGAAACAGTGATGGGATTGGCGAAGACAATCGCCCAACCGAAGCAGACGTTTGTGTTGTTTCGCGGAAACCCACACTCCCCGGCCGATCCGGTTGAACCGCGTTTTCCGACGATCTTCGAATCCGAAGCACCGACATCCTTCCCGAAAGTGGAAGGTTCAGCCGGGCGACGTCGCGTCCTCGCTGAGTGGATGACCAGTTCTGACAATCGCTTAACCGCCCGCGTGATCGCCAACCGTGTTTGGCAATTTCACTTCGGACGAGGAATCGTTCGGAGCAGCAACAACTTCGGCTTGTTGGGAACGCCTCCAACGCACCCAGAGTTACTTGATTGGTTGGCGCTGCGATTGATCGAGGATGGCTGGAAACTCAAATCACTCCATCGCCTGATTATGACCAGTCGTGCATACCAGATGTCATCGGCTGGTCAGCAGAAAGGATTGTCACAGGATCCGAATAACGAAATGTTTTGGCGGTTCGATCCGCGTCGTTTGAGTGCTGAGGAAGTCCGCGATTCGCTGCTCGCGGTCAATGGGTCGTTGAACCGCAAAGCATACGGTCCGAGTATCTATCCAAAATTGTCCCGCGAAGTATTGGCTGGGCAATCGCGACCAGGTAGTGGATGGGGCAACTCTTCTGAACAGGATCGCAATCGCCGCAGTGTTTACATCCACGTGAAACGATCCTTGTTGACTCCCTTGTTGACCGCTTTCGATTTTCCCGATCCTGATCTGACTTGTGAAGATCGATTTGACACCCTGCAGCCAGGTCAAGCATTGTCATTGTTGAATAGTGAATTCATCCATGACCAAGCGAGGCGAGTAGCGGCTTTGATTGGCGTGACAGACAAGGGTGATTTGGAGCCGAATGAGATCGTGACGCGATGTGTTGCTGCTGTGCTGGGTCGTGAAGCCACCTCGGATGAGATCGCGGATGGAAAGCAGTTGATCGAGGACTTGGTGAATCGACGCAAGCTATCACCAAAACGCGCAGCGGAGTTGTATTGTTTGACTGTGCTTAACTGGAATGAATTTCTGTTCGTGGACTGAATGAATCTGATCGCCCAGTCGACGCACGGCAAGGCGATCCTCGAAAGATGCGATAGGAAGATAAGAGATGGCGAAACGACAATCCAATTTTTGCGGGCGAACTCGACGAGAATTCATCTGGCAGGCAGGCGCTGGTTTCGGTGGGGCTGCTCTCGCATCGATGTTGTCGGGCGATGGATTTTTCGATCCTGCTAATGCGGCAGAGAAAGCGTATAAAAATCCATTAGCCGCCAAACCTCCCCACTTTGCCCCCAAAGCAAAGTCGGTGATCTTCTTATTCATGTATGGCGGACCAAGCCACATTGATACGTTTGATCGTAAGCCAGCCATGAAGGGGATGGACGGGAAGACGGTCGATGTCAAAACCTTCGGTCGGGGAGGTCATCGAAGTCGTGGTCGAATTGTCGAACCACGGTGGGATTTCAAGCAGTATGGCGAATGCGGAAAGCACGTCAGCGATCTCTTTCCGAATGTCGCAGAACATGTGGACGATATCGCATTCCTGCATTCAATGACTGCTGACTCGCCGATTCACGGGTCCGCGATGTTGATGATGAACAGCGGACGGATTTTGTCAGGCAGTCCAGCTCTTGGATCCTGGGTCACCTACGGATTGGGAAGTGAAAACGAGAATCTGCCCGGTTTTGTCGTCATGCTCGACCCAAGCGGTGGCCCGATTAGTGGGGCCAAGAATTGGAGTAGCGGTTATATGCCGGCGACCTACCAGGGAACGGTATTCCGAAGTAAGGGTGCACCAATCTTGAATTTGGATCCGCCCGGTGATTTACCCGAAGGGGTGCAGCGACAGTTGATCGATTCCATCCAGAATGCGAATCGTCGACACCTCGTTTCGCGGGAAGCAAACGATGATCTTGCCTCGCGGATTGCCAGCTACGAACTGGCTTACAAGATGCAAACCACGGCGCCCGAAGCGGTTGATCTGTCGACCGAGGACGAACGCACTCTGGAAATGTACGGAGTCAACCAAGACCGGACCCGTGACTTTGGAACCCGATGCTTGATGGCCCGACGGTTGGTGCAACGGGGTGTTCGCTTCATTCAGCTTTACAGTGGTGGCGCCCATAACGATGCCAACTGGGATGCTCACGGAGACCTTGAAGTGAATCACAACAAGCACGCCGGTAACACGGATCAACCGATCGCTGCTTTGTTGAAGGATCTGAAACAGCAAGGAATGTTGGATGAGACCTTAGTCGTGTGGGGTGGAGAATTCGGGCGACAGCCGACCGCTGAATACTCGGAAGGATCAGGACGCGACCACAATTCGTATGGCTTCACAATGTGGATGGCCGGCGGTGGTATCAAAGGTGGTGTCAGTCATGGAACAACCGATGAACTGGGTTCGCAGGCTGTCGAGAATCCGCTGGAAGTCAAACACCTGCACGCGACGATCCTGCAACAGCTTGGACTCGACCCGAATCACCTCGCGTACTTCTATAGCGGCTTGGATCAGAAGTTGGTCGGCGTCGAAGCCGTCGAGCCAATCCATGAGATCATCGCCTGATTCACCGCTGCCTCGAGACTTCTAGCCGCAGGCTCGCGTCGCTGTGACGCGTCTGCGCTGCGACTCTTCTGCCGCCTGCCCCGTGGTTCACGATGTCGGTTCACGGGTGCCGCCGTAGGATTGCGGGATGAGCGTGCCGCACGATCTGGCAGCATGCTCAACCTTGCGGCAACCCAGCTTTTGCGGCAACCCAGCTCAGAATCAGCTATGCTGCGATGTTCAGATTTGGAACGAACAATCGCTCTCTGTTCGGGGAATCCCGGTCCGCCATCATGACTGATTCGATTGTTGAATGGGAAAAGCTTCAGCCGAAGGACTGGTATGTGCTTCGGGACGGTGAGCTATCGCAGCCAATGTCGGAGACGCAAGTTTGTGCGTTTGTCTTTCAGGAATCGCTTCCCGATGACGTCAAGATCAGCCAGGGAGAGAGTGATTTTTTTCCTGTTTCAGAAGTACGTGCCTTGTTCGCTGCCCTTCGACATCAGGGCTGGTACGTACGCAGTGCAGGTAAGATTTACGGCCCCTTTGTTGGTGACAAGTTTTTAACGCTGGTGACGACCCGGTTCTTTGAAGCAGGTGCCATTCAGGTGCGGCAAGGAACGCGTGGTGATTGGGTACGGTTCGAAGCAGCGAAGCGAAGTTTCGAGCGGCAGTCACGCAAACTTAAAAAGAGGCTTGCCCGCCAACAAAGGGTTGCGGATGCAGCAGCCCCAAGACAGTCCTCTGACAGGGTGGGCGAAACGACGAAAACCCATGACGCAGGTGTTTCGAGTCAGGCCGAATCACCGTGGAGATTTGATTCTGATCCTGCTGAGCAGGCAAACCCATTCGAGCAGATGACGACCGCTGCGAGTCGGGAGTCGCAATCAAGCGGTGATGTTGAGCATAGCGGCCTGCAAGTTTCAAAGGTCCGTGATCGGAAAAGACAACGCAATAAAACACGAGTTTGTATCTCCTGCGATCAGGAGCACCATGAAAAGACTCTGCTTTGCTTGGCGTGCGCGGCAAAGAAAAAGAAGCAGGATGCGGAGCTGGCAAAGCACAAAAAACGAATCCAAGGGGTGGACACGAATCACACTGAGAATCTCATTGTCAAAGTGCTTATGTTGGTGGTGGCGTTTGGTGCGAGTGGATTTTTCTTGAGCAAATGGCTCGTTACGTCAGTGGTGTGGAAGGAGTCTTTTGTTCAAGACCAGCAAACGATCGGATGGGTTCATTTCGTCCTCGGCGGAGTGTTGTTGTTGGTTGGTGCAGCGGTTATCTGGTTTGATCCCTACCGAAAAGGTGATCGCAGGTTGATCGCCACTGCCGCGGTGTCGCTGTTGTTGGTTGGGGGATCTTGTCTTGCTGTTGACTACGGGCGGTTGGAATCGAACCGCCAGCAAATGCAAACGCAAAACGATGCGTGGACGGAGTTGATGCTTAATGGTGGCTATGGTGAGGATAAACCATAGCCATTCTTGCTGGCGTCTCTTGATTGTCGCGGCCGACCAGCGAGACCGATCGTGAGGAAGTTCAAGAACAATGGGTGTGCAAAAAGATTCGTTGCGATCTGGTCGGACCAGCTGATTCAGCTTTCTCGCCGTGCGTTTTTCCGATCCGCCTTTCTCGTTCAGTGTGAATACTCAATCGATTCGGCGCCATCAATGGATGCCGACGCACGATGAACTTCCATGTCAATCGAGTAAGTAATCATTTTGACAGAGCCATCCGCATTGGCAGCACTCCAGCCTGCATGATGAGCGCTACCAAAGTCATGGCAGACCAGGCAGTTGTTTGCGATGTCCACATGGGGCGGTCTGGCGGCGTAGCGGACGTAGGAATGCGTAGACGCTTTGCGATTTGGGTCACCGGCGATCGGCGAACGATCCCCAAAACAATCACCCGTTGTGTATTTCAACAAATCCATCGCTTTCTCACCAAGCAGATAAGTGTTGGCGAGTCCATCCTCGATGCGGTTCGTTTTGACACGACTTCCAAAAACCCAAACGCCATCTTTCTTGTGAGTGATCCCGATCAGGTTGTCGTTCTCGGGTTCAGCTGATCCGCCATTCATCGCAAAATCGATCCGGGCACCTTTGTCTCCATATCGCTTGCGATAGGTTTTCAAAAGTGGATAGGCATCGGCATCGCGCCGCGTTGGGCAGTGATAGGCGGAAACTGTCGCTCGAACCATCTTCTCTACGGATGGATCGGGTAACACAGTTCGCATCTCACCGATTCGCGATAATCCAGACGCAACTTCACGCTGCTCAAGAAATCCGAGGATTTGCGCTGGCCAAGGCGTGCCAAACAGAAGTGGATCGCGATTTCGATTGAGTTCAAACGTTACACGGATCGGTTCTCTTTCGCCCGCATATCCGGGCAGTTCCTTGAATGACACCTCGTAATTGAGGCATGCCAAGGCAACCTGTTTCATGTTGTTTTGGCATTGGACGATCCGTGCCGCCTCTCTGGCCGCCTGAACCGCAGGAAGCAGCAGGCCGATCAGGATCGCGATGATGGTAATCACGACAAGAAGTTCAACTAACGTAAAGGCCCGCCGCTGTCTTGATATCGCCAACATCAAATGCCCCCCGTATCCCCATGGTTGCCCATGAGAAATGTCTTGCGATTGCTGCACCCTGCCGAACGAGTCTCAGGTTTCGTCATGCGAACGTCAAGTCTTTTGCAGCATGGGAACCGCGGTTTGGTTGATTTGTTCAGTGTTTGGTAAAAGAGGCAAGGTTTGGGTCGTCACCATCTCGTGATGGCTCAACTCTTCGAGAACCGATGAAGAAGGCTTCGGGAGACGAACCTTTGTGGATCTTGATGCGGACGCCTGTAAACTATGGAACGCTGGAATTACTAAGTTTGTTGGCGTTCTGTTTGCTTTGAAAGTGCTTGCTGTGATGCGCTATCGATGTCTTGCTGTCCACGGAATCGTGCTCTGTTTTGCTCTGCTGGCCGGACCCGTCATGACAGGTGCAGACCAGCTTGGGGGTACGGGCCAATTTAATGGTGCAGACCAATTTGCCGAGCAGGAGCGGCAAATTACCGGATTCCTGACGAAGCGATGTGCTGCGTGTCACAATGCGAAGGATGCTTCCAGTGGGATCGACTTGACCAAGCCCGTTGTCTTCGCGGCTGAAACAACGGAACACTGGCACGATGTTCTGCATCAAGTTCAGCGTGGCCAGATGCCGCCGAAGGAAGCAAGTCCAATCGGTGATGATGATCGCCAAGCTTTTCTCGAAGCACTCAGTGTTCGTTTGGATCGGTTAGCTGCAGACCTTGGCAGTCGTGATTTTCGGTATCTGCGTTTGACGAATCAGCAGATTGCTTGGGCGTGGAAAGATCTACTGAAGATTGATCATGACTACTCCAGCGATTTGATTGAGGACCCACCTGGTAAACACGGTCAATCATATCAGTCGTCGCTGACGCTCACCGGTGGTCATCTGGAGGTGTATCTAAGTGCTCTGCAAAAAGCAGTTGCTGAGGCAATTCCTGATCCGAATGAAGTTCCAGCGTCTTATCGGATTCGGGGGAACGATTGGGAGCAGATGCACTATCTGAGTCGTAATGATTTGGCCCATGGGCCTCGGCGAAAACACAGGCCTTATCGAGGTCCGAAGTGGCTGGGAGAACAATTTCAGATTCCATTGCCGCCCAATCATTTCTTCCGAATCTATTTGCACGATAACCGTGATGAAGGTCAGTTTCGTGTTCGAGTCTATCTGCGAAACGAGCCTCCTGGAGATGGGGGTGAACGGCAGTCACACGAGATGACCGTCTTCATGGATCAGGGATTTAAGTCGCCGATGCATGCTGTCGATAGCTTTACCGTGAAAGCAGATTCCGGCACGCAGATTTTTGAAGTCTTTGGTAACGTTCGTGATTTTCCCGGCGTCGATCCATCGCCCGTTCGCGAAGACGAAGATCCGTATGGCATTGAGACCCATTTCAAGTACCGCTTTATCACTCTCCAGAATTGTTCACCACTCTCATCACCATCCGACACACCAATCAATAATCAAGAGTGGATCATTCAGGGCGACGGGCATTATGTTCGTGCGGATGATCAATGGATTGATGCATGGGGTGACGAGTTCGCAAAAAAGAACTGGCTAAAAAGGTCTCATGCTGGTGCTCAGCATCACTCGCTCGGTAAGCCGTCGGTCTACCAGGCCGTCATGAAGGACACCAGTTATGTGGTCGTCGAGCGAATTGAATTTGACATGCCGTGGCAGTGGCCGCTGGCATCGACGCGGCAGTTTACAGTGGGCGGACAATTGACTGATGACCGCATTGTCACCGGAGTTCGCTCGATCGCTGAGCGGGCGTGGAGGCATTCGCTGACATCCGCAGAGATCAGTGAACTGGATCAGCTCATCGCGGAGGAATTTCGTTCTGCGGCGAATCGTACCATCGCCTTACGCAGTGTTCTGGCAACGGTGTTGGCAGATGCAAGATTTCTGTATTTGACAGATACGCGACCGGCAACCCGGCAAACGAATTTTGAGCATGTCTCCTGGTTGGCGGCGTTTCTGTGGCGTTCGGTTCCTGACCAAACGTTAATGGAATTGGCCGACCAAAATGATTTGCTGACTGACCGCGTACTACAGGCTCAAGTGGAACGCATGCTGGCTGATTCGCGTAGTCGTCGTTTTGTGGAGGACTTTACTTCCCAATGGCTCGACTTCAGTAAGTTGAACCAAACCGCCGTAAACCCAAATTATTACGCCTGGTGGATTCCCAATTTCAAACATTACATGAAGCTGGAATCGATCGAGTTTTTTGATGTGTTGTTGCGTGAAAAGCAGAGTTGCCTGAACTGTCTTTCTTCTGATTATGTTGTCGTCAATGATTTCATGGCCAAGTATTACGGGCTTCCCAAGCCGGCCAGCGGACACCGGTTTTCGAAGGTTTCGGTTGCTAAGGGAGCGGGTGGAGTTCTGACACAAGCAGCGTTTCTGGCCGCGCATTCGACTGGAGAAGACGCACACGCGGTTTCTCGCGGTGTTTGGCTGAGGGAGCGACTGCTGGGTGATCCGCCGCGAGATCCACCTCCCGCTGTGCCAGCCCTCGTTGACCTTGAGGTTCCTGATGCTCATAAGCTTTCCACCAAAGATCGGTTGGCCGCGCACCGTACTGGGATCTGCTACGACTGCCACAAAGATATCGATCCATGGGGTGTGGCAATGGAGGGATTCGACGCAACAGGTAAGCCTCGCAAACGAATTCTGAAGATCATTGAAGACCCAAAAGCAAGACTCCACTTGCCAGTTGTTTCTAAATCAAAAATCAGTGGCGTCGAATTGTCGGGGATGAGTGACCTAAAGGAACATTTGAGAGAGAAGCATGCGGATGATTTTGCTCGCAGTTTTAGTAAGTCGTTGATGTCTTTCGCAGCGGGGCGGCCACTTGATTATCGCGATGAAGAACGACTGAGTCGCGTGACAGACCATTTTCGCGATCACGACCATCGGATGGATGAACTCGTCAAAGTGATTGTCCACGAACATTGTTTGAATGTGACACCAGTCAAAGAAAAACCTCGTTGAACGGAAGCCGAGTGTAAATCGCCCTACGCTTCTTTACCCGCAGTAAATCAGAATTCACAAACGTTCATGAGAATGAAGTCTAAATTGCCATTTTCGCCCTTGAATCGCCGCCAGTTTTTGTACGGTTCCGGAGTCGCAATGCTGCTGCCGCAACTCGAGTCACTCGGTGCTGTCGCCGCTGCTGATCAACCGAAGCGTCTACTGGCACTTTACGTCGGACATGGGTTGGCGATCACTCGCAAAGACGATCATCCAGCCCGTGACTGGAGTTGGTATCCGCGAGTGACCGATGGTCAAATGGTGTTTGGGAAAACAACTGCTGCTTATCAATCACTCGCCGGTGAAATCTCGATTTTTTACGGACTTGATCATCCCCAAGTGGTTGCCACCAACGGTCACTCGTCGGCGGACGCATTCTTAACCGGCAGTAATCCTCAAAGCGCCATTGTCCATCCCTCGATTGATCAAGTGGCCGCGATGGCTCACGGCAAACAAACGCGTTTTGCCAGTCTTGCGCTGGGTAATGAAGGTGGGCTTGGCATTCGTGGAGGGTCGCACACACTGTCGTACAACCGGTCTGGAAGAGCGATTCCATCCATCAACAGTTTGCATACGCTCTACAATCAGCTTTTTAATTCGTCGCCGGAAATGATGCGGTCCGAACGTCAGCTCTATCAGAAAAATAGTGACCTCGTCGATCGGGTGCTGCGGTCTGCGAACGATCTGAAGCGTCGCACGAGTGCTTCGGATAACCAGCAGATTGAGTCGTACTTAGATTCGATCCGCTCGGTAGAGAAGAACATTGAGCGGATGGAGAAATGGTCAGAAACACCTAAGCCGGAGGTCGATGCGTCGGATTTAGCACTGAAGGCGACGGTGAATGAACCAGCGTTATTCATTGAGACGATGTACCAGCTTATCTATCTTGCCTTCAAAACGGATTCGACTCGTTACATCACGTATCTGCTGCAGACAATGGGCAGTGGCGTTTGGAATGACATGCCAAAAAATGCGTTGGGTTTGGGGGCGAACCATCATCTGTTGGCTCACAATGCCGCCGGCACCGGGGAAAAAGCGATGGAAAAGCTTGGGACTTACGATAAGTTTCATGCTGATTTGATCGCTGCACTGCTGCAACGGATGAAGGACACGAAGGAACCTGGAGGTTCAATGTTGGACAATACGCTGGTATTGTTCGGCTGCAGTAATAGCAAGACCCACGTCAACCGAAATTATCCGTTGATGCTCGCGGGCGGCGGTAATTTGGGGATCAAGCAGGGCCGCTTTCACGACCTGTCGACCCGCGAGTCTCGGATGAGCGACCTGCTGCTGACGATGCTGAATCACCTCGATGTTCCGGTGCAGTCTTTTTCGGACAGCACTCAGGTCATTCAGGAGATTGTTGCGTGAGAATGTGCGAGTCTCCGCGGGGTATCGTTGTTAGGGCTTGTGAATCACCTCGCACCTCAGTTTGGCGACGAAGGCTTTGCCATTCTCGCGGGATTGGATTTACCCTCCGTCGAAGAGACCCGTTGGGTCGCTGTTCGATTTCGCCGATTTATCATCGATTTCCGTCGATTGAAGCAGAACAAAAGCCAGGCATGAAACCAAAAATTCACATCGCTGTCGTCTTCGTTTTGCTGCATCTTCATCTGTTGCTGGGGGACGCATTGGCTCAGGATGCGACGACACCGATACAGCGTGTTGTTGCAGATGCCGTGTTCCGCACGCCATTGAATGAAGTCGGGCAATCGGGTGTATGCGTGTCGGACGATCGGTTGTTTTTAACGGTCCACCAAAAACTGGAGGGTCCACTAAAGAGCGGTTTTTATTTCAACAGTGATATCGTTGGTCAGTGTTTCGACAGAAATTCCGGAAAACTGCTTTGGCAAGTCGAACTGCCTGGAAGCTACCCAGGGCGTGTGCTCGAATCGTGGCACGACGGCACAAGTCTCACTCCGGTTGCGAACGCCGAATATGTTGTCTTCCACAATCTGAATGGAATGCTCGGCTGTTACACGCTTGATGGAAAACTTGTATGGGAACGCTCGTGGCAGGCACCCGATCCTGATATCAAAAACTGCCGGATGCTGCTGCATGAAGGCGCCGTCATTGTGTCGCTGCCAATCAATGCGATTGCGGTTGCGGCCAATGAGAAACACCCTGAGCTCCCTTTTTATTGTTTGCATTGCATTGATTTAGCATCGGGCGAGGAGCGTTGGGTCTCGAACGTGCTACTCCATCACGGGACGCAGTACAGCATCGGTCAGTGGAGAGATGAGAAGGTCATCGTTGCATCGATGATCGATTTGTCGCATTGGAAATTCGGTCAGGGGCGATTTGGGTATCTGCTTTCGTTATCGGACGGAGCTGCACTCAAAAAGTTTGAGCTTCCGCCTACGATCCCCCATCAAAAAAATCAGCTGTGCGATGGCTGTTTCTTGGTCACATCGGCCACCGGTGGGGCGGCTACTGTGTTTAAATTGGTCGATCCGATTGTTGGAACAGTTCAACGCGAGGTTCGAATGGACCAACCAGATCAGTATTTTCGCTGGAATGGTTCGACGTACGAGCTTGCGGACTTCAAGCCTCTGTTTTCAAAGGACCGGACGCTTCGCGGAAAAGGGATGCCAACGCCATCGACCGTGCATGTGGTCGGTAAGAAAATTTATTTTTGGCGTTACGATACATCGGCCATCGGTTGCCTCGATGTTTCCACCGGAAAATCGACACTGCTTCAGGCTCCCCTTCAGGTTCGAGAGGATACAACGGTCTGGTTCACGGACGATTTCAAATTCACGGACGGGATCCAAAATTCTTCGGGCCAGCCAGTAAACATGCGTATTGGATCTGTTCGGGGTATCCAGCGAGGCGGTTTTGGCCACACAAACCCGGCGTGGCCCAAACTGCACGACGGCAAACTCTACTGGATGAATGGTGCCGGTGTGTTGTACGTCATCAACACAAACCAGGCATTCGGCCCTGACGCGATTCAGTGGCTAGCGATGAGTCCTGCGACGAGCGCCTGGACGTTTGGTTCTGTCGCCGTTGACAACGAAGCTGTTTATGTTCGTTCACAGCAAGAGCTTGTGAGGTTCAATCACTTGAGACTTCAGGGTGTATCGAATCCGTGAGATGATCAGTGTCGTCTGCCGTGTCATTCTGGACCCGCATAATCCATGGGCTGGTTCAGTTGACTTTCGGTGACTCGCCTGGCGGCCTGCTAGCCGTGCGAAGTGCCAATTCAATGATTGCCGTTCACGGATGAACCGCTGCAAGTCGATTTCCGATTCGCCGATATTTTTGTGTCAGTACTTTGAGGGTGCGGTTGCGAGTTTTCGGATTCAGTAGTGATTCGTTAACCGACAACGAAACGCATTCCTCTGGCGATGCGAATGATGCATTGATTCCCCGATTGCAAAGGGATTCAATGACTGTCCGAAGCACCCGGATTTCGTCATGCGTATTGCAAAGTTTGAGCTGCGAGCACAGGCGATGCGTCCCGCAACGATCAAGATTTGATTTCAGAATATTTCGAATCGCGAAGAGAGTGACGCTGCCTTTTTCTTCAAAAAAAGCTATCTCGATCTCTCCGCAGCCAAAATGGCTTGTGAGCCGCAGCATCGCATAGGAGAACCGTGGAATACTCGGGTCGATGGAGTAGATCGAAACCATTCCGGCGATTTGATCTGGCGGCAGCAAGCTCGAAGGAGTTCTTGCGTGGACGCAAACTTTAATCGAGTGACCATCGCCAAGTTGGAGTGTCTCTCCGGCGATCACCGATGCACGCGGCTTCGGAAGTGTGTAACTGCGGAGTTGGTTGAATAAGGCACGCAAGCCGGAGTACATCGCAAACAGATACAGGGCTCTAGTTAAATGATTCATTCAATGTTGGATGCGAAAGAAAAGATAGCAAGCATCGCGAGTCGCTGCCGACGCGGTTTCCTTGAACAACAGTAGCACTTGCCTGTAGAGCTTCGTTGTTGTTTGGGCGGTTCGCTTGCCGTTATGGCCTGACGTGAAGGGTTGGAAACAAGCTTTCCCCCGCTTGCTTTTAGCAAAATCTCGTTGATCGGTCCATGGAAGCATTTAAGCATACCCCGTATCGACAATGAAACGGGTTTTGCGGCGAAACGATCCCTGACTCAATTGATGAGGTGACAGAGTATGGGTTGGTGTGTGGTCGGGCTTGCGGACCGCGTCCTTGTTGGCGTTCGAGGGAAGCTTTTCACTGCACGTGCAGTAGGAATCCCAGCGTTGAGACGCTTCGGTATTGCAGCGTTGCAACGCTTTGGGCTTACAGCGTTTCGATGAAGTAACGGGCCTAGGGGGACTCGTCACCCAGGTTCAGCGAGCGTCTGGCGAGAGGTGTTCGTTCCACAGTCGGTGATCAATCCGCAACGCCTTGCTAAGCCATGGATCGCTGAGTGGAGGCAGCAGAGTGAGCCAGTTCTGGTGTGCGGAACAGTCCTGCAGAGATTCCCATGCAGTGGCAAAGAGTGGAGAGGTAGCAGCAGCTTCCCTGAGCCCGGTCTTGCTAAAGAAAATCAGAGCACCGAGGCCAGGGATGAAGTCGCTGGTCGGTCGCTTGGGTGATGGCTGATAAGCGGCAAAACGAATATCCGCTCCAGCAGGTCGCGTTGTGACGACGTGCCCCGCCAAATCGTACTCGCGATCAAAGCAGGCAATTGCCCAGGGTGCTGGTGCGGTACCGGTCTCCAATTTGTCGAAGTACCAATACGGGTCTTGGCCGTAGGGCTCGAGGATCGGTTGCAACAAGCGTTCTGCGGCATCGGGAATGGCATAAACAAGGCGTTTGTTCAAGGCAGTCGTATTGCCATCGGTGACAACTGCTTCGGCGATGCGCAATTCAAAGTAAGACATGATCGGGCTCCTTTGGTAATTCGGTCGGAAGGTGATTGACTGAGCGGAGCCAGATGGAAGTGCAGTGCTGGGGGTCGCGCTCTGTTGAGTAAGGCGAATAATTTTGAGGCAACTGTTCAGACAATCTGCGAGCGATTGAGACAGTTTGCGGCCTTTTTAGTGAGCTTATGGAGAGCCAAGCAGTCTTGCTTGTTGTAGGCGAAAAGCTGTTTTGCCAACTCCCTTTGTTTTGATTCGATGCGTCGCCATCGTTTGGCTGTACAGCATGCCTTGCGCAGTCGGCGAATCGCTTCCGCTACGCTTGGCTTGGGGGCATCGTAAGGTAGTCGATCAATGACTTTGCAGTAGTCGTCCAGGCTGTGGCACGTCGGTCTGCCTGTCCGTCGTACCCACCGTTTGAGGAGCAATTTCGCATTGCCCGACCGAGCCATGAATTCGTTTGCTGTCAGTTGACTACAGAATCGATTCACCATGTCCTGTTCGTGCTGGCTGAAATAAAGGATATCGCGATCTTCGCTTCCGGCCTGGGCGAGAAGTGAGTTGATCGCCGATTCCATGCAGTCGAAGCACTCGGAGGAGACACCGGCGTGGACGAGTGGCTTGAGTGTCGGTTCAATGATTTGCACGCAGTACGTCGGATGCCTGTCGCGGCAATAGATACCAAGCATCACGGGGGATGGAATCTCGCCGTTGCCCCGTCTTCCCTCGCCCTCGAAATCGATGTAGAGAGCCCGCTTGGCTCGATCGGGTGTTAAGGCCAGGACAGCATTGGCGTTTTGCTCACCAGCGTTCGTGATGGGGTTGCTGATGGGGCCGGTGATGAGATCAGTTCGGGGCATGTGGGCTCCTTGAGGTAGATCGATTGTTGTCGATCCGGGGTGCGTTGAATGATCGTGACTAGAAGCGGTTGTTGAAGGCCGCGTCGACAACACCATTTTCGCGTGCACGTGATCGCACCTACGCGTACGCACGCGAGCACGCGTCGCACATGCGTTCCGCGCGGGTTGCTAAATTCGTGAGTTTTTTTTACGCACCTCTTGACGACCTTCTGGTCCGCTCGCGATTTGGCGAGAGCCGCCGAGAAGATCGCTACTGCAGAGCACGGCTACGCGGTCTTGCTAGCGCTTGAGGTGCGGGATGGCCCCGTACTTTTTCCGGGATGGACCCGTGCTTTTTTCATCAGAACCGACGATGCCCAATCAAATGTTTGCGCGGCAAGTGTTTGATCGTAAATGGCGATCTCCGCGATGCTGCCGTTTAAGAAGAGAGGGTCCCGTCTTTGACTTCCGTCGATGATATGGGAAGGCGTTAGCCGCGAGGTTGCCGATCGCTTCACCTTCGGATTGGAACTGACCGTTGACGAACAGTTCG
>JAQWPZ010000235.1 GCA_029245125.1 Rubripirellula sp.
TGAACTACCAAAATCGCCGTCCAGACTACATTTCGGCCTTCTGGAGCGTTGTGAATTGGGACGCCGTGGCAGCGCGGTTTGCCGCTGCGTAGTCGTCGACAGCTCGCCAAATGATCATCAGACGTCTTCCTTTCTGGGGAGACGTCTTTTTTTGTGTCCCACTTGCCGCTGATGATCCGGTTAAAATCGGGAGCCGTCAGACACCAGCCTCTCTGTGGACTACCTCAAAATGCATAATTTGCCATTCGACGCACTCTCGCGACGCCAATTCATTGCTATGTCGACTGCGATGACTGCCTCGGCGGCAGGTGTGAGCCAAGGACAAGTTTCAGCCAATGATCGAATGGGCGTCGCATTCATTGGTGTTGGCGGTCGTGGTGGGGCCAATCTTCGTGCTTTGCAGTCGACCAAGCAGATCGATGTCGTCGGGCTGTGTGACGTCGATACTCGTTTTCTAAATGCGGAGGCTGAGCGTTTTCCGTCGGCCGCAACCTTCCAGGATTTTCGCAAGCTTTATGAAGAGATCGGGGATCAACTGGATGCCGTGGTGGTCAGCACACCGGAGCATATTCACGCCTATGCCGCGATGCCAGCACTGCAATTGGGCAAGCATGTCTATTGTGAAAAGCCGCTCGCGTACAACATCGATGAAACACGGCGTCTGACCGAAGCGGCGGCGGCCGCCGGCGTCGTGACGCAGATGGGGACGCAGATCCACGCGGGTAAGAATTTTCGCCAAGTGACGCAGCTGATTCAAAGTGGTGCGATTGGGGCGGTGACCGAAGCCCATGTTTGGGTCGGACGTGCCTGGGGTTTGCAAAGTAAACAGGATGCAAAGCGAAACAAAGATCGCGTTTTTGTCGAGAACCGTCCTGCTCAGGCGATGCAGCCTCCCGCCTATTTGGACTGGGACTTGTGGGTTGGGCCAGCACCCTGGCGACCCTTCAACGAAGTCTACTTTCCCGGTCCCAAATGGTATCGATGGTGGGATTTTGCCAATGGCACCATGTCCGATCTGGGAAGCCACTGGAATGATTTCCCTTTCTCGGCTTTGGAGCTAGATGCACCGAAAACGGTTCAAGCCTTCGGCCCACCGCCGCATCCAGAAATCGCACCAGCTTCGATGACAGCCGTCTACGAGTACGGACCACGAAAGAATCGCCCTGCCGTCAAAGTGAATTGGTACCAGGGGAGCCACAAGCCTGAATGCTGGAAGGCGAAAGAGATACCGCAGTGGTCCAGTGGGATGTTGTTTGTCGGAACCCGTGGCAGCCTGCTGGCGGATTACCGAAAGCACGTATTGTTGCCCGAAGCTGACTTTGCCGATTTCCAGATGCCAGATTTGGATCAGCCGATTCCGACCAGCCACCATCATGAATGGGTGGCGGCCTGTCGTGGCGAAGGAACCACTGGCAGTCCTTTCAGTTATGCAGGACCGTTGACCGAAGCGAATCATCTCGGAAATATCGCTTATCGAGTTGGCAAAAAAATCACTTGGGATCCCGTCAAGATGGAATGCGTGGGATGTCCCGAAGCGGACCCCATGATTCGGCGAGAACCTCGTGCAGGTTGGTCGCTCGGTTGATCCATCCTCCGCACGAATCCATCTCCATCTTGTGCGACGAATAACTCAGGGTGCGCTACAACGTTCGAGTCGCCTCGTTTGGTTTGCGGAAAGTTTGACGATTAGGTAAAGAATCGCCCCGGGATTCGTCGATCCAGTCCATGGGGGTGGAGGGACCGCGCTAGTCCTTGCGCTGGCGGCTAACGTGAAACTGCAATTTGTTCCATCGGTGATCACACTATCACTGTTACTACCCATGTTGATGGGTTGTGCTTGGGTGCCAAAGACCTCTCAGCGTGATCGGCTACACAATCCGTTCCCGCAATTGAAGCAAGTGGCGATTCTTCCCTTCTTCAATCAAAGCAGCGAGCCGACACTCGACACCGACATTGTGACGCAGCAGTATTATGCGGCGTTGCAGGCGATCCCTGGCTTCGAAGTGATGCCAGTCGGCGTTTCAGAGACGCTCTACTCTCAGTTCATCACGCAGTATGGTGAGCCGCAGACTGGGGCGGACTTTCAATATATGGCCCAACTGATGGGGGTCGAAGCCTTGGTTGTCGGTTCGGTGACTGACTTTGACGCTTATTACCCTCCCCGTTTGGCGATGACTGTCAATTGGTTTGCGGCGAATGAAGGCTTTCATCCGATTCCAGCCGGTTATGGTTTGCCTTGGGGGACGGAGCAGGAGAAACAGATTCCTAAACGCGTCGTCGATGATGCCGAGTTTGAATTAGCACGCAGCCAATTAGCCACACAAACACCGCTTCCACCTGCTGATTCACCAGGCAATGCAGGTGAGACTCCTGAACTCACGCCGGTTGGCTACGCGAGTGAGAACAAGTTCGATGCTTCGGCAGAAGTGGTGATTGGTGATTTGCCAGCAATGGATGAGTTTCACAGTGGGCCATGGACTGATGAATTGATGGGTGCACCGCTGCCTCCTGATTGGCCCAGTCCGATTGATTTTATTCCAGATCCACCATCGCCAAATCGACCTGTCGCAGAAATCAGCCACGACCCGGTTTTGACCCACACCGAGATCTATCGGGGAGATGACCCATACTTTACGAATCGTTTGGCAAATCACATTGAGACGGGCGATGATGCACGTCCGGGAGGATGGCAGGGTTACTTAAGACGTAGCAATGATTTCATTCGTTTCTGTTGTCACTTGCATATTACGGAAATGCTGGAATCCCGAGGGGGTAGTGACCAAAGGGACCTCATCTTAAGGTGGCCACTGAGCCGATACTGAGCCCTGTTGGACCGAGAAACCTCTCGGTAACGAAAGTCATTTGCACTTTGCTATCGGACAGTTGCCCACTATGGATAGAGAAATCAACGTCCTCGCGTTGGTCAAGGGAGAAGAGCGGTTCATCTTTCTGTTTGATGACCAAAACCGTGACGAAACGCTTCGGCAGTTGGCGCGCTTTGCTGCCAATCCCGAAGTTGACTTTTCCTGGTATGACGCTGCGATGTTGAGTCGCAAGATTCGCGATGCTGTCCCCAGCGATGATGACATCGTTGCCAGCAAAGAGTTCGATAGTCTCTCGATCGAAGACTTTCACTAAACTCTCGAGCGAGACTTAGCGGGTCAATTGTTTCCCGCGGCTGCTCGCTCGCAATCGGTTCTCACCATCGGCCGCGATATTCAAAGACCTGATGCGCAGCGCAATCACCCAATTCTTGCGTTACTTGGCCACCGAGCGAAATGCGTCGGAGTTGACGGTTAAGGCTTATCGCGAGGATCTTTTTGGGCTGGTCGATTGGATGGAGGCAACAACCGGTGAACTGCCTCATCCGCAGCAAGTGTCACCTCAAGATCTGCGTGGATTTCAGGCGGCATTAGCAGAGGCTGGATACGCTCGTTCGACGATCTCGCGGAAGTTGGCTTCGCTGCGGAGCTTTTTTCGGTTCGCTATTCGACAGGGTTTGGCGACGGAGAACCCTGCGAAGCCATTGCGGAACCCTCGGCGGCAGCGGAAGTTACCGCACGTGCTCAGCTCGGCAGAGATTGGCCGGTTGTTGCTAGCTCCACCCGCCGCAGAGACCGCCGGATTACGTGATCGAGCAATACTCGAAACGATGTATTCCGCTGGTTTGCGTGTGAGTGAACTGGTCGGATTGCGGGACAGTGATCTCGACCCGGACCAGCAGATCGTTCGCGTTCGCGGAAAAGGTCGCAAGGAACGCATTAGTCCACTGGGGTCTTATGCCTGGAAAGCGATTAGCCGTTACGCGAGAAAACGACAACGCGATCCGAAGACCGAATCCTTGGGGCGACAAGCTCCCGTTTTTGTGAACCGATTCGGCCGCATTCTGACCACACGCAGTGTCGGTCGCATGCTGGAAAAGCACATTGCGGTGGCAGGATTGGATTTGCGAACCAGTCCTCACACCTTGCGGCACAGTTTCGCGACCCATTTGCTGGATCGTGGAGCCGATATTCGCAGTGTGCAGGAGTTGCTCGGCCACAAGAGTTTGGCAACAACCCAAATCTATACGCATGTCAGTGCGGCTAGCTTGCGGCAAGTCTATGAGAAAGCGCATCCACGAGCCAATTAGCGTTTGACTAGACGTTCGATGTGAGAGACCGGAAACAGCTCGCTACCCAAGCTCAATAGATCAATCCAAGTAGCGTTGTTTACGCACTCGGTTTGAATCGTAATTGGATTGATTCGAACGGTTGTTCAGATCTTTTTATTGGCCAGAATTCGCTGATGTTTGTTGGCTGTCGTTTCCTCGATCCATACATAGTTTCGTAGATGGCCTCCCAAATGCATCGTGGTTTACCATTCACATCGAATCAGTCGAGGGTGATTTTTCGCTGCTCAATAACGGTGGAAAGCATCCCAACGGGGACTCTCGCCGACTGTGGTGTTGATCTCGGAACTCACTAAAAGTCTTTGTCGAGGTATGGGGGCCGAGGTATGGGGGCCATGCCGACGAGCGGTAAAACGGAATTGAGTTCTATAAATAAAAGCGAGCGGCAGGGAGCCCGAGCGGCAGGGAGCCCGAGCGGCAGCGATGTGGATGCCGTGAGGTTGCTTAGCGATACCGTTTGCGTAGCGATGCTGGCGATTCACCGAATCGATAACGGAGTTGAATCGACCAGTTCAGCAAGGTTTGCCTGACAACGCCTTTGTTCTGCCAGCGACGTGGGTCGACTAAAATGGGACCCTTTAAAAGCGCGGGGCGACTGATTTTTCGCATGCGTTGCGAGAATTCGACATCTTCCATCAGGGCAATCTCGGCAAACCCGCCATGCTGTTTGTAGAGTTGGCGACGAACAAAGATTCCCTGATCACCAAACGGAAGTTTGCGATATTTCACTCGCAGTTTGTTGCCCCATTGGATCGCCTTCAATGACCATCGCTCCGATTCGATTCGTTGACAAAAGGCGCCCCAGTGTGCGTCCTTCGACGCGGCCACGCCAATTTGACGAATGCACTCGGAGGTCAGACGGTTATCGGCATGTAGAAATAACAGCCAATCTGAATCGGCGACGAAGGCGCCGGAGTTAAGCTGGATTCCGCGTCCCGGAATCGACTTGACGATCTTGTTGGCTCCAGCCGCAGTAGCGGCGTTTATTGTGCCATCTGTGCTGCCGCCGTCCGATACGATTACCTCGCGTGCACCTGCGGACAGTGCTGAGTCAATGCAATCAGCGATTGACGATTGCTCGTTGATCGCAGGAATAACGACCGAGACATCGATGTTGGTCATACGAGCTGAGCATCTCGGAAGCGAACGTAGGCGATCGGTCCGAGAACTAAGAGTGGAATCCAAGCAGCTGTTGTGGGTGAGACGAGGAAGGCACTGCTTCCCATCCCTCCGGCTACTGTCTTGATCGCGAAGAAAGCCATGACGGTTGCCATCGCCGCGCCGACCATCACGAACAGATTTCGGCCCCGTCGATTGATCACCAATGGAAGACCAAGCAAAATCAAAACGAAATCGAGTGGTGGACGAATGATTCGCTCATGGAGTAATACCTCCAATCGTTTGCTGCTGAACAACGCTGGATTACGAATCCGCCGTACCAAATCGGCAACCGATGACATCCGCGTCGCCGATTGATTTGTTTGCAGGAAATCCGAGCTTATGCTTGTGGCAAAGAAACACTGTTCTGGTTCGAGCCATGGTTGATCATAGCGAGTCATCAAAATCGGGCGGCCTTGAAAATCGACGGAGGCGACCTGGTCAATGTTCTCAGGACGAGTCACACGACTGAGCAGATAACCGGCAGGGTGATTTTCATCGGCTTCCATCCATTGCGCGGAGGAAGCGAGTAATAGGTCACTGTAACCAGGGTATTCGCCGTACAGTTGAAAACTTGGCCCCTCAATTCGATGGGAGGGGACGAAGAGCAATTTACCGTCGATCAGGACACGATTGATCTTGTCGTATTGAGCCTTTACCAGTTGGCCTCTCTCACCGGCGATGTCTTTCGATTTCATCGTCAGCACATCGCTATACCGGGGAATGACGTATTCGCGGTTAACCAGTTGTATCAATACAAGCACGGCAGTGGCGATCAGAATTGGGCGGAAAATACGACCATGCGAGATTCCCGCCGAGAGAATCGAGGTTAGCTCACCACTGCGTCGCAGCCATCCAACACAAAACAAGAACGCCATCAGCGAGATGATGGCACCCGTCCAATCAAACAACAGCAGCATGTAGGGGCCGTAGAAACGGAGCATGACGGGAACGAGCCCGTCTTCGGCCTGACCACGGCGAACAAACGCGTCCATGCTGGTGAAAGCGTGAAACACGATCACGATACCAGCGATCGAACAGAAGCAGATGAGTACTGTTCGCAGGAAGAATATCAGGATGTAACGATCAATTTTTGTCACGGCCTGTCGTTCCGGCTTCCATTTCGTGTGCAAGGGACGAGTTAGCCTGGAATATCGGCCAAACGCCATCGCGGTGACAAGACGAATGTTGCCGCAGCATCGCCGCTGCCTACCGACCGAAAAAAACGAATTTTCTTTGTCTGAATTACAATCAGGGGCTCGCAGCAATTTGCCTGCCCTGAACGCAACCAAGAAGGATGAGCTGATCTTCGCATGAAACGAGACCGTCTGAAGCGACATAGCTTGGAGGCAGCCAGGCATCGAGCCAAGAAGCTGAAACTGGGGGAATCTGACCAGATGATCCTGCTTTGCACTGACCGCGATGAAGCGGGCTGTGCCAGTGGCAAACAGATGTCAGAGTCCTGGAAATTCCTGAAAAAGCGGCTGAAGCAACTTGGCTTATCCGGCAAAGGAGGCGTTTTAAGGGTTCCGATCAAGTGTTGCGATGTTTGCAAGGCGGGCCCGATCGCCGCCGTCGTACCAGATGGTGTTTGGTATGGTCGCTGCACCCCGGCGGTGCTCGAGAGGATCATTCAAGAGCATCTGATTGATGGAAAACCGGTCGCCTCCAACATTATCGCCGAACCGAAACGGCAAGACTGATCCCGACAAATCCCTCTGCGGGCGATATGATTGCGAGGAACGATAGGAATCTTCGACAATCAGATTTTGCGGTGTATGTGATGTATCGCACGGGAGAAACGGAATGAATGTCTGGTCGCAACGTGTCTGGTCGCAATGTGCTTGGCTTTGGCTGGCTGGAACGCTGTTGATGCTTGCCACCCCGGGGTGTGCCGATCCTGCGTCCGAATCGGAGCGTCAGCCTGAGCCCTCGTCGGGAGGACTCGAGCAGGCCGCGGGCGACGGGGTTTTCGCGGATCAGGTGGATGCGGATCAGGTGGATGCGGGGCAAGTATCAGGGGAGGGTCCTGCTGGATCTGGTCGCTTTGGGCTGTCAGACGGATCGTCTGAATTGATCCCGGCGGGGACACCAGAAGAACCAGTCGCGATGGGTGAGTCCTTTCCGCAATTGATGCCGCCGGCTGCTGCCGGTAATGTTGCAACCCCCTTCACGATCGAGGGCAGCGAGGCAACCGAGCCACAAACGTCATCCTTGATCGAGTTGCGAGCCGATTTGAGTCCCGACCAATTACTCGAGTTTTTGGCGGCGGCCGATGGTGATATGCAATTAATCTTCTCTGGGAAAAGCGGGATCGAGGATCCACAGGAGGCACGTCGAACGTTGCTTCACATCGTCAAAATGAAGCTCGATGCGTCGCGGCGATTGGCGTCTAACGAAGAGGTCGACGATCGCACGCGTTCAGAGGGCGCTCGTGGGGAATTGCAGTCGCTTTCCCATCTAGCTGCCTTGGGGAATTTGAAGGCAGCGGAAGAGTTGGAAACACTGGCTTTATCTCGTTTAGAGTCCGACGATCCACAACTGGTCGCCGATAGTCGCTTGGTACTTATCGGATTTGCGATTGAATCACTGCAAAACGGCGACGAAGATGCAGCTGATCGACTTGTTAGCTACAGCGAACAAATCGCAGTTGCGTCCGATTCTCCTGACGTGGCGGCGATGATGGCTATGGGCCAAGCCCGCGAATCGTTAACCCGTTATGGACACGATCGGGAAGCTCGCATCGTGCGTGATCGAATCATCGAATTGTTTGCTGGGTCGTCCGAGCCGCAGATCGCGGAGATGGCTGCCCGTTTGGCGGGAAGTGTTCGATTTGATTCAATCGATCAGCTTTTAAGTCAAGCGATTGAGGGCGAAACGGTCGGCCGAGACAAATGGGAGTTGGCCGTTGGATCTTTGATCGACGAGTCGGCTGACTTGCAGACCGTGAAGTATCTCTCCGGAGCAGCGTTAGAATTAGAGGGTTGTGGTCAGGAGGACCTGGCAACCGCAACTTATGCATTGATGGCAGATCGATTTCAAGAGCCATCGGCCGCGACGACTCTGGAAGTCAAGATGGCAAACAAGGCTCACCAAGCGCGACTGGATGTCGTCGGTCGAGTTTTCGATCCCGAGTTAGATTCGGTTGATGGAGCTCCGCTGAGTCTTGCAGCATTTCGTGGCAAAGTGGTGCTGGTCCCTTTCTGGGCGATGAACCTTCCACAATCACTGCAAGTGCTACCGCAGTTGCGAGAGGTTGCTGCTAAGTATCCTGAACAGGTGGTAATGATTGGCGTGAATATGGATGCGGAAGGGGCACAGGTGGCCGAGTTTGCGAAAGCCAGCAAACTAGAATTCCGAAATTTCCGTTCGACGAATGAATCGACCAGGCGACTCGGTGAACAATTTGGCATTGTTTCGATGCCGTTTACAGCAATCCTCGGGAAGGATGGGCAGGTCGTCGATCTCGACTTTACTGGCAAGAAGTTACAGGGTGTAATCGATCAGCTTTTGGCTCAGTAGCTTGGAAACGCTTGTTTTGCGATGCTGTTCCACACCAGGGTCGACCGGCGAGGCGTAGTGGCATCGGATTGAAAGAGGTGGGGCAACCACCCGTCCGCTGGCCTATCCACTGTCTGGCTGGCCTATCCACTGTTTGGGTGACTTATGCCAGCTTGATCTCGAATTACAATGAGCGGCATCCCAAAGGTATTTCTTTGCGGATACTTGATGCAGCGGCATCCCGATAACTTGATTGAATTAACCTTGGTACGCCCGAATGACACACGACTTCATCGAATTGACCGGAAAGACCTTGCTTGATGTCGTCAACGAGGGCGAGATCGATTTGCGTCATCTACATGAATCTGGTGTGACTGGCGATTCGATCTTACGAATCAATCGTCATGGCGAGATCGAATTGCGCCAGAAGTCGGGCTGGTTTTTGGTGGGTGGCTTGATTGGCAACTTCGAAGAGCGGTTGATGAATTTGACCGGTCTTGATTGGGCCGAGTGACCAAGAGCACCGATTTCCAAGCCTCAATCCGGTTTACCGCCAAGCGACCAGTCCGATCGCCGATACAGACGTCCCCTCGTACGCCAACGCAATTTGGATGCACGTCTTGTTGGTAAACTGTGGCGACCAAATTGTCGGTCAGCGATCCGGCGAGTGCCCACCAAAGGTCGAACTGGGTAACCGTTCGTTGCAAATCACCAAGGCCCTCGATTCCGACGTGATCGAGGGTTGAGCGACCGTCCTTGCGGAATGTGTCGAGCAAGCAAAACTCGATTCCACAGTGAGCGGCGAGTTCGAAAATTTGGTCTGGTGCAAGGCATTCGGCGGCGACGTGATCTGCATAAGCCACAGCGACCAGTGACGTTGCGTCATTCAATTGGACGCGGACCCCCTTCCAGAGGTTTTCCAGTTGGCTTGTCGACTTGCAACCACTCGGTCCGGCTTTAGCGAAGGCAAATTCAGCTGGTAGCCGCCGCGCCACCTGAGCCGCCACGTCTGATTCGCCGAGTGCGGCGGACAGCAGCGGGGACGGTTTTTTCGCCGATTTCAGTCGATTTGCAGCCTGCTGCCAAAGGGCGACCGAGGCTGGTGCAAGCGGGCCTTCGCGTGGCTCCTTGAGATCGACGATATCGACCGCTGCAGCGATTGCGTCGTTGAATTCTGTCTCATTTCGTACGCTAACGAGCAGTTTCGGAGAAGATCCGGTCATCAGTGAGCGCCGAAAATCGTCGTTGGAGTCGATGACAGGCATTTACGGAGGAGAGGGCGTGAAATGAAATCGGATAGGCGATCATGGCTAAGATCGCTAGAGTTTAGCGAATGGGTCGTGATTTGGCTTGCCATGCTTGGCAGTTTGCCTCAGCAAAAGCAGGTCAGATGTGACGAATGATCGATGAAACGTCCGTTTTTTTGGGCATCAAATTGGTTGGTCTTGTGTCCATCCCAATTCGACTCACAAGTCGCCGCGATTTGGCGGCTTCCCGTTCAGGATGATAGTCAGCACTCAGGAAGCAGATTGATTCGAGCGTGACATTGCCATACGAGTCCATAAGTTGTTCC
>JAQWPZ010000243.1 GCA_029245125.1 Rubripirellula sp.
CATGCTTGAAGAATTTGAGTCCAGCGAGATCGGACGCCACGATTGCTCGTGGCATCAGCGAGCGAGGGTTCGGTGGCGGACTGTTTCGATGGCATCCCGCAAGTATGACGCCACCTCAGTCGAAGCGCAACTCAGCCCAGCAAATACAAACTGCCCATCTGGGCAGCGCAAATGTCGGGCCGAACAGTATTGCTCCTGACACCTTTGTTTTTCTCGTTATGCCACAGCAGTTTAGGTCTTATGCCCGTGCCATTCGTACCGGACACCTTTTCTTAACACAAGTCACTCAATCAGAATCGACTGATGGTTCGGATTGATCGACACTACGGATTTCCAACAGTACACGAAAACCAACATTGTGACTCCGCATTTCCAGGGCGACGGCATTTCGAGCATTGGGACCAAGCACACAATTTGCGGCCGGATAACGCCAGCTACCACCACCGATGTAGCGTTTCAAGCCAATTGGATCGGACCGCCACTCTTGCACGTTTCCATGTACATCGAATAACCCCCAAGCATTCGGCAGCTTCATTCCAACATTTCGGGAGCCCGAGCCTGCGTTTGCATCAAACCAAGCATGTTGACCAAGTTGAGCGACATCATCACCAAAAGAGTAGTTGGACAATGATCCAACGAGTCCGGCGAATTCCAACTCATTGCTCCTGGGCAGTCGATAAACACGCTGTTCCTTCTGACTCAATTTGGAACAGAAACGAGAAGCTTCATTCCAAGTGATACTGGTCACAGGGCGATCCCTACCACGATTACCCCTGATGCTTGGATTGCTTCCCATTATCTGTTGATACATGTGTTGCCTTACCTCACAGTTAGCCAGGTAAAAGCTCTGAATAAACCTCTCGTCGAGATTTGCAGCCTTCTCATAGATACCACTTGGAATGAGTCGAAACTTTATCCCAATTGAGTTTTCGATCTCGACGGGCACACCAAGATGTCTTGCCCAGGCTTCTTGATAATTTTTCGCTTGCTCTGCATTGAAGGGTGCGACGGCCAATTCGGGAGTTTGGCTCAAATTATCGGGGTCAGGGGACAATGCAAAATCGCCAGGGTCATCAGTCTCACTTGCAACCACTTCGTCCTGTTGGGAGTTCAAGTTACCGGGAATAACCGCATCCAGTTGATTCTCTTGGACATTCGCATCGGCAACGATGATGCCAAGCGAATCTCTCTTGAATACGACCCACAAAATCACAACCGCGAGGCTAACACCACCCATGGCAACGGCGATGGCTAAAATCCAGCTGTGATTTGATCTTCTCTTACCAGCTCCCGTTCGCGAGATTCGTTTTGTTGACTGTTGCCGCGTTTTTGTGGACGGAAACGAGGGTAGATCAGAATTGGAGTAATTGTCTAATGGTGAAGCCTGAGTCGGTTGTTGAGTTGTCGCCAACTGGGGCACTTCACTGCATTGGCTTCCATCGCTAGAGATTTGCAGAATCGTCTTGCACTGACTGCATCGCACCTGCGTGCCAAAGCTGCTCTCATCGAAGGTCAAACTGACGGCACAGTTGGGACAGATAACGGGTTTCGGGGTGGAAGCCTGACGGGTCTGCTTGCGGAGGTTTTCGTCGTACTGTCGCTTCCGCTGCGAATCAAGAAGGGTCAGCTTTGCGTCGGCTATCTCACTCAAAAGTGCCTGAGATAATTCACCGTGCGGACCAAGTGCGTAGGACCGAACATGTGTCATCTGACGCATGGCTGCCGCGTCAATCACATCCGAGTCTGACTCGAATACTGTTAGACCAAGCAACCGATAGTGGTTTGCCGGTTGTTCCGCGGCGGGTATCCCCAGCCAACGGTAAGACGGATCCAAGGAGCCATTCGCCATCAAGCAACCTCTGCAGGGCACGGACTTCATCTCTGAGTATTATACGTGTGCTTCCGCAAGGGAAAACCTTCGCACATCGAATCCGACCTTAGATGCATGAAGCATCACAGTTCGAATCTCACCCGCACGTCCGAAAAGCGACATCGCTAACTTATGCGGCTCAAATCAGTCGAGAGTAAGAGAGCGGAGGCGGCAGAGTTCGAACTTTGGCGGCGATCAGCCGTTCGTGATCAAGAGTGGTGAACCACAGAGCGAAGTCGGGGACAGGCCATGCTTGCCCCCGTTTCACCCGACCGGGATTCGAACCTTGACGCAGGACATGGCTGAGGTGGCACAATGAGCGGCTTACTAACCATCCAACGAAAGTTCCAAATGACCTAGCGCAGTCACGGTCGCAAGGTCATGAGCAAAGGCGTTCCCAGCGAGCGACCCAGCGGCCGTGTTCAGCGAGTGACCCGCGTGATGGCGCTGGCGATTCAGTGTGAGCAGCTAATTCGTGACGGCGTGATCAAGAACCAGTCGGAGCTAGCGCACTACGCCCGGGTCACCACGGCCCGCATGACGCACATCATGTGGCTGACCAACCTGGCCCCTGATATTCAGGAGGCGATTCTGTTCCTGCCTCGTGTCGAGTCAGGCCCGGACACAGTCAAGGAGATCGATGTGCGGCGTGCGGCTCGAGTGATGGACTGGGGTGTGCAGCGGGGGATGCGGGAACAAACAGTCGGATTTGTCGCCACGACGTCGATTCACGCAAGTGTCGGCGGTGCTTGAGACCGAAGGCAATTGGCCACCGGCGTAAATCCATTCGGATGGTCCATTCGAAGCGCCGAAAGATGGAAGAACGAGCACTAAACAATAGCTCCGACTCCAACGTTAGCATCACTAACTTCATCTCGGTGGATTCCCCGGAAGAGCTGCGGACACGGTATTGATCTGGATGACCAAATCACGGTCGATCAAAAAACCCGTGCTGATTCTGCGTAGTCCAGCCGATACTTGAGATCGTCCGGCAAAAGCACCAATTCGCCTTTCTCACGGGCGGCCCGAGTGTAAGCCTCCTCGATTAAGTCTTTCGAAGGGCCGATTGGGATGAAACTGCTCGTTGCACCCACGGAATTCGAGGGTCGGACGACAATCGAATAGGGACCTCGGAGACCTTTGCCGTACCTCGTGTACTTTATGACCAACCAAATCGTCTTGTCGTCTGTGGGCGGATCCTCCTTGAGGTTTTTTTCCTCTTGAAAGTTCCTATGCGATTCCACGGTCTGCGCGAATGAACTGCTGAGTTCTTCGATTTTCTTATTGGCGCGATCGACGAAATCTTTTGACTCCTGGTCTGTGAACAGTCCTGACGTTGGCATGTTTTCAACATACACGAACGAAGGAGGTTGTTCTGATTTCCAAACTGCGACTGGAGGGGCCTCAAATGGGGTTGGCGGATCATTTCCAAACATAAAAAAGTTGATGACATCGTGTACATCAGATCGGCGCACCATTTCCTGGTCCAATATCGTAACCGGGCTCTTCGGCGAATTGGGATCGGCTTCTTTTGATCCACATCCGACCAAACTGATCAGCGTGAAGATTGCGAGTAGGTGTTTCACTTTTGTGTTCCGGCGTCCAATCATTGAGCACTCACGTGAGAGCATGATTTTAGCAGCTTAGGAACGAAGCGGGCAGTTAGAAGATCGACACTAGGGACAGAGAACCGTTCTAAGTTGTTTCCACCAATTTGAGTGTCAAGGCGCAGCGGGTGCATCGACCGACCAGGTTTCGGTCGGGGCGCAAGTCGCATCGGTCTCTTCACCGATGCACCATTTTGTGCGATTAAGTGTTCGACACTCACGCTCGGATTTCGTTCAGAGTCACTCCATCAAGGACGTGGGTTCGAATCTCATACGCACCACCGAAAAGCGACCTTGCTAACTTATGCGGTCCAAAATGGGTGAGAGCTTGAGAGTGAAAGCGATAGAGTTGGCACTTTGGCAACCACAAACTGCTTTTAAGCAGAAGTGGCGATCAACCCAGAGAGTCTGACTCAATCATCCGTCGACGTAAGTCGCTGCCACAAAGCACGTTATGTCGCGGCTTTTTGAAACGTGTCAAAACCACGGTTGAGAGTCAACTCGCGGTGCTTGGTCGAGCGGTGACCAGAGGAAGCACGCCCAAAGCAACCCTCCTCGAACTAGCCCTGTTTCGCAGGTTTAACGCAACCTCTTGATTGACTGAGAGTTATGGCGAGAGTGTTGCTTCCGGTGTCTGGGCGAACGATTAGGACTCGAACCGCTAAGACATTCTAAACCAAACACTGATTTGGCTTTTGATCAATCTGAACCTCAGATGGATTCGTTTGCTATCACGTCAGACAAGCATTGGGAAGCAACTAGAATGAAGTCACAAAAGATCAATCGTCTTGAACAGACTCGAGAAATGCAAGATCCGCAATATCTTTCGGTCTGCCGGTCGCACGCTTGTTCGCAATCAGATCTGAACGGCCAATGATTGACAACTTCACACCGTCGATTTCCACGGTCATTCGATTAGCCCAAGCTGCGTCAAAATTGACACCGGAAACATCGGTCAAAATATCGATCCGTCCCGGCGGAACACCAATCTGGAACACAATCGATGGAGATGAAAAATCCGCAGCCGAGACTTCATGCATCGGTGCACCAAAAACAGTTAAGGCGCTGAGCAAATTCTCTGCTGATTCAGGATTAGCACGAACCCAAATATCAAGATCACCAGTCGCCCGCGGAAAACCGTGAGCAGCCACGGCATACGCACCTACAACTAAATAATCAACCTCCGCGTCGTTCAATGCGACCAACATGTCTCGAAAGTCTTGATTGAAATCCATGAGGTTCCTTAAATCTCCAGGCGGTCAACGTTAGCGACCAGACCATCCTAAGACGTTCTTCGGGGGTTAAATGACTGTACTCATTAACGCGACCTTCGTCTGCAAGAACGATTTTCTTGATCACCTGTCGGCTTGGGTTCATGATTGGTTGTTTATCCATGAATAGATCTTAGCGTTTCGTTGTTCACAAATCATCCGGATTAATCGTCAACGTTCTCCAAAGCTCCTACTCTAATTGGCCGCATGAAGGAGATCGATGTGCGGCGGATCAGCGAACAACGAGCCCGAATTGTTCACAGCGGATGCGCATCGCCATCGGCGAAACGCAAAACAATTCCGCGATCTCGGTCACGGCCCAGTCGAGCATCATGTCGGTCGCTTCGCTGTTGTTTTTCGGAACGAAACGCCGCCGCACGATCTCTTCATTGACGATCTTCATCACGCTGGGCAAGCTCTTTCGCCGCTTTGTGTTGCTGCTCGTCTCGTTTAGTTTCTGGTTCTCCTGTCTCTGGCAAGCCGGAAGCTTGTTGATCTGCTAAGGCAATCTCACCTTCCAATGTCGCATCTTGTGTTTGTGTTTTACGTGCGTTATCCACTCGCTTCGTTTGAGAAAAGTAAGTTTGGTCTTCCTGCGCACCTCGATCTGGATTGGTGTCACTTGTTGGGAGCGGCTTCTCCACCGGCGACTTCAGTAAATTCGAGGCGGTAGGCGCACGAGTTTGAAAAACTTTGACGCCATAGACGATCCCAAGAATGGTAACCGCCGCAAGGGGCAGGATTATTGCCAATCGCGGCTTGGACTTGGGAGGTCGAAGGTCACTTGATTCGATTCTTCTAGACCGATGCACTTCTGTGGATTGGACTACCGGTGGCGGCACAACGACGGATCCGGTCGAAATCATTTGCTCTGCATTGTTTGAGCCATCAACGCGGAGAAGGTCTTTGGCGGGGTTCGACCACACATTCGTGGTTGCCGAAATGGGATGCCAGTTACCCGCATAGCTTGCGGATGACGTTGCCCTCGAACTCCCATCGCTTTGTGTCTTGCTTGCCGTTTGTTATCATGGCTGGCACTCCATCGCTTGCGTGATTGCGAGTATTTGCCCGCGATGCTTCCTTGCCCCGAAGCTCGCGGGTTTTTTTGTTTAAACCCATTCCTTTTGCGTTTGCGGCATGGATCGCCGCTTGGGTTTCGCTGGTTGCTCCGCTCCGATGGTCCGCTGTGCGATAAAGCGGTTCAGTGCCTCATCGGAGATTTTGAGTCGTCGTCGCTGGCTCCCAACGCCGACGTTTACCGCTGGCAGCTCGCCTTTGCGGATTAGATTCAGAATGTGATCCTCGGACGAATCGAGATATTCCGCCGAGTACTTGATACTTCGCAACATAAAAAAACTCCCTTGCAGTGTCTTTGGTTGACTCTGCGGGGAGTTCTATGGTTGTTTCTGGTTCAATCCAGAACGAAAAATCAGTTGTTGACCATTTGCGGCAAGTGCGGCATCTGAACCCGCAGAACCCGCAGGCGATTTATCCCTTTAGGCCCAGAATGGACGCCAAATACCATACTCCACGGGATTTGGCTTTTATCCCTTTCCGCTCCGCTCGCCTCCGCAGCGTATCATCGCTGATGTCAAGAATCCCGCACGCCTGCGACGTGGTGACAGTCACGCCACGCTTTCGCAGTGCTGCATCGAGCCACGGTTCTATCTGGTCGAGGCTCATTCGCTCCAATGCCAGTGCGTCGGTGTTCATTTCGGCGGCAAGCTCGAGATAAAGTCGCTCGAGTGAATCGTCACCATCGCCCAGTGCTGCTGTTTTCTTGTCAAACGCATCGAATCGGCGGAGGTGTTCTTGCAGTTCGTCGTTGTCATTGATTAGGTCTGCAATCCGCTTCGCCATTTGGCGGGCAAACTCGGGGTCGTACCTGGCTCGCTCTCGGTTGTCTCGGAGGTTCACGCCGCACCTCCTTTCGGTTTGGCAGCCATGAGCCACTTTCGGACGTGTTTGCAGACTGCTTTGACTCGCTTCGGATCAATACCCTCCCGATAGTTCGCCGCCATGCTCGGGTCGTGATGGCCCATGACAAAATCAACCGCCTGCTGGTCTTTGGTGTCGGATGCAACGGTGGCGAATGTATGCCGCAGTGCGTAATGACCAACACCACGTTTATCAACCTTGGCGGCTTTCTTGACTTTGGCAAACGCCAGCGTCAGTGGGTGCGATGTTCCACCGTCCTCGCTCCACGGTCGGCGATGAGTTGTGAGGAACGCCAGTTGATCGAACTCGGCATTGGTGGTGTCTGGTCGCTCGTTTATCGCTTCTCGCAGAGCCTTAACGGTTTCCCTCCATAGCCAACTCCCACGGCTCACACCCGTCTTACCCCTGGCGTCACCTATCCACTGGCTGTCAAAGTCGATTTGGTCAATCCGCAATCTCGCAATGTCCGCAGTGCCATAGCCGCAATTCAGACCAAGCAAGATAAACGCCTTCATTGGCGTACCTGCCGCATCCAGCAATCGCCAGACCTCCTTGGCGGTAAATTCTTTGGCGGGTTGCTTTGCCTGATGCTTGCGAACAGATGACTTGGGGACAGCTTTCAAACCAATGCTGTAACGAACCGGACGGTCGCATAGTTCGGCGTCGTTCATGTACTTGAACAGCACTCGCACCAATCGCAGATGGTTGTTCGTCGTCGTCGGTCCCCATGTATCGGGCAACGAATTGCGGTAACGCTCGATATCTGGTGATCGCAACGAATCGAGTCGTCGCCCTTTGCCAAAGAATGCTGCAACGTGCTTGCCTGCTCGGTGGTAGTCGTCCAACGCTCGTTTGGTCAACTCGCCTCGGTCGTTCTGTAGCTGCTTGCTGTCCATGAAGCAGCTGATCGCCCAACCAATCGAATCACCGTGTCGTGACTCATCTGGATTGCGGCCATCCAACAACGCTTCTTTGTCTCGGTCCCACTTCTTTTCAGCGGCGATGGGATCATCCCAAGTGCCAAAGTAGAACAGCTTGCCCCGCACCTTTTTGGCCCATTGTCCATTGCGATGAGCGAACAGCGGATAGTCTTTGCGAGGCTTGCTTGGCTTACTCGCCTTGCGTCCACGTGACGCTACATTAGATGCGGTCATGGTTGCTCCCTATAAGCAGTTGTGACTCGCCCCGCAGTGTGACAGCACTGACGGGGTTTTTTATTGGCTTGAATGCCTGGGAGCTAGTATCGGGTGTCGCTGCGGGTGTCGTCCAGTGTAAAAAGAAGCACGCCCAGGAGGATTCGAACCTCCGACCTACGGATTAGAAGTCCGTTGCTCTATCCAGCTGAGCTATGGGCGCGTGGGACGATCGGTCGCCAATCGACCTTGAAAGTAAATTCGAACCCGCATTCTACGCAAGATGACGCAAACATCGAAGCCGGCAGCCTCGCCCCGTGGAAGGAAATGCCCTGATCAGCCGTCGCTGAGGATCGTTCACACGCAATATAGAGAGAAAACATTCGCTATCTCGGTTCGTTGAATTTTTTTAATTCGTTACTGCTGCAGTGACTCGTGGAGCCCAAAATCCTCCTGTCGTGAAAATCAACGCCATCAAGAACTCGCCAAAGTGTCGTAACGGAGTGGAACCAACTAGAACGGCCTCGTGGAAAATCGCGATTTCTTCGCCCCCGCATCGCCACACAAATCGACCCCCACAGCGATGATCCCAACCTGCGCGGAGCGGGTCACAGTGTTACCAAAACCACCCCAAGCTGCACCGCTGAATCGTTGTTCGGCCAACCCCAGTTAACCAAACACAAGCCTCGCCCATTCCCAAGGCAATCCCAACACTTCCCACCAACAGGACACCGACCAACACGTTGAAGAAAACGCTGCTGGGAATCACGGAGCCGATTGGAACCGCATGGCCAAAGCTTTCCTCTCCCAAAGAGCGATCAAAGTCGCAACTCCTTGAACTTTCGACGGATGAACTCTCGATCACTACAAAGACCCCATGTCTCAGCCCGCCTAATCGCCTGCCCTACCCTGCTCTGCCCTACTTTGCTTTGCTTTGATCCAACGCGGGCCGCAGGCAGTCGAGTCAATGACAACTCATTGCCATGCCGAGCCTGATGCAGCGTGCAAAGCCGGATTCAAGGACGAGTCCCCGGCAAGCTGAGGACGAGCAAGAGAAACAGCCAGAGCCATCGGATGCAGGAGAAGACAGGTGATCCGTTTCCGGTCCCCGCTGATCCCAGTCGTTCTCCTCTCCACCGAGCAGTCGACACCCTTCCGCGAAGCTTTCTGGCAAAACGTGACCGCTGATGGATTTGGAACGCGACGTGCGGTATTGTCTGCGACGGCTTGCGAGTGTGCAATTACGCACATCTCAATGTATCACCGACCCCCATTTTAATGCAAAACGAAGGTTGGCACTCGAGATGCACTCTCGGCTGCCCCAAATGCTTGCCTGATATTGCTTTGGCCCACCACCATCACTCACCCGTTTTCCCGTTATGAGTTCTTGTCCTGTGCCTGATGCCCCAATTAGCGTCTTGATCGTCGAAGACGACGCCGACTTTCGCGATTCCAGCGCTCGCTGGATGCAGCGCAAAGGCCACCACGTGGCGTCAGCCGCCAGCGGTGCCGAAGCTCTCAGTTTGTGCGCGCGTCAGGACTTTGATGTCGGCGTTTTTGACATGAATATGCCTGGCATGTCGGGAATCGAATTATTGCAAAGGGTTCGTGCCGACGAGATCGACATGGAAGTCATCATCCTGACCGGCCAAGGAACCATCGAGACAGCCGTCCAAGCGATGAAGATGGAAGCGAGTGACTACCTAACAAAACCGTGTCCTCTAGGCGACTTGGAACACCACTGCCGATTGGCTCGGGACCGAGGGCAGCTGAGGAAAGAAAACAAACAACTCAAAGCGATCATCCGACGTGGCAGCAGCAGGACAGATTTGATCGGCGATTCGCCGCCGATGCTGAACATCGCCAAGCTGATCGATCGCATCGCCCCAACCGACAAACCAGTTTTGATCGCGGGAGAGAGTGGTACAGGCAAAGAAGTGGTCGCCAAAGTCATCCAACAGAAAAGCAGCTTGGCATCAGCTCCGTTTGTCACCGTCAACTGCGCAGCCTTGCCGGAGCAATTGGTTGAAAGTGAATTATTCGGCCATCAAAAAGGTGCATTCACCGGCGCGACGGCAGAGAAACCAGGCCTGTTCGAGGTCGCTGATGGCGGGACATTGTTCATCGATGAACTTGGTGAAATGCCGCTTGCACTTCAGCCCAAGCTATTACGTGTACTCGAAGATGGATCGATGCGGCGGATTGGTTCCCATAAAGAACGGCGAGTGAAGGTTCGCATCATTGCGGCGACAAATCGTGACCTCGGAGATGACGTCAAAGCGGGAACGTTTCGCGAGGATCTGTTTTACCGTGTCAACGTGCTGCCGATTGATCTTCCGCCCCTTCGTGAACGGGCCGGCGACATCGATTTACTGATCAACCATTTTCTGCCGGAGTCATGGCACATTGATCCTGACGCACGCGAGATCATGAACAACTATGACTGGCCCGGGAATGTCCGCGAACTGATCAACGTAACGCAACGGGCGACGATTTTGGCGGACGATTATGAAATCACCGTAGACGATCTACCGCAAGAATTGACGCTTCGTTCGGCGGAAATCCAGGCAGTGGTGACGCCCCCCGTCAGTCAGCATGACGGCGTCAAGCTGGATGACATTCAACGACTGCACGTCTTAGAGGTCCTGAATCAACAGAACGGGAACAAGGCCAAGACCGCACGGGTACTTGGCATCCACCGCCGCAAACTCTATCGCTTGCTGGAGCGATTTGAGTCGCAGGAGACGGAATCTTAGCGGAGGAAATTCCCGATTCGCATTGTCAGGATCGTCAACTCAGGCTGCTAGCTGACGAAAATCACACAACTGACGAACTGCATCTGACACTCCATTTACTGCTGCTGCCCCGGTCGCTGGCGGCAGCGGGCGGAGAAAGCATGTTTTTCCCGCGGAAACACGTCCTCCCCGAAAACCAGCGGGTGGGCAGGCGGATGCCGGCTGCAGACAGGGATCAACGCTCGGGCTCGGTGGGTTACCGAGGAGACGGAAAACCGGGAAATTGTTGGTAAAGCTAGGTTCGCGGCGAAGAGTCCGACACGAATCAACTTATCGTCACCGCCCCCACCGCGGCTCGAATCAGCAGAACAATGCTGGCCGGCCCGAGGGACGCCCCCAAGCATGGCCTACCCGTCGGACAGGGGTGGTCGGTATCATCAGCGTCACGATTACACTTCTGGGCCACCGTTACTTTCTCGAGCCCGCGCCTGCCGCCTCGACTCCCTATGAAAACTGACGAACTCCGCGAAAAGTATCTCGAATTTTACGAATCCAAGGGCTGCGTTCGCCAACCCAGCGATGTCTTGGTACCGGCCTGGGATCCCTCGGTGTTGTTTACACCAGCAGGGATGAACCAGTTCAAAGATCACTTCTTGGGCAAGGTGAAGCTCGATTTCACTCGGGCCACGACCTGCCAAAAGTGTTTGCGTACCGGCGACATCGAGAATGTGGGCCGCACTGCGTTTCACCACACCTACTTTGAAATGCTGGGTAATTTCAGCTTCGGCGATTATTTCAAAGAGGAAGCGATCTTGTGGGCGTGGCAATTTCTGACCGACCCAAAGTGGCTCGGCATCCCGGGCGAAAAACTGACTGCGACCGTCTACAAGGACGACGACGAGGCATACAACATTTGGCATGACCAAGTGGGTCTTCCCGATTCACGCATCTCGCGGATGGACGAAGACGAGAATTTCTGGCCCGCTTCCGCACCCAGCCAAGGGCCCGACGGTGTCTGTGGTCCCTGCAGTGAAATCTATTACCAATTGGATGACGGCAGTGACGTCGAGATTTGGAATCTTGTTTTCACCCAATTCAACCGCATCGGTGATCCACCCAACAACCTGACTCCGCTACCCAGCAAGAACATCGATACCGGGATGGGACTGGAGCGCACCGCAAGTGTCTTGCAAGGTGTTCCGACCAATTATCACATCGACAATTTGTTTCCGATCGTCGAGGCGGCAGCAGATGTGACCAGCCATGCCTATGAGTACGACAGCGACAACGGTCGGCGGTTACGACGCATCACTGACCACGCCCGGGCAAGTGTGTTCGCGATTCACGAAAACGTTTATCCAGGCAACAAGGATGCCCGCTACGTCATTCGGCGTTTGATTCGCCGCGCAGTACTGGACGGATACCAGATGAACCTCCGCGAACCGTTTCTCCACAAGTTGGTGGATGCGGTCGCCGAGGCATCCAAAGTCCCTTACCCTGAATTGATGCAGACGACGAACCGTGTCAGCGAAGTGATCGAGACAGAGGAGAAAGCATTTTTTGCCACGATCGATGGTGGCATGAAACGAATTGCCCAATTGTTCGAACAAATGCGAGACGAATCGGCAGTCATGGTCCCCGGTGATGCCGCCGCCGAATTGAACTCTACCTACGGGGTCCCGCCAGAGTTGGTGCAGACACTCAGCGCCGAGCAAAACTTCACTTTTGATTGGCACGGATATCGAAAAACAATGGACCAGCACGCCATCGACAGTGGTGCGGGTCAACGAGAGTTATTCCAGACAGGACCGCTGGAAACACTCAAAGAAGCTCTCCGCGAAACACCGTTTTTGGGCTACGAAACCACAACCGCCACCGCAGCGATCAAAGGCATCATCAATGGTGATGGAGCCAAAGGTGAGGATGGTGGAGAACTACTGAGTCAACTCAATCGACCTGCTGAAACGATGGTGCGGTTAATCCTTGATCGATCGCCGTTTTACGGGGAATCGGGAGGTCAAGTCGGGGATACCGGTAAGATCTTCAACGACCAATTTGAATTCGAAGTGACCGACACGCAAAAGCACGCGGCACTGATTGTTCATCACGGGAAACTGATCCGCGGCCACATGCAAGAAGGCGAAAGCTGCACCGCAGAAGTCGATGTTGATCATCGCACCGCGCTGTGCCGAGCGCACTCGGCAACCCATATTTTACATCACGCCTTGCATCAAAATGTCGGCAAGCATGCCGAACAACAAGGGAGCAAAGTGGAGGCCGATCGTCTGCGGTTTGACTTTACCAATCCCAAGGCAATCCCCGATGAGACGCTGCTGCTAATCGAAAACGACGTGCAGACAATGATCGACCAGAGCGAGCCGATCCAGTGGGATACCGTCACGCTTGCCGATGCTCGACAAGCTGGTGCGATGATGCTGTTCGGTGAAAAGTACCCAGACCCATGCCGCATGGTTTCGATGGGTGACTTCAGTCGCGAATTATGTGGCGGGACCCACCTGACCAACACCAACCAGGTCGAAGCGTTTGAAGTCGTGGTCGAAGAAAGTGTCTCGACGGGAACGCGACGAATCGAAGCATTGACCGGTCAACGTGCTGCGGAACATCGAGCACAAACCCACCGCATGCTAGACGAGATCGCCGACAATCTAGGCTGCGATCCACAACAAGCGCTCGCCGCGGCGGTCGCCTTGATGGACGAAGTTCGCAAACTGAAAAAACAAATCGCCGCCGGCAAGCCTGAAGAATACGGCAGCAAGTTCGTGTTCGCCGGTGAAGGACCGACCACTGACCTCGGTAATTACCAGTCGGTTCGTGGTGCGGTGCGAGAACTGACCCGACGGCTGAATGTCGCCATCCACGACATTGTGCAACGCATTGAATCACTGCTGTCCGACCGCGATCGGCTCGTCAAGGAATTGAAGGCAGCGACCGCTGGCGGCAACATCTCTGCCACCGATTTGATCGAAGCGGGTGAGTTAGTCCAGGACGCACGATTGATCGTCGCCGAAACTCCCGGCGCCAATCCAAATGTGATGCGGGGCTGGATTGACCAAATTCGCAAGAAAAGTGATATCCCGACAGCTGTTTTGCTAGCAGCCGTTCAGGGAGAAAAAGTGTTGCTTGTCGGCGGATTGAGCAAAGCCTTGGTCGAGCAAGGGCTGAAAGCGGGCGACTGGGTCGGTGCCGCAGCCCAGGCGGTCGGCGGCGGTGGCGGTGGACGGCCTGACATGGCACAAGCCGGGGGCAAAGACCCCAGCCAATTACCAGCCGCTCTCGAAGCAGCGAAAGCATCGATGCGTGAGCAATTGAGCTCACGCTCGTAGCCCGAATCGGCCCGAAAACCCCGCAGCCGCACTCAACTGGCTGCGAATCACCCTTCGCGGGCAGCGGGAATGGCTGCCTCCATTCGTCACGCAACACGCAATTCCCGGTTCTCCTCTGCTGCCGGGAGCTGGTTTTGCTGGCACCTGATTTTGCTGGCACCTGATTTTGCTGCTCTGTATCGCAAATCAACGTTGACAGACCGACGTGGCGGCTGTTACTGCAGAATCACGCTGGCGTGGAAGATCCACGCTCATCCAGAATATCCCTGCTAAACCATTGATCTATTTTGGAGTTTCATCGTTGGTGAACACTTTGCGGGAAGCGTTCATTGGCCGCCCATTGGGTCGGAGATTAAATCACTAGGCACGACGGTTCCTGGGTCAATCGTCGCGTTGAGTGACTTCACGTTGAAACTTCACTGCGCGTCAGGGTGCTGCCACGGTAGCACCCTGATGCCAGGATCCACCTTTAAACACCACGGTCAGACCAACGCCAGCTTACCCGCTGTTGGCGAATCCGCACCGTTGGAGCAGTCGTCGCGATGGCCCCGAATGATGATGTCGAAGAACTGAAAGTGCCGTCTAATGCGACTCCCGAGAAAGCCAAACCAACTTCGATAGATCAGCGTGATTCCAATCAAGAGGAATCAGCGGACGAAGTCCCAGTCGGCGAGCAGAAACTACCTCCGTCTGCCTTTACGCTTCGCCGACGGCGGCGTTACCGGTTGATCGCGATGGCATCGATTTTGGCTATCGCGTTTATCGCGATTGTGTATTGGTCCGGAGCCGTTTCGAACCTCGACCGGCGCAACAATGAAATACCCACCATTGTGTCGGGCGTCTTGTTCGAGCGAGCGTGTGAACAGATTCGCCGAGATGCACGCACGTCGTTGCATATCCAGAACTTCCCCGTCACGGACGATATGATTCCGAACGTCAAAGACCTAGAACAACTCTCTACGTTAGTCTTTGATAAGGGTGCAGTCACGGACAAGTCGATGGAAACGATCGCATCCCTGCCTTTTCTGCAACACCTGCGACTTCGCCTGAGCCCGATTACCGATGATGGATTGCGAGAGCTTTCCAAGTCAAAAAGCCTGTGGTTTCTGAACCTGCCCCACAGCGAAGTGACGGCAGCGGGAGTCGCCGAACTGCAACGCATTCCAAGCTTGCGGCAATTAAGACTTGGCTCGCCGAACTTAGGAAACGAAGTCACGCGAGAGATCGCCAAATTCCCTGCGATTCGAGGCATCCACTTGATCGGTGTCCCGGTCACAGATGAAGGGCTCAAAACCTTGGCCGAAATGCCCTACTTAGAATCGTTGTATCTTGACGATTCAGCAGTCACCCAGACTGGCTGGGATTGGTTATTTCGCGAGCACCCAAGCTTGCATGTGCACGTTAACCAAAACCACCTCGACCGAGATCCCAAGCGACATACGCACCACTAACGGCAGCTTCTTTTTGGGTTGACTCTGTTGCCGACAGACGTGGCTGCAAAGCCCATCCGATGCGTTACAATCCTGGCTGGTTTCTTTTACGACTTGCCTTGATGATGAGAATGCAAACATGCCTGCGGTACTTGCGGTTGCGGCGCACCCGGACGATATCGAGTTCTTTTTTGCCGGCACGATGCTGCAACTCGGCCGTCGCGGATGGGACATCCATTACGTGAACCTGTGCGATGGATCGCGCGGCAGCACAACGATGGATCAGCAGCAATGCGCTACCACACGGCTGCAGGAAGCAAAGCAGGCCTGCGAGGTACTGGGGGCCAAGTTCTATGATCCAATTTATGCGGACATGGAAGCAGCCTACACGACCGAGAACCTAAAAAAAGTCACCGCGATTGTGCGAATGGCGCGTCCCTCTATCTTGTTGACCCATTCGCCAGTTGACTACATGGAGGATCATGAAATCGCTTGCCGCCTGGCTGTCAGTGCCGCATTTAGTCATGGGATGCCTAACCTAGAAAGTGACCCTCCCGTCGATGTCTTCATGGATCCGGTTCGCGTTTATCACGCCCAGCCGGTGGGCAACACATCACCGCTCGGCGATCCAGTCACCCCGCACTTCTATGTCGACAACAACGATGTCATGGACGAAAAAATCAAATCACTAGCCTGCCATGCCAGCCAAAAGCAATGGCTGGATGAAAGCCAGGGCCAAGACAGCTATCTCGAAACTTCTCGCCAACTGGCGCGGGAGATGGGCGACCAAAGCGGACGCTATGAATACGCCGAGGGCTGGCGAATGCACTCGCATTGGGGATTCTGCGGACCCGATCATGATCCACTTCGCGAGGCGTTAGCCGACATCTTGGTGGAAAGTGCCGGCAACAGCAAAACCGAATAGCTGCCCGGACCGGCGAACCACAACGCTCGACCGGCGAACCACAACGCCCGGACCGACGAATCGCCGCCGAAGGCTGTGATCGATCAGCGGGCCGTTCAGCTGGTCCAATCCAAACCTTCATGAAGCTTGTTCAAGTTTTTCGCCTCACCATTCGTCACCACCAGCATGTCCTCTACTCGGACTCCGCCATCACGACGCCCGTAGAGCCCCGGCTCGATCGTGAAGACTTCACCCTCCAGCAGCTCGCCACCGTTATGGTCGAGCAGGATGGGTTCATGAACATCCAGCCCGATGCCGTGCCCGGTCCCGTGCTGAATACTCGGCTCGTCAGTCAACTGCCCACGCGAGAGCGGAAACCCATGTTCCCTTAGCATGGCATCGGAAGCGCAGTGAACGGCATCCGCTGTATTTCCAGCCCGCAATTGGTCGGTTGCGGCCGCTTTGGCAGCGACGACTGCCGAATGCATCTTCATGACTGTTTCACTCGGTTCTCCGTGGACCACCGTCCGGGTGCAGTCACCCCAATAACGAGTCGAATCATCGCGTGGAAAGAGATCGATGATCACAGGCACGCCAGTACGGAGCGGGCCCTCACCGCGATGATGACAATCGGCGACCTCGGGCGCGGTCGCAACGATCGCACCGTGCCCCATGCTATACCCACGCTTAATGAACTCGATGGTGGCGAGCGAATGCACCCGTTCGCTGGTCAACACTTCACCTTCATGAACCAAGCTGCCATCATCAGCAACAGAACATCGGGCTACGGTCTCACACATCTGCCTCATGACCTCCTCGGTCACTTGTTGAGATTGGGCGAGCCATTCGAGTTCCTGATGATTTTTCTGGCGTCGATCAAGAACACCGAGATCAGGATCGTACCGAAGTTCGATTTCTGCTTGTTCGATATGCCAGGCGTAAACGTAAGGCAAAGAACGATCGGCATAGACCTGTTCGACCTTCGCTGCCCGCAGCAGCTGGGCAGCAGCCTCGGCGGTCGCTGTTTCTCGATCGGGACTCAAACCAGCAGGAGGAGAGTGTTCCGCAGGAGTCGTCACGTCATCTGCATGACCGACTTGCTGGACCCGGTCCATTTCGATGTCACGAACCAACGCGATACGTCGCGTATCGAGTTCGATCCAAGCTGCTGGATCCCCCAGCGGAACACCGATCCGCCGAAACAAAGATGCATTCTTATCAGGAAAGCCAGCCATGATGCGCGCTATGTCTGGAGCATGTTTCATCGCAATGGAATCCGATCAAGCAAAAGGAAAGAAAACGGCAAACAACATGGTGAACAGCAGTGCGGAGAATCCTAAGCAGAGACTCATCGGGGAAATAACTCGCAATCCCTCTGCTTCGGTCATTCCGCTCATCCGCGTGATCACCCAAAACGCACTGTCGGTCATCCAAGAGACCGGCTTACTACCGGCCCCAATGGCCATCGCCAAATAGACCGGATGGAACGGCAACGTCTCCGGCTGGGCAAACCCCTGCAGGACCCCAGCAGCAGTGATCATCGCCACCGTCGCCGAACCTTGCAATGTCCGAATGCTGGCAGTCACCACAAATGCTAAGGGCAAAATCATGATCCCCGGCACACCATGGGCGAGAGCCCCGACCGCTTGCTCAATCCCCGCTTGCCGCAACATGGCACCAAAAGCGCCTCCTGCGGCCGTGATCAGAATGATGTTGCCACCGGCAGCAAGCGAACGACTGACCACCGACGACCGCTTGGCAGCCGGACAGTATTTTTTGAGTGTTAACGCGAAGACCACCCCGATCCCCAACGCAATATTCTTGTCCCCCAACGAGGCCAAAATGTCAACGATGCCGCTGGAAGACAATGTTCCCGATTCCGTCATGAAACGAATCGCCGAGCCGAGACCGATCAGAAGCACCGGCAAAGCGATCGGCAACAGTGCGGCGAACAGCGATGGGCTGGTCCCAATTGTTGTGGAATCCAGTGTTGTGGAATCCAGTGTTGTGGAGTCCGGTGTTGTGACTGGTTCCGCGGTCGCAATCCCAGTGTCGACGGAATGGGCCCCTTCGGCCGCTGATGAATCAGCCTGACTAGCTTGCTCAGTTTCCCCAACGGCAGCGGATGGGGGAACGCCAGCAGGTTGATTGGCTTCGTCAGGTCCGGCATCTTCCTCCCCCAAAGGTCGCAAGGGCACATCGACCAGCCGATTGATCAGCCGGGCAGCAGCCAGCGACAACACGCTGCTGCACCCGCCAATCACGAGTCCAGCCAGCATCATGGTCGCAATATCGACCCCAATGATCCCGGCTACCAGCAAAGGCCCTGGCGTGGGGGGCACCAGGGAGTGGGCAATCGAACCACCAGCCAGGATGGCAAGAATGAAAAGGACGTAGTCTTTTCCCAATCGCTGTCGCAGCGACCGGGCCAACGGGACCATTAGATAAAAGACGGTATCAAAGAAGACCGGGATCCCGAGGACAAACGAACTGGCTGCCAACGCCTCGGGAGCCCGCTTGGGGCCGGTCAGCTTCAACATCCTGTCGACGATCACCGCCGCCGCACCCGACTCGAGCAAACATTGGCCGATGACGCTGGCCAGCGCTATCAATATGCCAATTTTTCCGGCTGTCTGGCCAAACGCGGTCGTTAGTCGCACTACGGGCGATTGGCCGTTCAACTTCTCGGCCTGTTCAACCGATATCTTGTCATTCTCGAGTTGATACTGCGTGTACCGTTCGACCGCACCGCGGCCGCTGATAGCAGCGACGAGCAGGCCTGCCAACAGCAGCGTCAAAAAAGCGTGCAGCCGCAGGACGAGAATGCACCCCAGGACAACTGCGACAGAGAGAGCAACAACCAGCCAAATGTTCATAGCGAGGAGTCCGATATTGACCCAAATCCCGGCCGCTCGGCACAGGCAAGCCATCAAGGATAAGGGGAAAACGGCGGTCGCTCCACACTGGAGGTGGAAATCCAGTACCCTAGCGGGCCGCTGTGGAGGAGAGGATTGCGCCGATTAAAAGCCGTTCCCGTTGCTTTTTCCCACGCTTCGACAACCGCCAGAGGCGAGGTAAAGTTATGTCTTGCCAAGCCTGGCGGTTTACCCCTCGTGAATTAACCTGACAAAAGCACGCAAGATGAGCACGTCCGCCACTAACGCCGAATCGTTTTTCCTTCGCCACGAGTTCGCGATTCGTCGCGTCCACTCGTTGTTAGGGATCGTCCCGCTCGGCCTCTACATGGTCGTCCACCTGACGACCAATGCGAGCTTGCTGAACGCTCCCGAGACGTTTCAGCGGGCCGTGTTCATGATCCACAGCCCAGGCAAGCTGCTGCCGCTGATCGAATGGGGATTCATATTTGCTCCCCTCGTTTTCCACGCAGGTCTGGGAGTCTGGATCTCCAAGACAGGGAAGCTCAATTCCAACCAGTACCGGTATGCCAGCAATCGGCGATACACGTGGCAGCGAGTGACCGGCATCATCGCGTTGGTCTATCTGTTTTTCCATATCCTCCACCTGCATGGTTGGTTCCACGCAGATTTCTGGCTGGCGATGGTCCGCCCAGTCGGCTTCGGTTCTTTTCGCCCCTACAACGCAGCGAGCTCACTCGTAGCGGCGATGCAAGGATTTGTGTGGCCAACGTTTTATCTTGCTGGCGTGCTGGCTTGCGTTTACCACCTTGCGAATGGGCTATGGACTTCAGGAATTACCTGGGGTCTGTGGATTTCTCCGACCGCACAGGCTCGAGCGACCAAAATTTGCACTGCGATCGGAATTGCTTTGGCCATCGTCGGCGTCTCCGCATGGTGGGCAGCGGTTTCTCCAGGCGAGAAAGAGATCCTCGAATGGCGGCAAGTAGAAGACCGGATGTACGACGTCGGGGTCGAAGCAGGCATCGTGGCGGAAGACGAGCACAAGCGATATGAACAACAGGGTTCGGGAGAGCTTCCCGCTTCCTGAACGTCAACAACTAAGAAAAAGTCGCCCTGAACCCTAAACAGCTCTGGGCGAAGACTTTGAAACTCAAATCTACTCGGCGGTAAATCAGAAATGGCACAACAACGCGTCGTCGTCGTCGGTGGCGGCTTGGCTGGATTGGCCTCCACCATGAAACTGGCAGAACTGGGTGTTCATGTCGATTTGATCAGCCTGACGCCGGTTAAACGCTCGCACAGCGTTTGCGCCCAGGGTGGTATCAACAGCGTCAACGACCAAACTCGGCAGTTTGGTGATAACGAGTGGCTGCATTTCGACGACACCGTCTACGGTGGTGATTTCTTAAACCACCAACCGCCCGTCAAAGAGATGGCTTACTGGGCGCCAAAGGTAATCGACCTGATGGACCGGTTGGGCGTGCCTTTCAACCGCACCGGCGAGGGTTTTATTGATCGCCGTCGCTTCGGGGGAACCCTTTACAAGCGAACCGCTTTCGCGGGCGCAACGACGGGCCAACAGTTGCTGTATGCCCTCGACGAACAAGTGCGACGGCGAGAAGCCGAGGGAATGGTTACCAAGCATGAGTTCTGGGACTTCCTTGGGCCAATGCAAGACGAATCTGGGCGATGCCGCGGCGTGATCGCCCAGGATATGGTCTCGATGAAGATCAAAGCCTTCCCTGCCGACGCGACCGTCGTCGCGACGGGGGGCTGTGGCTTGGTCTACGGACGAAGCACGATGAGCGTGTTCTGCACAGGCAGCGCCGTAAGCCGCTGCTACCAAGCCGGCGCAAATTACGGGAATGGCGAGTTCATTCAAGTTCATCCCACGGCGATTCCAGGCAGTGACAAGCTACGTTTGATGAGCGAGTCAGCCCGCGGTGAGGGTGGTCGAGTTTGGGTTCCCCGCCAAGCCCAAGACGCTCGCACGCCACGCGATATCCCGCAGGACGAACGGTACTACTTCCTCGAAGACCGTTACCCCGAGTACGGCAACCTCGTCCCCCGCGACATCGCCACGCGTGAGATTTTTGACATCTGCGTGAACGATGGGTTGAGTATCGAGAGCGATCGGATGAGCGTTTACCTCGACCTGACGCATATTCCAAAGACCGAATTGGATCGCAAACTCGGGGGAATCCTCGACATCTACGAGAAATTCCAAGGTGTCGATCCACGTCTCGAGCCGATGCGCATCTTCCCCGCCGTTCATTACAGCATGGGTGGCTTGTGGGCCGACTATGTCAAAAGCAGCGAAGGGGGCCTCGAAGCCGGTGCACCGCGGAACCACATGACCAACATCGAAGGCTTGTATGCCATCGGTGAGTGCGATTACCACTACCACGGAGCAAACCGACTGGGAGCCAATTCGTTGCTCTCCTGCATTTTCACCGGTCTCTTCACAGGGCCATCGATCGTCAACTATGCCTCCAGCCAATCGTCGGGGCATGATGATGTATCGAGTATGGTCCAAGATTCAGCCATCAAAACGCAACAGGAACGGCACGACAAACTGCTCAAGGGCGAGTCAGGATCTGGCGAAAACCCTTATTTGATCCACCAAGAACT
>JAQWPZ010000245.1 GCA_029245125.1 Rubripirellula sp.
GAGTCGTCAAATTCGCAACCTCTCGTCGAGAACTGCTAATGTCGCTGGTGAAACTTTGGAAGTCGCTTTGTGGCCGATCCAAAGAGCATTCGACTGCTGAGAAGTCGTCCCGCCCAGGTTCGTCGGAATCGCTGCCGGAAACTTCTGCGTCGACGGGAGCGACGACAGCTGGGGTGTCATCGTTGGTCGCGTCTGAAGAACAGGTACCAGCCCAGGCGGTGACCTGCCAGACGGCAACTTCCAAGAAGGCAACTTCCAAGAGGGCGACACCGAAGCGACGGATGTTTGGTGCTGGGCCTCACGCCGGTCTGTGTCGACAGTTGAAGGGACTAGAGATCGAATCGGTGTTGGAAATCTCGATTGATGATGGGACGCGAGCATTGGCGGTGTTGGAAGTCTTGCAAAAAAAATGCCCACAGCCGGTTCGGTATTCAGCAATTGATGAGTTCGAATTGGGAGGCAATTCGTTTGCCCTGCGGGATTTCTATCGGTTGCTCCGCGAGCACGATATTCGGCCGCAGCTTTTTCCTGAAACGGTGGACAATGGTTTGCGGAGTGTCGCAAACAATCTTGGCGCGATGGACTTGGTGCTCATCGCATCGGCAAGCGATCGCTGGCAGAATCCGGTGACCTTACATTTGCTATCACGAATCACTCATCCGCGTACTTTGATTCTGCATCACGAGAACGATGCGTGGGTCCGTTTTCAGCCTGAATCAGGGTCTCTGAAGCGGGCTGCTTGATGTTTGCAGTTTCCCGCGAATGTTTCACTTGATTTAGGCAGGATTGTCCCTTTTCTTCGCGCCTAAAATCCGTCTATAGACAGACGATTAAAGCTTCCGGGGCGATGTGATTTTCCTGTGGAAACTGCCGAATTGCTGCCTTGATCGAGTTGCGATCGAGAATGTTTGTTCGGTTCGCACAGTCGAGCATCGCGTGGTGGAAGCTGTCGGTTGATCGAATGCACTTCGAAGAGAGAATAAGACATGTGCGGTATCGTTGGTTACGTCGGCAGTGCGGACGCGTGCTCGTTCTTAGTGGATGGATTGCGACGTTTGGAGTACCGCGGCTATGACAGCTCTGGGGTCGCGATCCAGGTCGAAGATTCCTTCGACGTAACCCGTTCGGTTGGCCGTATTGATTCACTGGCCGGGCAGCTTGGTGCGACGCCGGCAAAAGGATCGCTGGGGATTGGACACACCCGTTGGGCAACGCACGGTCCGGCGACTGAGGCCAATGCTCATCCGCACTTTGGTGGTGACGGTGAGATTGTGCTGGTGCACAACGGAGTGATTGAGAACTTTCAGCCGCTCAAGAGTGAGCTGAAGGAAAAAGGCTATGTATTTCACTCCGATACCGATAGCGAGGTTGTCGCCCACTTGGTCGCAGATTGTTTACGGCAGACACCCGAGGTGTCGGGACAGCCGAATCTGCGCTTTCTCAATGCGGTCCAAGCAGTCGTTCGGCAATTGCGTGGGACTTACGGGTTAGCGATTGCCTTTCGCGATCAACCTGATCTGTTGATCGCGGCACGCTTTGGCAGTCCATTGGTGATCGGTGTCGGGCGTGGTGAATACTTTGTTTCCAGTGATGCGTCACCATTGGTAGGTCGCACGGATCGGATTGTCTATTTGGCCGATCATCAGATTGCTGTGCTGCGTCCGGAAGGGTTTTCGGTGCTGCATCACGAGCAAGGGAAAATTCGTGTCGACATCCAACCGTTGGAAGTCGACAGTGGTGAAGTCAACCTAGAAGGTTACGATCACTACATGCTCAAGGAAATCTATGAGCAGCCCGAGGCGATTCGCAATGCGATGCGAGGCCGATTAGATGATCAGGACGCGACTGCAGTGTTCGGTGGTCTGAACTTGACGCCCCAGCAATTGGGCAATGTAGAGCGAATCATCCTGACCGGTTGTGGAACAAGTTGGCACTCCGCTCTGGTGGGTGAATACTTGATCGAGGACTTAGCGAGGATTCCAGTTTGCGTTGAGTACGCCAGTGAACTGCGATATCGCAATCCACCGATTGAGAAGAACACTTTAGTGTTTGGGATCACCCAGAGTGGTGAGACGGCTGACACCTTGGCCGCGCTGCGAGAAACGAAACGGAAAGGCCACAGGACTTTGGCCATTTGTAACGTGGTAGCCAGTTCGATTGCCCAGGCGGCTGACGGCGGTGTTTATTTGCACGCTGGCCCAGAGATTGGGGTCGCTAGCACCAAAGCGTATACGTCGCAGTGTTGTGTGTTGGCGATGCTGGCACTCTACTTTGGTCGAATGAGGCACCTCAGTTTTGAGCGTGGCAAAGCGATCATTGAAGATCTGAAAAAGCTGCCGGGAGCAGTTCAGGAAGCCTTGAGTTGTGATTTGCAGGTTCGTGAAGTTGCCAAAAAGTACCAGGACGCCAGCAATGTGCTTTACCTGGGACGGCAGTTCAACTTTCCGACTGCATTGGAAGGGGCCCTAAAGCTTAAAGAAATTAGCTACATCCACGCGGAGGGGTATCCAGCGGCCGAGATGAAACATGGCCCAATCGCGTTAGTTGACGAGGCGACTCCGAGCGTCTTCATCGTGCCGCACGGGACCACCTACGACAAAGTGATCGCCAACATGGAAGAGGTCAAAGCACGCGGTGGCCCAATCATCGCTGTGGCCAGTCGGCAGGACGCTCACGTTGATTCTCTTGCTGATGATGTGATTCGGGTCCCTCATGTCCCCGAGTTTCTGCAGCCGATCCTGAGCGTTGTGCCGCTGCAACTGCTGTCCTACCACATCGCACTTTTGCGCGGCTGTGACGTTGATAAACCACGCAATTTGGCAAAAAGTGTCACGGTTGAGTAAGAAATTCTTGCCATCGGCCGAGTTTGAATTATCTATTAAATCACTCTTCTGCTTTCAACTCTGAACCATCGGATAGCGCTACGATGAAAAATAATATCGGTTTGAGCTACAACTCACGCAAAGCACTCATGGTGAACATCGGTGATCAGGCGGGGATGGAGATCGCGAACCTGATTTCGCAAATGGCTTCGGAGATCGAAGAGCTGCGTCGGACCAAGGTCAGCGTGACCCGAATTGTTCCCACCGCGACCGATTCCGCGGCTCACTTCGTCGAAGAGCCTGTAGTTAGACAGTCGATTCTGTGACCTGCTGTGCGGCATGACAGGAGTCACTCTGCACACCCTCCATTCGATCCATGCCGGCAGTTAAACGGGACGTTTTCAGCCTCCATGAGCACACATCTTATTACCGGCACTGCCGGCTTCATCGGGTTCAATCTTGCGAAACGTTTGCTGGCACGTGGCGTGAACGTGGTCGGCTTTGACAATGTCAACGACTACTACAGTGTCCAACTGAAACGTGATCGTTTAGCACAGCTTCGTGACTTCGATAACTTCACCTTTGTCGAAGCCGATCTAGCAGATGCCGAAACGATCAACGGCCTCTTCGCGAAGAACGACTTCGAGCGGGTGGTCAACCTCGCCGCTCAGGCGGGCGTCCGCTATTCGTTGACCAACCCGCACGCTTACATTCAAAGCAACATCATCGGGTTCACGAACATCTTGGAAGCTTGTCGGCATGCCAAGACACCTCACTTGACCTACGCCAGCAGCAGTAGCGTGTACGGCGGGGGAACGAAGATGCCGTTTGCGACGACCTGCAAAGTCGATCATCCCCTGAGTCTCTATGCGGCGACGAAGAAAAGCAACGAGCTGATGGCGCACACGTACAGTCATCTGTACGGCTTGCCGACAACAGGGTTGCGATTCTTCACGGTTTACGGTCCCTGGGGCCGGCCGGACATGGCGTTGTTCTTGTTCACCAAGGCAATCTTGGAGGGAAAGCCCATCGACGTGTTCAATGAAGGAAAGATGAGTCGCGATTTCACCTATATCGATGACATCGTCGAAGGGGTCGATCGGACCAGCGAGCAAATTGCCGCGCCAGATCCAAGCTGGGACAGCGATGATCCCAACCCGTCGAGCAGTCATGCACCCTATCGAGTTTTCAACATCGGCAATAATCAACCGGTTGAGTTGTCGTACTTTATCGAAGTGATCGAGAAAGCGCTGGGGATCACTGCCGAGAAAAACTTGTTGCCAATGCAACCGGGCGATGTGCCGGCGACCTACGCGGACATTGAAGCGCTAGAGGCGGCGGTCGGTTTCCGGCCGTCGACATCGATCGAAACAGGTGTGTCCCGATTCATCGAGTGGTATCGAGAGTACTATCAGGTCTGATCAGATCATCTGATCTGGCCGGGCTGATAACCGCAGTGTTCTTGTCTCTGCGATCCTGTTTTGCCGCGAAATCTGGGGTGTTGAATCTCGGCTCTTCCGAGCATGAAACCTGTTGTCAGCCGCGGCATCGCTCAGTCAGCGGGGCATGGCGACTGGCTGAACAGGGCAGGAAATGAATTTGGAAATGTCATGGCTCGCCTATTCTGTGGTGGCCTAAAAAGACACGCAGGGGCGAAGTGAACTGCCGGGGCCGGTCGTCATCTGATTGTCAAGCCGTTGACATTCTTGGCTTCACAGTTGACAGTGGACGCTTTGATTTGCCGCCTCGCTGCGGGCAGTTTCCACCCTAAAAACCGTCTTTCCGTATGTCCGACGCCCACCCGTCCGCTCCGCGGACCATGCTTGAGAAGATTTGGGACGAGCATATCGTCCAGGCCCCTTCGGAAGGTCCGACGATCCTGTATATCGACCTGCATCTGGTGCACGAAGTCACCAGCCCTCAGGCGTTTGAGGGATTGCGTTTGGCCGGTCGCTCTGTTCGCCGCACCGAACGCACAATTGCCACCCCGGACCACAACGTTCCGACTTCTGATCGTAGCTTGCCGATTGCAGATCCCATCAGCCGCAAGCAGATCGAGACGCTGCGGGCGAACTGCAAAGAGTTTGGCGTGACGTTGTTTGATATTGGAGATGTTCGCCAAGGGATCGTGCACGTGATCGGCCCGGAAAATGGCTACACGCAACCGGGGATGACAATCGTTTGTGGTGATAGCCATACCGCGACGCATGGTGCCTTTGGAGCCCTTGCCTTTGGAATCGGCACCAGCGAAGTGGAGCATGTCTTGGCCACTCAGACGCTCCGGCAATTCAAGCCCAAGACCTTCGAACTGAATGTCGATGGTGAATTGCCTCGCGGCGTTACAGCGAAGGACATGATCCTTTATCTGATCGGTGACTTGGGCACGGCTGGCGGAACCGGTTATGTCTTGGAATACACCGGCGAGTGTGTTCGCGCAATGACGATGGAAGAGCGAATGACGGTTTGCAATATGTCGATCGAGGCTGGTGCTCGGGCAGGCATGATTGCACCAGACCAAACGACGTTCGATTATCTTCGCGGATTGCCGCAGGTGCCCGCTGCGTTTGACGATGCGGTGGAACGTTGGAAGCTGTTGCCCAGTGATCCTGGTGCCGTTTATGACCGCTCCAATTCCTACCAGGGAAAAGACATCGCACCGCAAGTCACCTGGGGGACCAACCCGGGTCAGGTGCGCAGTATTGATGACCAAATTCCCAACCCCGGCGACTTCTCGGATGCGACTGAGCAGAAGTCGACGAGCAATGCGTTGAGCTACATGGATTTAAAGGCCGGTACGCCGATCCATGACATACCGATCCAACGGGTTTTCATTGGTTCATGTACGAACGCGCGGATTGAAGATCTGCGCGCCGCGGCATCCGTGGTTCGTGGGCATCGAGTCAACTCCGACGTCAATGCAATGGTCGTTCCCGGTAGCGGCAAAGTGAAACGGCAGGCGGAAGAGGAAGGCCTGGACCGTATCTTCAAAGAGTCAGGCTTCGATTGGCGAGAAGCTGGTTGCAGCATGTGCCTGGCCATGAATCCCGATAAATTAGCTCCCGGCGAACGTTGCGCAAGTACGAGTAATCGCAACTTCGAGGGACGCCAAGGCAAAGGTGGTCGAACGCACCTCGTTAGTCCCGCCATGGCTGCTGCCGCCGCCGTTGCGGGGCACTTTGTCGATATTCGTGGATGGAATTTCAGTGAGTAGTTACCTGTTGTCAGCAGATTCTAAAGTTAACTGAATCTGAGCATCCCAACACTCGATAAGCATCGCTCGCCACGCAAGCCCTTTATATTTTCATGCAAAAATTCACAGTTCACTCTGGCACCGTTGCCACGCTCGATCGCGCGAATGTCGACACCGATCAAATCATCCCAAAGCAGTTCCTGAAGCGAATTGAGCGTACAGGATTTGGCCAATTCTTATTTTACGATTGGCGTTTTCAGGATGACGGAAAAACCCCCAATCCCGATTTCGAGTTGAACCAGCCTCAGGTCGAAGGTGCTTCGATTTTGGTGGCACGACAGAACTTCGGCAGTGGCAGCAGTCGTGAACATGCGGTGTGGGCATTGGATGACTATGGATTCCGAGCTGTGATTGCACCCTCTTTTGCTGACATCTTCTTCAACAACTGCTTCAAGAATGGTCTGTTGCCGATCACCTTGCCTGAATCGCAGGTCGAGCAGATTTTTCAGCGGGCGGCTGAGCGTAGTTCCTACGCATTGACTGTCGATCTGGAAAACCATTTGGTCCGAGACGAGGATGGTTTGGAGCTGAGCTTTGAAGTGGATGCCAGTCGGCGACACAACCTGCTGCATGGTTTAGATGATATCGCTCAAACGCTGCAGCATGAGGAGAAGATAAGCGAATACGAGGCGGCTCGCAGTTGGTAATCGTGATCTGATCACCCGTCCTCGGGGGCCTCGTTCGATCGCCCCAACGCTCGAGTCCCGGCTGGGTCGGTAAACCAGTGCTGCGGGAGCACGAATTCGGTTTACCCCGGGACTCTGTCGCGGAATCGAGATTCCACGCGAGCGTTATAGGTTCGTTGTACTGTTGTACGCCGACGATGCGATCTGCGGTTTTCGCTGACCGATCTATCGCAGCTTTGCAGTGGCTTGCGCGGCGAGTTCCATGTGACCGAATAGTGTTTGCTCTCGGCGAACCAGATAGAACTTGGCACGAGGCCCTTTCTGCATGTCGGGATGTTCCAATATTCCCGCCAAATCTTTCATGTTGGATGTTTGCCAACCGTGGATTCCAAGCAATACATCGCCTGGGATGATCCCTTGCTGATCGGCCGCGGAATCGGGTCGAACCGCGGTGATGTAGAGGCCACCGCGATACTTGGTCCGCATCCGTGAATTCAAGCGTCGCATAGTCGGTTCGGCCACCGATTTCGCTTGGACACCAATCACAGACCAAGCTAATTCGGAAACCGGTAGCGATTCGACACGACGCGTGTTGGCAGTCATTGATAATTCGTACCGCTTGCCATCGCGATCAACGCCAAGGTCGATCGGTGCGGCGGGGTCCATGTTCAGCATCGCCAACACAAAGTCAAGCCGATCATCGACCGATTGAGAACCAACGCGGACCACGCGGTCACCCGGTTTCAGTCCCCCGCGTGCGGCGGGACTGCTAGCGGAGACATTGGCAATTGTTATTCCGTCGCCCTCGCGGGGTCCGCCGGTGGATCTCCATCCTGTCGCAAGTTGGTTGTTGTAGTGTTGTTCGATCATTTCACTGACGATGTCGATGACCTGATCAATTGGGATTGCGAAAGCAATCTGTTGTGCACCAACTCGCACAGCAACATTGACACCGATCATGTCGCCGTTGATGTTCAGGAGTGGTCCACCGGAGTTGCCTGGGTTGATCCCCGCGCTTATTTGAATCAGGTCTTGATAGTCCTGAGTTTCGTTGACTGGGACATCCCGGTGCAGTGCGCTGATAATCCCGACCGTCGATGTGTGGACATAGCCAAACGCGTTTCCGATCGCGATCACCGTCTCACCAACCATCAGATCGCTGCTCGTTCCCCGCGGAATGGTTGGCAGTGGGCGATCGGTATTTACTTTGATCAGTGCCAAATCGTTGCGAATACGCGAGGCGATCAGTTCGGCCGATGTTGTTTCACCACTGTGTAGTGTGACGCGAATATCGTTCACGTCCTCGACCACGTGGTAGTTGGTGATCACGTAACCTCGCGGGTCGATCACGACGCCAGTTCCCATGCCATTGACTTGGCGAAAGGAATCAGGCCCCGTCGCGCCAGCCATCCCGGCAGCGGTCGATCGCACGGTTTTTTGACCGTGGATGTTCACGACTGCTGGCGAAACGCGTCGGATGGCGAGCACCGTCGGCGTTTCCCGGGCATCCGAGACGTGTTGGTGGTTGCTTTGAGCGGCCAACGGTTCAGCCGTGTAGGACATTCCGACGCAAAAGGTCGAAATGACAAGGCAGGCCGCGGCGCGGGAAACTGGGATGATGGGTCGCATATATTCCCCGTACCCGAATCATTCGGATGCATGGTTCGGACGGAGTTCACGATCCCCCGCCAAGGACATACCGGAAACACCGGTATGGGCATTTGCATCGGAACAATCCGAGCGATTGCTTGATGCCTTCGAGGGGGGGGCCGCAAGGTTTGCCGAGCTTAACACGATTGGGGGCAAACTGATCCGACTCGGCGTGGGGCGAACCCATTTCTTTAGTTTTCAGGGTCGAAAAAATGCTTTTTGTGGCATATTTGCCGCTGTAGAGCGATGCCGGAATCCCCACTCCACACCCGTCGGCTCGGGGGCAAATTCGAACCATGTTGTCGGCCGGCTCGACTGACGTGGGTGACCGATGTGGGGATTTAGCTCGGGGCATGAAGGAGAGATCATTCCGCGAGTTCGCTCAGGCCCGTTGGCGGGTCCCTGTTGATCGAATCGCAACGCAGGTCGATCGCTGGATCCGCAACGGAATGCTGGTTGGAGTCCGCGGGTCGCTGGGGCCCCTGAGGGGGACGAGCTGAGCCTCAGCGATCTGGGCAGCAAGAATGCCGCGATCGCGTCCAATGCGATCGTGGTAGGCGGGAATCAGCTCTAGTGGACTCCGTGCGGCCCGAACACTGGGCGGGTCGGGACGGGGTGGAATTTGGGCCACGGGATTTCGGGGGGAGCGGTAGCTTCGGTTTCCGCCAACGGGTCGAAGCAGTTCGGTTCACAGTCAACGCACGATCCATCGGGGTCGTGGAATCCTGGCCCGCCGTGGAATCCTGGCGACACGAGAGTATGGTCGTACGGGCCTTCACTGACTTCCAGCACCGTCGAATCGGTGCCTAGCAGAAGTTCTTGTCCAGTCGCTCGATGGACAGTTGTGCCTTGAAGATGGCCAAATACGCCACCTTCATCATTGGGGTCATGCCAGCGTTGGCTGGGAATGTTCAATGCCACACAGCCTGGCTGAGCCAGGAGCAATCCTGCAAATAACAGGCAAGCGAAGGGGCGAAATGATCCGAGCATGTTGGGAACGCAACAGGCAACTGCATTGAGCAGCCCATCCGAGGCGCCTCTCGAGTATCCCCCCACGAAAAGCCTTTCGGTTCCGTTATCGACCAACAAACGCTGGTTTCTTGAGTAAACTTTGCGCAGTCGTAACCGTTGACGCAGGCAAGAAATTTTTAGTCAATGGTCCCCGGAATTGTGTGGCGTCTCCAGATTCTTCGCTTCGATCGCCAGATTCCTCCAGAATAGTCACAAGAATGCACCCTTCTGTGCGAATCGGCTGCTTGGCAGGCAGTGTAGGATGGAGGTTCCCTCAACAAGCGATTGAAGCCTTGGCAGACCCACCAGCGATTCATCCCCAACCGTCGTCGGAGCCGTCCGCATCCCGAGAGGCTTCCGGAGTGGATTTGCTAGCAGTAAGTAACGGCAAGCCTCCCGTTCTGATCGATCAGATGGAACCCGAATCTGAACGCGTCGTTCCCTCGTCGCCTCGGCCACGGTGGAGACCTGTCCGCCGTTTGTTTGGCATGTTTGCGTCGTTCGTCCGAGTTTGCTTCTCACTTGCATCCTTGGTGGCTTTGCTGGCCTTTCTAACCGCTATTCCTATCTTCCAGCTCATCGCATTTGGATACTTGTTGGGGGTCGCGGGTGGACTCGCCAACGGAGGCACCATTCGCCAAGCCTTACCTCAGTTTCGGCAAGCCGGCCAGATTGGGTTGGCAGCGTTGGCGGTCTTCGTGGCAGCGTTGCCGACACAGCTGTTGGTTCATTGGGAATCGGTCGCTTACCTGATTGATCCTGGTTCTGGCCTGGCTGTGGCGATGCGCGTGCTGGCCATTGCATCGTCGGTGTTGGCAACCGGGTATTTGCTTTGGGCCTGGGTGCGTGGCGGTCGGTTGAAACACTATTTATGGCCTGAGCCGAAACGGTTTTTTCGTGAGGGGTGGCGCTGGCGGACCTACCGCACCGCGTCTGACCGGTTGTGGGAATTTACAAGCTCACTGCGATTGGCCCATTACTTTTGGCTGGGAGCTCGTGGCGCGATCGGAACGCTGGTGTGGTTGATCCCTGCATTGGTGATCATCGTGGCGTTTCGAGAGGGTGAATCTGGATTGGCCGGTTTGATTGGGTTCTTGTCGCTTGTCTGCCTGGGGCTAGGGATTCTTTATCTCCCGATGTTGCAGGCGCATTATGCAGCGGAGAATCGATTCAAAGCGTTGTTTGAGGTTCGTCAGATTCGCGGGTATTTCCGCCACGCTCCCTGGGCTTGGTTGGTCGCGATGTTCATTTCGCTTGTGCTGACTCCGATTCCGTTGTACCTGCTGAAAATTGAGGCGACTCAGCAGGAAGTGATGTGGTTGCCATGCCTGTTGTTCGTTGCCTTCATTCTCCCTGCCCGGATTTCGACTGGATTGGCCCTGCGACGGGCGCGACGGCGGCCCGAACCAGAGGGCCGCTGGGCGACGATCAGCCGCTGGGTGGTAAGGTTGGTCATGCTGATGGTGGTTGCGACCTACCTCTTGTTTGTCTATGTCTCGCAATATACGAGTTGGGACGGATTGGCGACGTGGGTCCAGCAGCATGCAATACTGGTCCCGGTACCGTTTTTTAGCGGCGTGTGAGTTTTTAGCGGCGTATGAGCTAGTTCCTCGCGGTGTGCCACTCCCTGCGGGGCGGGCGGCAAAATCGGTACACTAGGGTGGCCTAGTCGTTTAATTGTTTTGATGGAGCCAAGATGCCGCACCGACATCTGAACGTGATCATTCTCGCCGCTTGTGTGAGCGTGCTTTGCTATGCCATGAACCGTCGTGTTCGTACCGCGATGATGGTCAGTGATGCTTTGCAACTGATTGACGCCTACTACGTCGACCCTGTCGAAAGCGAGGATCTCTTAGTCGCTGCGATGAAGGGGATGACGGCCAACTTGGATGAACATAGCGAGTACATCCCTCGTGATGACTACGAGTCGTTTCAGGACAACATCAATCAAGAGTTTGCTGGCATCGGCATTTTTGTTGAACAGCCAGAGGAAGGTGAACCGGTGCGGGTCATTACACCTCTGGTCGATTCGCCAGCACTTGCAGCAGGCATCTTGCCTGGCGACGCTATCATCGGAATCAACGGCGAAAATGTATCGGCTTTGCCATTGCGTGATGTCAGTGGTCGCCTGAAAGGACCGATTGGAACAACCGTGAATTTGACGGTCCGCCGCTCGACAGATGAACAGAACCTCACTGTTCGCCGCGGCCGGATCGAACTTCAATCGGTGATCGGAGACTTTCGTGACAACCAGAATCGTTGGGTGTACCGACTGAAAGACGATCCTGCGATTGCTTACGTTCGGTTGACGAGCTTTGGTGAAAAGACCGTACGAGAACTTGAAAGTGTCCTTCGAGATTTGAATAACGATTTCGACGCACTCGTGCTCGATCTCCGTGGCAATGGTGGAGGGTTGCTGCATGCTGCAGTCGACGTCAGCAATATGTTTTTGAGTTCAGGTGGGATCGTCTCGACGCGCATTCGTGGCGGTGTGATGGAAGATCGTTTCGATGCAGAACCGGGAGTCTTGGTCAATGCTGCAAAGCCAGTGGCTGTCTTGATTGATGAGAACTCAGCGAGTGCCAGCGAAATCGTCGCTGCAAGCCTGCAGGATAATGGTCGTGCTGCCATCGTCGGCATGCGAAGTTATGGAAAAGGCACCGTGCAGAATATTCTTCCGCTTCAATTTGGCCGCAGCGCCCTGCGATTGACGGTCGCCCGTTACTATCGACCCAACGGAGAGAACATTCATCGGGTCAAGGATGCAACCGATGAAGACCAATGGGGAGTGACTCCCAATGAAGGGCTGGCAGTCGAACTCGATGATGCGACGCTTGAAAAAGTTGCCAAACGGTGGCGGGAAGCTTCCTACCCGTCGCTGGCGACCGTGGGGGTGGGCGAAGAAGTCGCGGCCCGATCCGAACCCGTTGCGGTACAGAGTGAGCTAGAGTCCTCTCCAACACCGGGTGCCGAAACGGGGGCGAATGATGTTTCCAGCGAGACGGGACCTGCCGAGACGGGACCTGCTGAGACGGGACTCGACATCGATGCACAATTGAAGCGTGCGGTGGAGTATCTGCGGCAGCAGTCCTCACCACAGCAAGCATCATCCCAGGCGGCCTGACGAAACGACTGGCCGCCGCCAGAGCCGGTCCGCTGGTCGTTGGAGCAATCTACACTACCGGCCAACGGTCCTCGATTGCTAATATGGGCGGCTAGCGAGGATCATCCGGCCTAGTATGACCGCTGATGACCCAATCCCAGCTTAACCAGAAAGGCTCACGTTTTACTGAGCTAACTTCTCGTAGCTACTTGATCCGCAAACAAGGTACGAAGGTCTCTGATGGGACTCTACGATCGCGATTATGGACGAAACGACGCGACTCCTTGGAGTCGCGTCGAAAATCCGCGCAGCATCACTTTGACGCTGATTGTCATCAATGTGGTGGTGTTTTTCGCGGATATGATTTTTTATACCCGCGAGACGGATGCTTTAGGTGCAAGCCAAAAAATCTACTTCATCACAGAGTGGTTGGCCGTCTACGGCGAAACACTGAAGCAGCCTTGGATGTGGTGGCAGTTCTTAAGCTACGGATTCGTTCACGACAACATTAACATCCAGCATCTGCTGTTTAACATGATTGGTCTGTTCGTTTTCGGTCGTGAGATCGAACGACGGATGGGGCGAATGGAATTTTTACGATTCTATTTGATCGCAATCATCGCTGGTGGGATCGTTGGCTCGGTGACGAGTCTCCTCGGGGGGTTCTCCGGTGGAACGATCGGGGCCAGCGGTGCGGTGGTCGCCTCGGCGGTACTGTTCGCCTGTTACTTTCCGAATCGCGAAATCTTGTTGTTTCTGGTGTTGCCCGTCAAAGCGTGGGTGCTCGCAATCTTATTTGTTGGGTCTGACTTGGCTGGCGCCCTCGGCTTGATGCCTGGGATGGGTGGCGAGAATACTGCGTTCACGGTTCACCTAGCAGGCGCATTTTTCTCACTTGGTTATTACTTCTTGCATTGGAATCTACGTTGGTTGAACTTGGGTGCGGTCAGCGACTTTCCCGCTCGGATGCGGCATCGTTCTCGCAAAATGAAGCTCAAGTTGCACGACCCTGATAAGAAGATTGAGCGAGAAGCCGAAGATGCTGATCGCATTTTGGCGAAGATTCACGAACAGGGCGAATCAAGCTTGACGGCAGCCGAGCGTAAAACCCTGGAACGTTACAGCCGACGCCAACGCGAACGCCGAAATTAGTCACCAATCCAAATCCGCACCGCAGTCTTGCAGGGCACGCGACGAGTCGAAGGCGAGTCACATGGATGTTTACAGTCGTCAGTTATTTGTTGCGGTGTGCCTGATGCTTTGTCTAGCTTGGCCGAATGCTTGTTGGTCGGCTGACCCGATCATTCCGCAGCAGCAAGTGGATGACCGTGTTCACGATTTTGAATTACCAATCGTTGGGAGCAAAGACTATCTGCGATTGAGTGACCAGTATCGTCAGGGAGCGGTCGTCGTTGTCGTCTTGCGGGGGTATCCCGGATACCAATGTCCGATTTGCATGCGACACGTGGCCACGCTCGCCAATCGGGCGGCGACGCTGAAAAGATTTGCCAGTAAGGTTGTGTTGATCTATCCGGGCGAATCAGGGTCGCTTGAGCAGCAGGCAGAAAAGTTTGCAGGGAAGCGGCGTCTGCCCGAACCCATGGTGATTGTCCGGGACGATCAGATGGATACGGTGCGAGAGTGGGGACTGCGTTGGAATGCTCGAAGCGAAACGGCTTTTCCCGCTACCTACGTGATCGATCGCAATGGTCGTATCCGCTGGAAAAAGGTGAGTACTTCTCACGCTGGACGGAGCACGGTCGAGGAGATTCTCAAAGAGCTTCGAAAGTTATAAGGTGTGGACTAGGGCGGTTTCACTGCGACACGCTTTGCCCTGCACTAGGTGTCGAGCATTACAGGCTTTGAAACAGCTTGTGGCTTCGCTGGAAAAATAAGTCAAACGCAAGAATGAACTGAGTTGCACATTGAATGCTCCAATTCACATCGTCGGAATGGGCGATGACGGTATCGACGGATTGACCGGCTACGCCAAGTCGCTCATCGATCAAGCTGAAGTATTGATCGGAACAGCACGCATGCTGGATCGAATCAGTTCAACGGCTGAACGCCGAGTGGTCGGCGGAGATCTAGATGAGTTGAGGGAAACGATTGAGCAATTGCCGAAGCAGCCGACCGTGTTGATTGCGAGCGGAGATCCCCTCTTCTACGGCATTGCCCGTTACTTAACGGATATGTTCGGCAAGGAGCGATTTGACGTCGTTCCACACGTCAGCAGCATGCAATTGGCTTTTGCTCGGGTCAAAGAAAGCTGGGATGACGCCTACCTGTGCAATCTCGCTTCGCAGTCGCTGGATCAAGTCGTTGATCATGTGCGGACAGCTGAGCGAGTTGGTTTGTTCACCTCGGAGTCGATTTCACCGTCGGTGGTGGCGGAGGCATTGTTGGATCGACGAATCGACTACTTCACGGCTTATGTTTGCGAGAATCTGGGCACGCCAGGAGAAACCGTGACCCGCGGTGATCTGCAATCGATTCGGGATCAGGCGTTCGCGGGCATGAACGTGATGGTGCTGGTGCGGCGAAAGGGGGCAGCCGACCGACCGAGCGGCAGTCACCGTAAACGCCTCTTTGGCAATCCTGACGATCTGTTCCTTCAGTCCCGGCCCAAACGGGGTTTGTTAACGCCGTCGGAAGTTCGCTGTATTGCCTTGGCCGAATTAGGACTCACACCACAGAGCGTCGTTTGGGATGTTGGTGCTGGCAGCGGATCGTTGGCGATCGAAGCCGCGTCGATCGCGAGTTCTGGCAAAGTGTTTGCCATTGAAATGGATGCGGAAGATTACGGGCTGATGGTCGAGAACGCCAAAATGTTCGACGTGCCGTCATTGATCCCTGTGCACGGACAGGCACCGGAAGCTTGGAGTGATTTGCCCGATCCCGATGCCATTTTTGTTGGGGGGACCGGACGAATCGTTCCTGAACTTGTTGCCGCGGCACTGCAGCGACTTGCCAGCGATGGAAGGATCGTGGTGAATATTGCCAGTCCCGACAATTTGGTCGCTGTACAGGCGGAGATCGAATCCGCAGGGCTTCGCGCCGATGTTCGCATGATCAATATCGCTCGTGGCCAGTACCAGCTTGATCGAGTTCGGTTCGCCGCTCTCAGTCCAACTTTCCTGGTGCTTGGCGCAGCCGACTGAAGACTGAACGCAGCCGACTGAAGACAGGATGCAGGTCGCTCGATACCCCCGTGAGATGACGGCAGCTATCTGCAGTAGGTGTTGGAGATCTCCAGCACCTCAGTTTTTCTTGCCGTCAGGCCCTTCCAGCATAGTGATTCGTTGTTCAAGTTGCTGGATTCGTTCATTGACGGAGTCGAGTCGCGATAACAGTTGATCGACTTCTGATTTAGCCCCTTTGGGCGACGTTGCACGTGCTGGGGTGGGGACCTCTTTGTTGATTTTTTCGAGCAGATATTGCCGCTCTTGAGGTGGGTAGAGCGTGTGAGCGAAGAGTTGGCCACGACCGGCTGGAGTCAGTGGTTCGATCAGTTTCTTTTCGATCAGGCCGTCGATAACAGTTTTGGCCGTTTCTAAGTCGGGGAGGTTGTGCATGCGAGATCCACGGGTGCGAATTTCACCGGCTGTTTGAGGGCCGCGTAGCAGCAGTTCGGTCATTACCGCCGAACCGGGCCCATCGATATCCATCCAGTCATAGGCCGCGTGGCGGTATTTGATCACGCGACCACTGCCCTGCACTTCTCGGGCCGCGCCCACGTTTCGTAATTCATCCAGTGCGATCAACGCATCATCTTCGTCCAGATCCATCTTGGGCGAGCGATTCGATTTCTGGTTGCTGGCAGTGATAATTGATGCCAAAGAGAGCGGATAGTTGTCAGGTGTCGTTTTGGCTTTTTCGACTAAGACGCCGAGAACACGCCGTGCTGCGGCTGACAGAGGAACCACGGCTGGTTTGGACTCATCGTCGGAAGGGTTCATCAGATTCAGGATCCTGCAAAGAGCGGCCGAGGTGTAAAACCGCTATTGTCGTCCTAGAGTCACTGACGAGGCAATGGAGGATCTCGTCGATCGGGAATTGATTCCGTGTTGGGGGTAGTGGTTGGTAATAGCGGCTACCTGGCAAGGCTGGTCCATGAATCTACTGGATTTGGATTTGGCACAGCGATTTGATTCTCCAACCAAACACAATTTCACCAAGAGTTGTTGCGATCTGTGCGATAAGATGGGCGTCACTGGATCCTAATGTTTCCTCTGTTCTTGGTGTAATGATGAACCGATACTTGTGCCTCGTCGGCGCGTTTGTTTTGGGTTGCTCGGTTTCCGAACCCGTCTCTGGGGCCAATCGTCCACACATTGTGATGGCGTTCGCCGATGACTGGGGGCAGTACGCAAGTGCTTACGGAAAGTTGAATCCGGGCGGGATTAACGACCATTTTTCAACGCCGAATTTTGATTCCGTCGCCGAGGAAGGTGTGCTGTTCACGAAGGCGTTCGTGAGTGCACCTTCTTGCACGCCCTGCCGAAGTTCATTGTTATCAGGACAGCATTTCTGGCGTTGCAATCGCGCGTCGATTTTGCAGGGTGCGATCTGGGACATGTCGATTCCCAGCTACCCGATTGAATTGCAATCCGACGGCTATCGAATTGGTCACACCTACAAGGTTTGGAGTCCTGGGAAACCCGCCAATGCACCGCATGGTGGGGCGACTTGTTCGTTCAATAAAAACGGTTCGAAGTTCAATCGGTTTTCACAGTTTGTGATGGAGAAAGAGGATCGCGACGCGGCGAAAGAGATCTTGTTGAATGAGGTCCGCGCGAATGTGCGATCTTTCCTTGACGCCGATGAAGATCAAGCCGTCGATGGAGATGAGCCAATCTGTTATTGGTTTGGGCCGACCAATGTGCACCGAAAATGGATCGCCGGCAGTGGTAAAGAACTCTGGGGAATCGAGCCCGATGATCTCAAAGGAAAACTGCCCCCTTTTCTGCCTGATGTGCACACCGTGCGAGAAGATTTTGCGGACTACTTGGGGGAAGTTGCTGCCTTCGATGCGGGTTTGGGGGTGATCATCGAGGAGCTCAAGCGAGTTGGTATTTACGATGACACAATCTTGGTCGTCAGCGGGGACCATGGCATGCCAGGAGTCCCGCGGGGAAAATGCAATTTGTACGACTTTGGAACGAAAGTGCCGCTGGCAATTCGATGGCCCAAGGGAATTAAGAATCCTGGGCGTGTTGTTGACGACTTTGTCTCTTTGCCCGATTTAGCGCCAACCTTTTTGGAGATCGCGGCTGTCGAAGTGCCTGAGACAATGATCGCTCGCTCATTGCTGCCGGTCCTCGAAAGCGAAAAATCAGGACTCGTCGATCCGAGTCGAGACGCTGTCTTCACAGGCCGCGAGCGACATGTCGCCGCAGCGCGAACCGATAATAAACCCTATCCGCAGCGAGCGATTCGTACGGACCAGTACCTTTACATCATCAATTTTGAACCCGATCGATGGCCCATGGGGACGGGGCCCGGATTCGGGAGTCCGCCCTCGGAATTCCCAGGCGAAGAATTGTTGCGTGAGAATACATTTGCGGCCTTTGGTGACTTGGATGCCAGTCCGACCAAGGCCTGGGTCGTGTTGCATCGGCGAGAAACCCCAAAGTTATTTCAGTTCGCAGTGGGACGGCGACCGCGGCAAGAATTGTATGACATGCAAACAGATCCAGATTGCATGAACAATTTGGCAACGTCGATCGAGCATGCCGAGACGCTCAAGCAATTGCACCGCCGATTGATGGATGAGTTAGGCTCGACCGGTGATCCCCGCGTGTCGGCTGACATCATTTTTGAAAAAAGTCCTTTCACAGATGCTTTTCGTAAAAATAACGCCGGTCGCAAATAGATGACCGGTGGGATCCCGTGTTGTTCAGCAGCACTGTGTTGTTCAGCAGCACTGTGTTGTTGAGCAGCACTGTGTTGTTGAGCAGTGCTATGGGCGATTTTTCCGCGTCTGTTCGACCGTTTCCCACCACTCGCAAGAACGCAGGTGATCGTTGACGATTCCAAGTGACTGCATCATTGCATAGCAGGTGGTCGGTCCCACAAACGACCAGCCTCGGCGCTTCAACTCTTTGCTGAGCGCAGTTGATTCGTCGGTCAAGGCGGGGATCTGTTTTTGGGTTTTTCGGATGACGGATCGTCGAGGTTGGAACTGCCAAACAAAATCTGTGATCGACCCCTCGTTGTCGACCATCTCAATAGCTCGCTGCGCGTTGTTGATGGCAGATTCAAGTTTTTTACGGTGACGAATGATCGTCGCGTCGGTGACAAGTTTGTCAACTTGGTGAGAGGTGAAATGTGCCACCTGCGCAAACTCAAAATTTGCAAACCGCTGACGAAACGCCTCGCGTTTGCGGAGGATTGTGATCCAGCTTAGCCCTGCTTGAAATCCTTCCAGGCAGATCTTTTCGTAGATGCGCCGGTCATCACGAACCGGCAAACCCCACTCGGTATCGTGATACTGAACATAGAGCGGGTCGTTACCGCACCACCAACATCGCGGACGCCCATCAAAGTCAGTTTTGATTCCCAAGTCAGTGTTGCTCTCTGGATTCGGCGGCATCGTCACGTTGATTGAATTCGGAACCGCACGTCAACGATATTCTGAAACGCTTTTTCTTCTTGAAGCCGTTTTAGAATCACGCGTTTTTGGAAATTGAGTTCCTGGAGAGTGACCGAGTCAGCGGCATAAATCTGCAGCACACCTCCGCGGAGATTACCGACTTGAAAGCACGAGTGCAGGGATTCGCTCAAAACCGTCGCGATCGTTTGCTGAAGCTGTTCATTGACCGAAACCTGTGCGTAACCACGTCGCGATATCAATTGATTGACGAGCGAACCTAGTCGTCTAACTCTCGGTTTGGTGGCGGGGTCGCCGGGGGGCTGGAAGGGAGTCGGTGAGGGCACGCTTAACAAATCCGTGGCTATGATGACGCCAATTGCAAGGTCGGGGCATAAACAAGTTACGATGGTTGTATACGGCCTGTCAACGGAAAGCGAATGGATCGAGTGAAGTGATCATGAGTGCAGACTTTGGTAGCGAACCCGGTGGGCGTTTTGGCTTCGGTAAAAACGCGCGTCTGATCTTTGCCGGGCTGGCATCACTGGTGCCGCTCATGGGGCAGGTGCTGCGAGCAGCTGAACCGAATTCGCCGAATATCTTGCTGATCATGGCGGATGACCTCGGCTTTTCTGATCTCGGGTGTTATGGCAGTGAGATTCAGACACCTCATCTAGATGGGCTCGCTCAGAACGGTTTGCGCTTCACGCAGTTCTATAACACCGGCCGGTGTTGGCCGACACGGGCATCCCTGTTGACCGGTTATTATCCGCAAAGTGTGCGTCGCGATAAGATCGACGGCATTCGCAGCGGCAGCCGTGGCACTCGGCCCGCTTGGGCCCCGTTGATCTGTACCCCGTTGAAAGCGGCTGGCTATCGGACTTATCACACTGGCAAATGGCATCTCGATGGGATGCCGATCGCATCGGGTTTTGATCGGTCGTACTACCTGAAGGATCAGCATCGTTTTTTCAACCCGACCGCACATTGGAAGGATGATCAACCGCTCCCGGCGGTGCCTCAGGGTACCGATTTTTATGCGACCAATGCGTTAGGTGACCACGCATTGGAATGTTTGAATGAGCACCAACAAGAACATGCGGGCCAACCATTCTTTCATTACCTCGCATTTTCGGCTCCGCATTTTCCGCTGCATGCCTTGCCTGAAGACATTGACCGCTATCGTGATATTTACAAGCCAGGTTGGCTGGAGATTCGACAATCGAGATGGCAGCGAATTCAACAACTTGGCATCGTCGACGCAACGCTTTCAGATGTGATGCGGGATCTGGGACCGCCTTATGCATTCCCCAAGGCGATCGAGCAACTTGGTGGAGGCGAAGTCAATCTTCCACTCCCTTGGGATTCGTTGACGATCGAGCAACAAAAGTTTCAAGCGACCAAGATGGCGATCCATGCGGCCATGATCGATTGCATGGATCGTCAGATTGGGCGGGTATTGGATCGACTTCGCGAGTTGGACGAATTCGATAACACGTTGGTTCTGTTTCTTTCCGACAATGGTGCCAGTGCGGAGATCATGGTGCGAGGTGACGGGCATGATCCCAATGCGCCGATGGGATCTTGGCGTAGCCATTTATGTCTTGGGCCGGGATGGTCGACGACCAGTAATACACCGTTTCGTTACCACAAAACTTGGAATCACGAGGGAGGCACTGCGACGCCATTGGTTGTGCATTGGCCTGATGGATTGGATGCGAAGGGAGAATTGCGACACCAAGTGGGCCACGTGATCGATTTGTGGCCGACGATTTTAGAGTTGGCCGGTGTGAACGTTGCGGCTGACCGATCCAACCGTCAGGGGATCAGTCTGGTGCCGACCTTCACTGAATCGCAGCCGAAGTCACGAACGCTATGGTGGTCCCATGACGGGAATCGGGCGTTACGCGTCGGAGATTGGAAGATTAGCTTTGCGGCACGGTCAGGTCAGTGGGAACTCTATGACCTGAGCAAGGATCGAGCGGAAACGAACAATCAGGCGGCAGCGAGACCCCAGAAACTGGCAGCGTTGAAAAATCTCTGGCAAGAGATGAATCAGCGGCATTCGGCGTTAGCGAAAACCGAGTAGAGCGATGCTTGCTGATTCGCTGGGAACTGTGGGCGGTGCAATTGGGGTGTTTTTGTGCCAGCGGGGGCGTGGTCTGGACTGACTGTTGGACCTTGACGGTCAGGTTGGGTTTTTGGCTGCGGTTGGGGTTTAGCCTGAGGTTGTCTGTTGCGATTGGGGGTGAGATGCCGCAACTCTGATTCTTATTCCTGCGGAACAATTGGTAGTGTCGATTCTGCCCATGAATGATTGCGACGGATGCGCGATCTGAGAGGCGATGCCACATTAAACATGGATGAAAGATGAAGCGGCTCATTTCCCGTTCTCTACTGTCGGTAGCAATCGAGCTGTTGCTGGTTGCCGCCATTTCAGAAAAAGCTCACTCACAAGCAATTGGTGTGTTGCTGCAAAACAATTTGATGCCAGCGTCGGGCGGCATGGGAGGCGTGTCCATTGCACGGCCACAGGATGTTCAATCCGCGCTGGGGGCTAACCCTGCGACATTGAGCCAGCGAAAAGGAACGCAATTTAGTTTCAGTGGTGCCTGGGTCGAGCCAACCATCAAAATGAACAATGGAGCCCAAATTCCTGCTCCTCCGTTGCCTTCCATTATTGATCCGTTCGAGGCAAAATCGAAGCGTCCGGGATCGATTGTCGGCAACATCGGTTTGACACAGGATCTCACGGCACTCGGCGTTCCTGCGACACTTGGCGTGGGGCTGTTGACCTCGTCTGGGCTTGGCGTGAATTACCGCGATGTGGTTGCCAGCAATGGTACATCCGCTGAGTTGGCGATCCTCGCCACTGCGATGGGTGTTGGTGTAGAACTGACGGACCGACTTTCCGTCGGTGTTGAAGGGATTGTCGCATCGGCGAATATGGACGGCATCTTTACCGGTGTCAGTGCGGCAACGCCTGATTACAACTTGCGCGCGCTGCTCGGGTTCACCTATGAGCTGACGGAGGCGACCACTATCGGTGCGTTTTGGCATACCCAGCAAAAGCACACCTTTGATGACTTCGTCCGATTAACTGGACCGGGTACTTCATTCCAAGACCTGAGTATCTCGCTTCCCAACGTCTATGGGGTCGGTATCGCGAACAATACGTTGGTCGACGGCCGATTGTTGTTGGCACTCGATTTCAGTTATTTTGAGTGGTCGGAGACTGATTTCTTCGGAGCGATTTGGGAAGACCAAGTGACCATTCAAGCTGGTTTGCAGTACACAACTTGTCAGGGTATCCATTACCGGCTTGGTTATACGTATGCGGAGGATGCCTCTCGCGACGTGGTGACCGGCAGCATCGGTGGTATCTCGCCCCAGAGTTCGGTTGATTACATCCAAGCCTTGTTTCCCAACTTCTCCGAGCACCGCATGACCGGCGGCATTGGAGTGACTGACATCTTGCCCGGAGTTGATTTAGATCTCTTCGCCGGCGGCATGTTCAATGAAACTCACCGCTTTGGCGATACCGCTGCATCGGCCGAAAGTTATTGGGTCGGATTTGGCACAACTTGGCGGTTTGGCCGTGGCGGCTGTAAACATCTTTGTGTGCCCGAACGTTGGTAAACCCGAATGTTGGTAAGCCAGAACGTTGGTAAGCCAGAACGTTCAACTGCCGGTGGGCTGTCGTGCCTAAAACATCCCGCCGGCTTTGGTGCCGATACCGGCCCCGCTTGGTTGTTTCACTCCATTGACTGCAGTCCCAGCGGGTGAACCCTGGGCGGCAGGTCGAATTGGTTCCGCTCCGAAATGAGTTTCTCGTAACGCGTCGAAGAATTCTTCGAGGGTTTCGTGAATTGGGTACAGCGTGCTGATCATGATTGCGGGCCGGGCCGTCGTGAGGGGGGCGATCGATGCGAAGCCTCCTAATGGCTCCCATGTCGACGGTGCAATCGATGTTTGGAGGGCATTGGTGATCGCGTCGAAATCGTTGGCCGCGAAACCAGTACCTTCTAGCCAATAGATTCGAGTGATCAGATCCTCTTCGGCTTTGAAATTCTCTGTGATCACCAGGACTTCGTCCCTGACCGTATAGGTGAGCTCCAAGGGGGAAAGAATTGAATTCAAGATACTCCGCAGTTTTACCTCTTTGAGTGATATGGTGACAGGTTCTTCTGCTGACAGGCCAATGTCCTCAAGTGCATGGTGGTCAATTGCAATTGGGATGGAATAAGTTTCTGTGATCGAACTGATCACTTCACTCAAAGGCAATTCGGAAAAATTCAAGCTCGATTCGGTGTCCAATGCACTGGCGATTTTAGCCTCGGCTTCCGGATCGATATTGATCCATCGAGTCGTTCCGATGCCTTGGTGGACTAGCGCCGCAGGATCTGCCGTGATCACCAAGCCCTCGCTTTCCACCGTTGCTTTGAGTCCGAGTGGATTCAACAACATCCGCAGCGCGGTGCGAAGGGGAACGTCTTTGGCCACAAGTATTTCGATCGGTTGCGACGGATCAAATTCGGCAAACGCGATCCCTCGATTGTCCAGTAGAACCGGCACGCCGGCGGCTTTCGAAATTTGAGTGGGGAGGTCAGCGAGTGTTCCACTGACCTCCAGGACAACACGTTTTGAGAGCGCGGCGTTTGCTTCTATCGCAGTGTTTGACTGTGCGACAGGGGCCATCGCTCGTCCAATCCCGATTGGAATAGCGCTGGGGGCTGGCAATGTTGTTGTCCCGTTGATGCTTGCTTCCTGGTTGTTTTCTGCTGTTTGCTTGGGCGACTGCGACGCGGCTTGCCGAGGAATGGCCGTGACATTCGCGTTCGGTTGGACAGTGTTGGATTCTGATGCCGACAGTGTGACTTGTTGTCCGTTTGGATTTTCGCTGATCCCATCTGAGATCATCATTAGAGCGATGAGAACGCTACCACCAACGATGCCAGCGAAAGTGTAAAGAGAGGGCATGGTCCGGACTCCTTGTGCGAGACAAGATTCGAGAAGAGAAGTTTCGATTGGCGGATCGGGAAGCTGCGTGCAATCGCTGATTCCATCTGCAAAGTCTTGTGCGGCTTCGCCTGCGACAGCTTCGGAAACCGTCCAGGACTGGGCGGCGGCGTAGGCCAAGGCTGGTATGACTCCTCGCCGTCGCAGACGTGTTGCCAGTAATTGTTTTCCACGCTGCAGCCGACCACGGACCGATCCGGTTGTCGCATCAAGCTTGTTCGCGAGATACTCGATGGATTGACCTTCATACAAATGCATGATGATGGCGGACCGATAGTGTTCTGGCAGGTCTGCTAGTTCTTCATCCAGCACGATGGCTTCGTGTCGTTGAGTGAGTCGATCGAGTGGATCATCGTGGGGCGCGGGAGGCTCGACCATCGGTGAGGTTTCCCGTTGTTTCGAGGGAAGGGTCGCCAGGGCGGCACGCTGTGCGACACGGTGCAGCCATCCCACCAAGCGTTCTGGTTGGCGGATTTTCTTGCTGTTGCATGCCAGATACAGAAACGTCGATTGAAATGCATCCTCTGCATCGGCGTGCGTGCGGCAACGACGACGGCACACGCTCAGCACCATCTGGCTGTACCGTTGCACAAGTGTTTCCAATGCGGCACGGTGCTGATCATGATTCCAGGCATCCAATAGGTCCGCATCGTTCAGCCTCTCAAACTCAGCGGTAGCTGACGAATTTTCAGCCCGCGAAACGATTTGGGGTGAGATGAATACCATGGTGAACTCAGGATTTTGGGACAGCCATCAACGTAGTGTCGCAAATGATCCAGAGGACGCGCGGAATTTAGAAAAAAGAGGCGATTTTTATCTTTGCAATGATCTCGCCAGAGCTGATTTCGTTCGACGAGATTCAGCCACGACGACTGATGACCATGATTGGGCAGGATGTCTGTGCGGCGACTTGGCGGGTGAAATGCCCAAATAGCTTTCGGTTTGGGCCGATTCTCTGAATCCCCAGAATCACCAACCCCCCTTCCCCTGCACGGGCGGCGACAGTTCCCACTGGGTCATCACTGCAGACAACTTCGCGATCTGATTCCCCTGCCGAATTATCGCGTGCCATGCGGTTCAGTTCACGACGGATTCGCTTCAGATCAGTCGCCGGTGTTGCTTCGGGAACGACACGCAAGAACGTGACCTGCCGTTTTTGCTTTCGAGACAAACTGCCCAACAGTCTCGCCAACAGGTAATCGTGACCGCCTCGCCCAGCAACGGGAACCAGAATCTTTTTTGTATCGACGAGGAGCCAGTTTTTTGGGGCCCGCAACACGAGGACTTCTACATCCAGTTGGCTGAGCAGATCTTCCAGGCCAGAATCTTGTTCTTCCGGACTAATCTCGCTGAGTCCTAACAGCACCGATTCGCAGCGGTGCAGTCGAGCAACACGAGCGATTTCTTGCATTGGCGAGGGAGACACGGTTGTCAGCGTTTCGGCACGGATTCCCAGTTCAGCCGAAGCGTGCAACAGCTCACGATTCATTTCCTGGGACCGGTCTAAGGGACGTGAGTCAGCACCTGGGTTCCAATCATGACCAGCCACCACCACGTGATGCAGCAGCACCCGTCCGACTTCTGCAGGAACGAGTGTATCGGCCAACGCGATCATCGCTTTTGCATTCTGTGGATTCGCGATTGGAACAAGCACCAAAGGTGTGTTGCCACGCAGTCGAGCGAGTTCGGGGTGAGCCGCGATGGTGGTGACATCCATCAGGCGAGCTCGACGAGCAAAGAGTGACAAGAACAGGATGCCACCAATACTCAACCAAACGACGGCGATGATTCCTGCCGAGGGCACTGCGATGCCCTGAAAAACGGCCAACCCAAGGCAGGCCGATCCACCTAAAACTGGCACCGCAGGAAATAAGGGGGTGCGGAACGGTGGTGGCGTCACAGTACTCCTGCGACGCACCAAAATGCACAGCCAGTGCGCAATTGCAAATGTGATTAAGAAAATCAAGCTCGACGCCGCTCCTGCTGCGGCAACATCGGGCAACGCCAAGACAAGAATAATGACCAGGATCGAAGTGGCGATGATCGAATAGACAGGCGTCTGGCGATTGGACGCCAATTGGCTCATCCAACTGGGGAGTGTTCGGTCTCGCGACATTGCCAAGCCGATCCGCGAGGCAGCAAACAAATTGGCTTGTAGTGCCGTGAACATCGACAAGATTGCCGCAACGATCACCAACCAATAGCCGCTGGAGCCCAAAAAGTTTCGAGCGGCGACGGCGATGATGCCTTCTGGGTCTGCCTGGGCGAGTGCGGTGACTGATTGTCCGCTGGGAGTGCCGACCGTCGCGATCACGAATAACAAGGGTAGGTAAATCACCAGGGCAATCGTCAGTGACAGAATCATCGCGCGAGGGATCGTCTTGGCTGGATTGCGGACTTCACCACCCACCGCTGCAATCAGGTCGAATCCTTGCAGGGCAATAAAGCTGTAGCCCATGGCTTGGATCAATCCCAAGGTGCCCGCCGCATAGAACGGTTGAAGTGAGTCCGTGGTCTGCGAGATTGGTTGCCGAGTGATCGCCCAGAGACCCCCGATGATGAGCACGCCGAACACGAAGACTTTGCCTACGTTGGCCCAGGGGCCACCGCCACCGGTCTTGACCGCCAAGTGCAGTGACAACAGCAAGATCGCAGCAATCGCGATGCCCGTCACCATGCGATGATCACTGGCCCATGCTGGTGCCGTTCGCCCGGTCGCTTCGAACAAATCGTGTACGAAGATCAAGCCAAAGAAACCAAATCCAATGGCGTATAACACTGCCGCGACGATCGACGCGAACCAGACGACCCAACCAACGGAGAAGGCGGCTTCGACCGACAGTACCTTCCGACTGAATGTGTAGGTGCCGCCCGATTCAGGGAATTTGGACGCCATTTCAGCAAAGCTGAGCGCCGTGAGCATCGCAATGAGGCCGTTCAGGGCAAACGCAATGATCGCGGAAGGCCCGGTCACTGAAAACGCGGCCCCCGCCAAAGCCAAAATACCGCCGCCAACGATCGCGCCGACGCCAACACCAGTGGCAGCGAATAGTCCGAGATGTCTTTCCTGATCAGCGATGGTTGCGCCTCGTCCGAGATTGGCGTCCTCTGAAAGCGTCGCTGGCAATGTCAGTGCTCGCGACCAGCATCCTTACAAAACAGCATCTTCGAAGATCGCCGCCTGCGAAATCCGCCGTCTTTCAACAGCGTAATTTCGGTCGACCGGCTGACCGACTGACACAAGCGGCATTCTGGCAGCAATCTCTCGGCCGTCAACGCATGATGATTGAGCTAGCACGGAATGATTGCGAGGTCAGCCTCGACTTGGTCCCGCTCGATTCCCCGCTTTGCGTCCCTCATCACCCTCAACGTGGTTGAGGGATTGCCGGGAATCATCGCGTTCAACGCCAGGAGGACAATCGCAGTTCTGTGGACTCAATGTTAGGAAAGTCACACCTTGGGTTCCCAGCCGGGTGCATACTCTCGACCCCACAATGCTTCTGCATCAGGATTGTTTTGGATGTGGCCATTGGCTGGATCGGTGTGAAGGACGCTGTCCGTTCGGTAAGCAATATTCCCCAGATGGCACAACAGTGTGCTTTGGTGTGCTTTTTCGATATCAGCATTTGGCAGGCGACCCGTTCGGACGGCATCCAAGAAATCAGCAAAATGGTCGGTGTCACCGGCGTTGCCGGTCCCGGTAGCGACCTCGGCCGATTTCATGTCGTAGATCGTGTAGGAATTACTACGAATCACCAGTGAGCCTTCCGTCCCGTGGAAACTGATTCCGAAACCGGAATCATGAGGTCCCAGGGGCGACCAACTCAGTCCTTCCCAGGTGATTGTTTTGTTTTCGGGGAAGTCATACGTCACCATCATTGTGTCGGGTGTTTCCTGGCCGTCATCGTGCCGATATTTGCCGCCGCCTGCGGTGACTCGTTTGGGGTACGTCACCTGCAGTCCCCAGCGGGCGACATCGATGGCATGCACCCCGTTGTTGCCCAATTCACCGTTGCCCCAATGCCAATGCCAATGCCAGTTGTAGTGGATAATATTGTCTTTGAAGGGGCGGTCAGGTGCGGGACCCTGCCACATCCGCCAATCGAGCCAATCGGGAACCGGCGCGATTTTTCCCGCACCAATCGAGGGGCGACGGTTGTTGTACCAAGTGCGGGCATAAAGCACTTTTCCGATCGCTCCCTCATGGATTTTGGAGATCCCTTCGACGATGCCGGGCCAGGACCGCCGTTGGGTACCCATTTGCACGATCCGTTGATGCTTGCGAGCCGCTTGCACCGCCAGTTCACCCTCTTGGGGTGTGTGGCTGCAAGGTTTTTCGACGTACACATGCTTCCCTGCCGAACAACCAAGAATCGTGGCAGGCGCGTGCCAGTGGTTGGGGGCTGAAACGACGAGAACATTGATTCCCGTGTCGTCCAGGATGCGGCGGAAATCATCGACCACTTTGGGTTGTTTGTTTTGCCGCTCGGTGACCAATTGCCCCACTCTTAGCGCCGCCCGAGTATCGACGTCACAAATGTAGGCGATCTCCGTGTTTTTTGCCGCCATCATGCCGTTGGCGATCGCAGCACCACGCCCGTTGACCCCCATGATGCCAATCAAGATTTTTTCGCCCGGAGATTCGGCTACGTCGTCTTCTTGCCCTAGCAGCGGGTTGGTGAAGCTACCTGTGGTTGCAACGGCAGCAGCACCAGCCTTTAAAAACAATCGTCGATCTCGTTGGGTGTTGTTCCGCAAAAGTTCTTCTGGTTTCGTCATGTCATTCGCCGAATGGTTGCGTGATGATGTGGTTGTTTGGATCGTTCTACTATCAGTGGTGCGAGTTGCTGAAATCGTTCTGCCAACTGTTTCGCGACCGACATGTTGAGCGTGCCGGCATGGGCATGCAATTGGTATCGCCATGAGGTCGGATCTTGCGTCAGCATGACGGGTGAATCACGACAAATCGAGGCGCCCATCCAACCATCGTCACGAACGTGCCACTTGCTGGGAAAGCTGTTATTGTTGGGATGATCAAAGTAGGTGATTCCTTCGATCACTCCGGGCGAGACGGAGCCGCTGTAGTCAATCCATGGTGAGGATTTGCCGAACAACTTCGATTCGGTTTGGAGTCCATTTGCTCCGGTAATCACACCATCACCGAACACCGCCGAGATGGACTTTGCGACTCGCACCGCCAAGAGACCAAAATTCGTTTGTCCGAGTTCAAGCGAATCAGCGACTGAAGCTAATGAGGTTTGGATTTCAAGCAACAATCCTCCGTCATCAGCCAGCGAGACTGATGCGATCATTTGTTGGTTGATCAAGGGTTCGGGGTTGTGTCCGTCATACCAACCAAGTTCGACTGCTAAGCGGGCGGCGTCGTCTGAGTCTTCGTAGGCTAACCACTGGTGCTGTCGAATTCGCGCCTCGCTCTGATCCGACCAGAAATCAATTCCACCTAAAACTTTGTTGTGTGCGAACCAGATCGAACGGTGGTGATCATGGTTGGGCGCGCCGGGATGCCCCATGCGAGTCAAGGGTAGCCCTGCGGGGCCTATCAACGGAAAAAAGAACGGGCGTGGGGCATTTTGCCCAGCATTCCAACGCAAGCGTTCGTGGCCATCGACGGCGATCGCAACTTCTTCGTGGGCGAGCGGAACAACCTGATATCGAGGAGATTTGGAAAACACAGGTGGCGTCGCAGGCTGGGTGGGAATGGGGTGGGAAGCAAACACCTTCGTTCACATTGTAATGCCGTCAGTGACCAAAGGTGTCATTCCGGTGCATCACGATCTGAGGATGTTCCCATCGGATCTCACTCAGAAGGTACAAGATGTACAAAACCGAATTGCCCTATCGGAAAATGACACCCTCGGATGCTGCCATTTCACGGCGATGCCGCGATAGATCGCCAGCCGAGGGTTGGCTAATTGAGCGAATCGGCCATCCGGCCAAAACACAATTTCGCCAAGAATTACCGAGGTTTTTACAGATCGGTACCGGCCAATGGTGCTCAGCCGAGTACGCGACCTGGTTTCCGCTCCAATCGGCTGCTCAGGTGTATGCCAAAGAGTTTGGCTATAAAACGGATCGTGATGTGCGAGTTGTTTGGCAACGAAAAGGCTGAGTGCGTCAACTGATAGCATCGGCGGCGGGACTTTCTCCAGCAAATTAGCGGTTCCACCCATCTTTTAACCTCCCACGATCCACAGGCTGCGTGCCCAATCAGTGGAACCTCGGATAATTTCATGTTGCTTCCGGTCGACAATGCCTCCGGGGTAACCGGTTGTTCGATTACAATCGGCCGGGATGCATTTAGTTTCGGAGTCGAAAGGTTGAACATGCGATTTTCGCTTGGGTTGGGCTTGGTATTAATCCTGTCGATGGTGGTGAGTGGAGCTGAAACCGCTGGTGAATCACCAGCGGACGAAGGTGTGTTGGCTGGACACAGCTATCACGGAGAAGCCTTCAATGCCGGACCCCGTCAAGCGGCCGAGATCATTCCTGGAATGGCCGAGATCGATTTTCCCACCTCGTCAGATTCTCCCACCGCGCAAAAGTTTGTCGAGCAAGGCATCGCCCAATTGCATGGGTTTTGGTACCTCGAAGCAGAGCGGTCGTTTCGACAAGCCTCCAAAGAAGATCCGGAACTTGCAATCGCTTATTGGGGGATGGCGATGGCGAATATCAATAATAAAGATCGAGCTCGTGGTTTCATTGATGAAGCAATGGAACGCCGCGACGACTCGGCTAGCAAACGCGAAAAACTGTATATCGAAGCGCTCGATCGATACATCCCCAAACCGCCCAAAGAGAATGAAAAGCCCAAGCCGAGCGACAAGGAACGCGAGGAAAGGAAAAGGCGAGCGGAACGTTTTGTTTACGATTTAGAAAAACTGATGCATGAGTACCCGGATGATCTAGAGGCCAGAGCGTTATTGGCTCTGCGACTTTGGACCTCCGAACGCGAGGGTGTCAAACTGACGAGCCGATATGCTGTCGATGCCCTGCTTGGTGACGTGTTCGATGCGAACCCGATGCATCCAGCCCACCATTATCGAATCCACCTGTGGGATTCGCCCCGACCGTCGAACGCGCTCAAGTCAGCGGCGTTATGCGGCCCTTCCAGCGCCGGCATCGCGCACATGTGGCATATGCCGGGACATATCTATTCGAGATTGAAACGGTATGGAGATGCGGCTTGGCAGCAAGAAGCCTCGGCGCGGGTCGATCATGCTCACATGATTCGTACGCGATTGATGCCTGACGAAATTCACAATTTTGCCCACAACAATGAATGGTGTGTTCGGAATCTTATTTTTATCGGACGCGTTCAAGACGCCCTCGATTTATCACGGAACTTGGTCTCGCTTCCCCAGCATCCTCGATACAACACCTTGAGCAAACGTGGTAGCTACAAGTATGGACGCACACGATTGCTGCAGACGTTGTCCGAGTATTGTCTCTGGGAAGAACTGATTCGTGAGTCAGGTGGTCACTATCTGCCGCCGACCGAGGATGAGCGTCAGCAGGAAGAATGGTTGGGATGGTTGGGTGTTGCACAATTCATGACCGCTGATGACAAAGCGGCTAACCGAACTTTGAGGTCTCTGAAACGCCGTTTGTTGGTGATGGAGATTCAGTTGCTCGATGTGCAGGACGCCGCCACCGAAACCGCTTCGACCGAAAAGAATGACGCTGAGAAACCTGACGCTGAGAAACCTGACGCTGAGGAGAAGGACTCAGAGGATCAGGACGAGAAAGAAGATTTGCCAAGCGAGGGTGAACTGAAGTCGCATATCAAGTCGATCAACAAGGTGATCGCTCGGGTTTCTGCAGCGGCCGCCGTCAAACAAAAAGACTTGGATGCTTATCGTCTGCATGCCAAAGCAGCGAGTTTGAACTCGCTGCTACAAGCTCAGTGGCTGGGAGAGTTGGGGGAATTTGACGAAGGGATCAAGTTGGCTGAAAGAGCTGTCAGTAATGGGACGAACCAAGTTCGCCCGCTTGCTGTTTTGATCGACCTGTTGTGGCGGAAAGATCGTAAAGACGATGCAAAAAAACATTTCGAAACATTGCGATCGGTAGCTGCGGAAGCCGATCTTGATACGCCGTTGCTCGCAAAGCTCGAACCGGTTGCCAAGGCGGCTGGGATCGAGGGGGATTGGCGGATTGTCGCACCACCGGCCGACGATTTGGGGGAACGCCCACCGCTGGACGAGTTGGGGCCTTTTCGTTGGCAGCCCTACACGTCACCATCCTGGGGCGCCGCAACCGCAGGGGGTGATTTGGTCAGTGGAGAAGAGTTCGATGGCAAGCCGCGGATCCTGATTTTTTACCTCGGCTTCGGCTGCCTACATTGCGTCGAGCAACTTCACGAGTTCGCGCCCCGAGTGGACGATTTCCGCCAAGCGGGGATTGAAATCGTCGGAATCAGCACCGAGAACGTCGAGCAATTGCAAACCGGGATCAAGAACTTTGACCGTGAGATGGATATGCAATTACTGTCCGACTCCGAGCAGGCCGTTTTTCGCAGCTTTCGCTGTTGGGACGATTTCGAAGATCAGCCGTTGCACGGCACTTTCTTGATTGACGGCCGGGGACGGATTCGTTGGCAAGATATCAGCTACGAACCCTTCATGGATGTTGATTTTCTGTTGAAAGAATCGAAGCGTCTGCTGGAGCTTCCGTCATTCGACCAGCCAGCAGGATGACGCCAATGAACGCCAATCTGTGGCTCTGTCTCTCGACCCAGTCTGTTTAGTAGGCGACCAGTCTGTTTAGTCGGCGACCAGACTGTTTAGTCGGCGACCAGACAGGTAACCCGCTCTCGCCGTCTTGGGAGAGAGCTTGGCCCGTTTTGACGCGGCGAATCGCACGCGATGCGTCTGTTCACTTGCAACGTTCTGCGGCCCGCTAAGATCTCGGTCAGTTTCCACTTCCCCGCAATGGTTCCACTTCCCCGCAATGATTAGAGGGAAAATCCATCGTCGATCTGAGCGTTCTTGATAACGATGGGAATACCGTCACGAATCTGCAACGCTTCGTCTTCGCCTTGATGCTCAATGCCGTTGACATTTTCGATGCGGACGTTTTTACCGATTCGGCAATTCTTGTCGAGGATCGTTCCCGAGATCAGCGAATTTTCGCCGATACCGATGGGAACCACTCCGGGTGGGACGGAATCAGGTTTTTCGATGTAGTCGGCACCCATCATGACCGTATCTTTAATGGTTACGTTGTCACCGATCGCACTCCGCAATCCAATCACGCTATTTTCAATGGTGACGTTGTTACCGATCAAACATCCGTCTGCGATCAGGCTGTTTCGCACGGTGGTGTTGTCCATGATCGTGGGTGGAAGATACCTGGGGCGACTGTAGATGGGTGCGGTGCGGTCGCGAAGATCAAACGGTGGTGATTTGCTGGCCAACGACAGGTTGGCTTCATAAAACGCACGAATTGTTCCAATGTCTTCCCAGTACCCGTCAAACAGGTGAACCTGTACTTTGTGCGAGTTGATTGCCGAGGGGAAAACTTCTTTTCCAAAATCCTGGTGGTCGGAATTTCGTAGCAGATCGACCATCACATCTTTGTTGAAGATGTAAAGGCCCATGCTGGCCAGGCAATCTCGCCCTTGGCTGGGAATTCCGCGAGCATCGATCCAGGCTGGATCCATTCGGACGGTGGCGAGTTCTTCCTCGGTTTGCGGCTTTTCAACGAACCCTTTCACTCGGCCCTCGTCGTCGACTTGCATGATTCCAAGTGAAGAAGCATCTTTGCGACTGACTGGAATACCAGCGATGGTCGCCGCGGCACCCGATTCGATGTGGGTTCGCATCATGTCGCGAAAGTCCATGCGATACAGTTGGTCGCCGGAGAGGATCAAGACGTGCTCGATCCAGTCTTCTTCCAGGTGGACCAGGTTTTTGCGGACCGCGTCGGCGGTGCCTTGGTACCAGTCGGAGCCAACGTTGACGGTTTCTTGAGCCGCCAACAATTCGACAAAACCGCCACTGAAGTGGTCGAAGAAATAAGTTTGACGCAGATGGCGATGCAGGCTTTCCGACAAGAACTGCGTCAGCACATAGGCTCGATTCAGTCCGCTGTTAATGCAGTTGCTGATTGGGATGTCAATCAGGCGGTACTTGGCTGCCAGGGGAACAGCGGGCTTTGCACGAATCTTAGTCAGAGGAAAAAGACGGGATCCGCGACCACCACCAAGGATGAGCGCGATGGTGCGAGAAAGATCCATGGTGTTCACTCTTAGCATTTGGGAACGGAAAAGGAATGGTGAGTTTACCAGTACTTTTCAAACCGTATAGTTCCCGGTCCAACTTCTCCACCAGACTCATCTCGAAAGCCGGCTGCTTTGAGCAACGGCAACATGCCGGGGGCTGGCAGCGGCTCAGCACCGGGTGCGACGTAACCGATCATTGCTGGGTTACCGCACAGAAAGACATGCGTGTTTTGCGGAGAGAGAGGATCGTCGGCGGCCTTTGCGAGTTGGCCAGAAGTAAAGAGCGATTGGAGATACTGTTTGCCGATAAAGTTGGGATGCGATGGATCAAGATTTTCCGGATCACGGGTCGTGAACGGGAGATAGCGGTACTGGGGGAACTTTTTCGATAGGACCGAATGTTCCAACGCATAAGCGAGGTCGGTTCGTTTTCGGACGCTGGTCACATTGACGATTTTTCCACGATGTCCGCTGGCCAGTAGTTTGGTTGCCATCGCATTGTGAGGTGCCTCGCCTGTGCCGGTCCCAAGCATGAGGATGGTATCGTCGGGTGCGACATTTTCGAGGACGTAGGTGCCAACGATTTTTTTCTGCACTTCCAAACGATCACCCACCTCAAGATTGAACAGGCGGGGAGTCAAAACGGGTGGTTTCTTATCGGGCGAATCGGATTTGCGAACCAGCGCGATGTAGAACTCGAAATAATCAATCTGATCGACAGGGGCCAGGTGCTGGTTGCCGTCGAGCATTGGGCAGGAAATCGAATAGGCACGGCGAGAAAGTTTTCGCAGTTTTTTCTCTGGAACATCCTCCGCCTGCGTCCCCTGTAGGCGGGGTTCCCAGTTTCCCAGCCCGATTGCGACATATTGGCCAGGTTGGAATGCAGGGATTGGGAGATCGGGTCGGATTCGGAATCTCGACAAGTCGCTGTGTGTGTCGATCCGCTCGATAATCTCCGCGTTGTAGTGTTTTTCTCGCAGTTGGCTTATTTCTTCGGCATCGAGGGGTGCCGAGTCGATCGTGTCGCTCAATGTGATTCCTCCACCGGGCTGAGCGTTGCATTCGATTCCGAACGCTTCACCGACTGGTGCCGGTTCAAGATGACATAGAAATCGTCCGTTTTTCGGGGCCGCAACAACGGCAGTTCCACAATATAATGAATTGGTCGGCGTCGATGCGTGCCCAGCTTGAATCCTGGTCGGCGACGCTTCGTCGGCTGCGGTTGGAATCGCAGTAACCGGTCAGAAATCCTTGCCTCGGTCAGAAATCCTCGCCTTGGTCGGAAATCTGGTCTCAGTGATCTAGACGTTGAGCCTGAATCCATTTCTTTCATCCACCCAAGTCTCATGTTGTTCAATCGACTTTTGCCGGCCTCCGCCGTTTTTCTTTTCGCACTTACTCAGGCTTGGTCCCCCAAGGCGGCAGCAGAAACCTGGACTAGCTTGCAGGGGACACATTCGGTGGAAGCACGAATGATTGGATTGTGGGATGATAAGGTGCTGTTGCAGCTGGCCAACGGTCGCCGCGTCTCTGTGCCCCTGATGTCGCTTCGTAGCGAAAGTCGGATTCAGGCGGAGGAATTATCGAGGCGATTGAAAACCTCAAGAGCCGAACGGATTCGAGAATTGCAGGGACGGGCTGTTGCCGAGGCGTCTGCTGCTCCCGATCCACTCCCGCAGGTGCCAGCGGCTGGAAACTACGTTCCACCGACTGCGGGGGCAAATGCCGCGCAGTTCTTGGAGCAGCTTGATGACGCGGTAGCTGCCGGCCATATCCAAGCGATCTATGATGCCCTACCCCCAAGTTATCGGGCGGACATAGATTCACTGGTCAAGCTCGCCGCGGAGCGAATCAAGCCAGCGACTTGGCAGGCGATCACCGGAACGGCGTATCAGGTCGGCGATTTGATGGTCACCCGCCAAAACTGGTTTCTCAGTAGTCCACGGATGAAAACACTCGATGCCGATCAAGTTGAAAAAGTGCGTGGCCAAGTCCTCGCGTTGGCCAACGTCCTGAGGGTTGGTTTGAGTCCCGATGTGATTCAAGTTGACCGGATGCTAGCGGTTCCGTTTTCCCAATGGCTGAAAGAACGCGATCGAGAGGTCGCCCCCTACATTGCTCAACTATTCAATTACGACGATTCGCTCGCTCGCGCTATCGTTGTTGAATCGGAGAAAAATGGCCTTGCCCAGGTGAGCCTGACTCAGGATTCACAAACCAGCAAAGTGACTTACGTCTCGGTAGACGGGTACTGGGTACCAAAGACGTTGGCAGATCAGTGGCCCAGCATGATAGAGGACTGGAAAAACGAATTGAGCAACGGCGCAGCTTCATTGGATACCTACGCAGCCCTGATCCAGGCGGTGGCGGGACCTGCGTTGCAGTCACTGGCGAACGCACAAAACTCTGGGGATTTTCATGCTGCGATGGAACCCGTTTTTCCTATCGCTGAAACGATGATCAGTTCTGTCGCCGCGATGATGGGTCAGAGCAGTGGATTAGCGTCGTCCCAAGGCCGTGGAGGCAACAGCGGTTATCAAAATGGTTATGAAGACCAAATGGGCATGGATTCTGACTACGAAGACGAAATGGGCATGGAGGAAGGTTACGGAGATGACATGGGCGGCTCCCGCGGTGGTCCCGGTCCCGGCGGCTTTGGTCCCGGTGGCTTTGGCGCCGGGGGAAGTGGTCCCGGAGGCGGCTCAAGCGGTCCTCGCGGAGGTGGTGCTGGCGGAACCGGTGGGTTCGGCCCCGGAGGGTTCGGTGCCGGCGGAAGTGGTCCCGGTGGCGGTTCCAGCGGTCCTCGCGGAGGTGATGCTGGCGGAACCGGCGGGTTCGGCCCCGGAGGGTTCGGTGCCGGCGGTGGTGCGCCACGTCAGTAGCCGTTTTTAATTGCTTGCCCAGACAACTTCACTGCCTGGGCACCCCATTGGATGATGCGATGCTGCCAGGTATCTCTCTGGCAGAACCGGCTCGTATCGTTTTTTGCTGACCTTCTTTTGCAAGGCTATCCTGGCTTGAATCGCCCTCACCCACCACGCATTGCGATTATTGGTGGCGGACTGTCCGGATTAGCGACAGCCGCCCAACTCTCGTTGATGGATCCCACGATCGAACTGTCTTTGTTCGAAGCTGGTTCGCGGACTGGAGGCGTGATTCACACTGAATCGGCCGATGGTTTTGTCCTTGATCACGGCGCGGATATGTTCGCGATTCAACCGCCCGGCGCAATCGAGTTGATCCGACAACTCGGTTTAGAAGATCGACTGATTGAGCCCGAGTCGACTCGCCGTGGTGCCCGCATTGTTCATCGCGGTCGTCTGGTGCCGGTACCTGAGGGTTTCGTTTTGATGCGGGCCACTGCCTGGTTACCGATGCTGACCACTCCATTGTTGGGAGTGACCGGGAAATTGCGTTTTTTTGCCGAGCGATTCATTCCGCCGCTGCGAGAGGATCGAGATGAATCAGTCAGCGAGTTTGTGTTGAGGCGGATGGGGCGGCAGGTTTTGGAGCGAATTGTCGCTCCTTTGTCGGCGGGGATTTACACGGCCGACATCCAGAAACTGAGCATGCGGGCAACCATGGGGCCGATTGTTGAAATGGAGCAACAGTATGGCTCCTTGGCCAAAGCTGCTGCCGCACGCCGGCGATCGGGTGAAGATTCGCTCGAGCGGTCCAGTTCGGGCGCCCGCTACGGAAAGTTTCGTTCGTTCCCAGGAGGAATGAAGCAATTTCTCGACAGCCTGGCGGCGAAACTCCCCGATGGCACCATTCATTTCAATTGTCCGGTTGAGCGATTGGAACGCAGTCATGATCTAGAACACAGCAATGAACGATGGCGGGTTCATTTGCACGACCAAACTTCGCAAGAATTCGACGAGGTGGTTGTCGCGGTCCCACCCCAGGTAGCGTCCGGTTTGCTTCGACCTCTGAGTGCGACTGCCGCCAGCGAACTCGATTCGATTGAAATGGCCTCGGCAGCGATTGTTGTGTTGGGCGTTCCCCGCGGGCAAATTTCTGAGGATGTCGATACCTTCGGTTTCGTCGTTCCGCTGAGCGAGAACCGACGGATTTTGGCCGGTAGCTTTGCCAGCCACAAGTTCGCCGGTCGAGCCCCGGAGGATCAGGTTATCATCCGCGTCTTCATCGGCGGGGCGATGCAGCCGGAATTGCTCGAACGCAACGACGATGAGCTCATTCAGATCGCGCGAGAAGAGCTTGGCGAATTGATCGGATTGACGGGAGAGCCGACGCTGACACGTGTCGTCCGATGGAACGACGCGATGCCACAGTACCATCTTGGCCATCTCGATCGTGTCATGAGGATCGAGCAGGAGGTGGAAAAAATGGAAGGGCTGTCGCTAGTCAATAATGGTCTTCGCGGCGTTGGAATTGCCCCTGTCGTTACACAGGCCGGTCGAGTGGCCCAAAGTGTGATCGACCGATTAGCGAGTTCACGCGGCTCGACGAGCGGTGATGACGTGGGGATTGGATCCGGCACGCAGTGAAACTGAGCGATCCGTCAGCGGGAATCGAATCTTCTTCAATGCATTGTGCATCGCAACGGCATCTCGAAATCGTTTCTTCGGTGAGGGATCGATAGCTTTCCGCACCAAGGCGACGAACTCCTTTGAAAGGCCCCGCCGGAGGCGATTGAATCCGGGCAACGAATCGAACGGATACTCCGGGACTTCCCCCGCCAACGTTCGATAGATGACCAAGCCGAGTGAAAATACATCACTGCGAAAACTGGGACGCCCCATCGCCTGTTCCGGTGACATATACCCAATCGTGCCTGACCCCGAGACGTCATGGGAACCGCGTTCCAGTCGGGCCAACCCAAAATCACTCAGTTGAATGATTTGGCCGGGCAGCAAAATGAAATTCTCTGGTTTCAAGTCCCGGTGCAACACTCTTTTTTGATGCGCGTAGGCCACGGCGCTGATCATCTGGGCGATGAAATCGATCGCCGATGCCCGTGAAATCCGTCGGCTTAGCCGATCTGCTAATGTTTCTTCGCCAAGCGGAAACGCCATCACGAAGTGTCCATCAATAAATCTGGCATCTTTCAAAGGCAAAATGCAGGGATGGTCCAATTTGGCCATGATCCGAACTTCACGCTGCAAATCTGTCAGGCTGTTTTCATCCGAAACATGATGCCCGTGAGGAATTTTCAATGCGACCTTGCGGTCCTCGATCATGTCCAGGGCAGCAAACACGGTTGCAAACCCACCTTCGCCGAGACGTCTTTGGATTCGGTACTTATCCAGCCGACGACCCACACGCAAACTTGGAAGATCGTCACCGTCGGGGCAAAAAAGGTTCAAGGTTGGGGCCACAAGTATCTCTGCTGCGAGGAACTATGGATGGGACTTCTTGCTACGACGACCGAGCTTGGTGTTAGCTGAAATCGCCACACGCCTGGAGTGATCGGTGTCGAAGTGTTCCACCAAAATTGCTTTGACAAATTCGTAGGGTGAACTGCCAGATGGGTAAATCGTCACATTCGAAGCAAGGAGAATACCTTTTCCGAGTAATCGCTTTTGACCTTCACCGAACACCTCATTTCCCAGTCCTAACAGCCCGCACAAATTAACGGCGGGTCGACTTGAATCTGGAATCGCGGTGCATGGTACAAATCGCAGCGAAAATTTCGCCTGCTCGCCTCAAGGCAGTTTTCGAAATAGCAGCAAACGCATGTCGCCAACCTCGGTGCCCGTCATCTTGGACGCTCTCAGCGTCAGTGTTGCCGGGCCCGGTTGCAGTTTGATGACGCCCAGTTTCATCGGTTTCCAGTCTTTGACGTACCCCTCGGCGCGTTTGAACCGATCGTCTTGCATACCCGACAGCGGAGATTCATTTGCCTGTTCGATGGTCGCTTGGATTGTTTCATCTCCCAACGATAATTCCAGCACGGTTCCGACACTTGAATCTGGGCAGGCGTAATACATTTCAACTTCGTATTTGCCTTTGCTGAGAACCTCTAGGTCCCAGGTGATTTGATCGTCGGTGTTGGTCCACTCAGTCATGAACGTGCAATTTGGGTAACGATTGCTTCGCACGATTTTGCCGTGTGGTGTGGCATCACGAGCAGGTAATTGGGTGAAGATTGCATCGGGATGGCCCAGATTGAATGGCCGTGTTTCGGGGTCGCGGGAAGATCGAGGCTGTGTTTCGGCGATCCATTGCTGCAGGGCTTTCTCCAAGCGAGCGGCCACTTTAGGTTTTTCTTTGGCGATGTCCGTTCTTTCTCTCGGATCAGATTCGACATCGTACAGTGGTCCACCGACCTGCTTGCGGAACTGATCGGTTCGCACTGTGACCTTATTGTTCCATGCGCTGAAAATTTTTCGATCGGACCAATCGCTTTGTTCGCCACGAAGGAGCGGGGCGATGGAGAGTCCGTCGAGTGGTTTGGTCGGTGTCGATTCAATTCCAGCAAAATCAGCGAGGGTCGGCAGCAGATCGATCGCGGCAGCAATCTGATTTATTTTGGTCCCGCCCTGAACCTTTCGTGGATATCGGATCAGGCAAGGCGATCTCAAGCCACCTTCGTGAGTGGATCCCTTGCGACCTCGCAATCCGCCATTGAATCGTGAGCCATTCGGTCCGTTATCACAAAAATAAACGACGATCGTGTTGTCTGCGATTTTGATTTCCTCCAGATGATCAATCAGTCTGCCCACATTCGCGTCGATGTTCTCGCACATTGCTAAAGCCGCTCGCGTGTGAGTCAAGTTTTGGCGTTTCTGATTTTCGGGAGCCGGATCGGGAACGATCGTTTTGTTCTCGAATTTGTCCCAATAGAAATCGGGAACCTGCATCGGAGAATGGGGTGTGTTCAATGGCAAGTAGACAAAGAAGGGCTGGTCGCGATGTTTATCTATAAATTCGATTGCGTGAGTTGTTAGATCGTCCACCAAAAATCCATCGCCCTGAACGAGGCGGCCGTTGTGTTCCAGCATGGGTGAGAAGTAGTTGCCCCAATGGCCGCTACAGAAACCGTAAAAATCTTCGAAGCCACGGGCATTGGGGTGGTACGGATACTGCATACCGCTGTGCCATTTGCCGTAAGCCGCCGTGGCATAACCGGCATCGCGAAAAACCTCGGCGATCGTCTGTTCATCAGCATTGAATCGTTCCCCACCGGTCGAGGTGCTGTGCACGCCCATTCGTGGGTGATACCTGCCAGTCAAGAACTCGGCTCGCGTCGGTGAGCAGACAGCACACACATAAAAGTGTTCGACTTCTGCGCCATCGCGTGCCATCGCATCAATGTTTGGGGTCGAGAGATTCGGATTGCCATGCAGACTGAGGTCACCCCAGCCTTGATCATCCGTCAAAATAACGACCACGTTGGGCTTGGTGGCACGTTGCGAATATCCATCATTCACAGTCAAAATGGTCACCAACGCAATGCCAAGCCAACGAGACAAAATCATGTGATAAGCCTGGGGTAAAATCTAATTGGAGTGCTTGTTGATGATCCAACACCTGCTTTTCCACGCCTGCAGGAAGTTGGGGAGGGGCCAGCTTTTTTCGTGTCTCTACTGAGCAGTCGTCAGCATTCCAAATGCCCGATCGATCGCAGTAAGCGACAAGGCATTGAGCGACAAGGCATTGAGCACTTGATAATCAGGTTTGCAAGTCGATCCGGCAAGTGTTCCTGGCATGTCCCAGCGTAATTTACAGGAATGCGGTGATCAACTTGAACATCAACCGTTCCATGCCGTGATATTGTCCGCGTAGCGACGCAGTTTTGATTGGTTCTTTTCGAGTGCCATCAGGCCGGCCAGCAGGCAAACACCCGTGGTGATGCCAAACACCCACCACGGCCAAACAGCTTCAAGGGCTTGGTGGGCATGCCATACCATGCTGGTGACGCCAAGGAAAACGAACATGGCTCCGAGATACAAAAAGGGTCGTATTCGCAGCACCACACCCATTAACATTCCGAAGAGTGATAACAAAATCAAAATGATTGGACCGCTTAAATGGCTGCCGATTTCTTGAACAAACATATCAGCGGTGCTGCTGACGTAGATCATCAAGGTAGCTGCATAACGAAGCGGTGCCTTCACGCTGGGCGGCAACTGTTCGCGGTAAAGGTGGGCCATCATCAGTACGCAGGCGGCGGGCGGAATGAGCCAGATTTGAGGATGAGCCAAAAAGCCCCAACCCGGTTGTTGAACCAGCACAATCCACCAAGCTGCATTGGCAAGCAAAATGGCGGTGACCCGCGGCATCAATTGTTTCCAAAGTGCCGAAATAAACAGGTAGTAGGCGGCACCGATTAGGAGGAACGCGTCGTATCGCACAACGCCTCCTGCAAAGAGCCACTCCAATTTGGCAAGTGAACCGCTCAGCCAGAATCCAAGGACTGGAATCAATGGTAGATACAAGGAAGTATATGACAGCGTGTTCGACATCACCTCATCTTGTCGTCGCCGTGACCATTCGACGGCACCGACACTGGTGAACGCTAAGCCCAACACGATGTAGGGCCAATGATCTTTCAACCCCAAGAATCCCCACTCTTGATTACACAAGAAAACATGCAGCCACGTCATTGACGCAAAGCCTTGCGCAGCTGCGATCAGGATGCGGCGCTGCATGTCTGTCAATGCTAGTCGTTCTCGCCAGGCTGAATTTGGGCCACTGATGATTGCGATGATGGCTGACAATAAACTGAGCGCGCCGAGAGTAACGGCAACCCCAATGATTAATGGCGGAGCGATTCCTTCAATCCGCCCGTCATCACGCAGCATCGCTTCACGAGTGATCATGCAAGCCAGTGAAGCGAGGGAAACGATTCCAGTGACCTTTGCCCCCGTCGCCAGCGATTCTCGCCAGCGTGCTGCCATCGAAGTGCCCATTAGTTTCGGCAGCAAAAAGATCAGCATGGGAAGTGCCAATACGGTGGCAACCAACCACTGCATGGAGGTGTTTAATATCGGGTGCACCGCTCGGCCGTCGGAAACACTCGCCAATAATCCAAGAGCGATCAGTCCTAGTGAGATTGCGGCATGCCGTAAGCGATTGCTGTCGCTCAGATCTGCGGTGATCGCAATCGCCCATGCCGCCAAGATGACTGTCAGGGTGCTCATTCGAGCATCGATGGCGGGTGCCATCATGGCGATCATGGCGATGGTGGACGCTATCCCTAATCCGGCAACGAAGGCGGCGAGTTGCCAAGTCGATTGAGCGACATGATTCAATTGATCTTTCAATGTCCCGCCGGAGAATTTTGCAATCAACGCAGAGAGTGGAATGATCCAATGGGCGGCGAGAGAGACAGCGAATCCAGCGGCTAGTAAAGCAGACACCCATCGTTGTGTGTCGCTGACTTCGAATGAGATAGCGATGTGGGCTGCAATCAGCGAAATCGCCGTCATGATGGAACCGAGCAGCAGCGTCCAAGTACTGATTCTTCTGCCCCGTGCGAATCCCGAAAAACCAACTCCTAAGTAAATGATGACTCGAGTCCACATCAGTGGATCCATCCAGGCGGAGATTGTCATGCGGTGATCGCCGATGAGCGTCGCCCAGGCGGTCTCTGTCAGCAACCCAATGAACAGCAATCCGGCGAATTCCATATCTGGCAATGCCACCACTGCCTGGCGTCGGTATTGTACGTTGTCTTGTTGACGATCAGCATGTAATAAACGCCAAGTCATCACCCACGCTGCTGTCCAAGAAACCGAAATCGTCCACTGCATTTCCTCGCTGGCTGTCGTCGCGATTCGCGATAGGATCATCCCGATTCCGGCACCAATGATTACCCAGCCGAGGATTCGACATGTCCTCAAAATCGACTCGGTGCTGTTTTGGTTTCTCGATGCGATTGGCAGACAAAGTCCTGTCATCGTCATGCCGATTAGTGAGAACCAAGGAAACAGGTCAGATGCATTTCCAATCACAAGACAGGTGATGAAAAGTGAGAGGTTGACTGCGGCGATGTGTACAAAATCAGTGGTCGATTTTGATCTGAAGTATTGAAACAACGACATGCCGCCACCGATCAAGATCACAGTGGCTGTGAGTTCGGCGACTTGAACGCCCGAGATCCAGCCTGCGACGACCGCCAGCCAAGCGACCTGCCCCGACATGCATGAAACCACGACGGGCCATGTTGGACGCGCCGCGAGTGACTTCGGGAGCGCGAGTGGTGAACCATTGAAACTCCACAGCCCCAACGCCGCCAACGAAATCAAAAAGCAGGGAATACCAGTAAGTTTAACGAACTGGGGTAAATCGAATAGCGATCCGAGCGTGACCAGCACAGCAGACCCAACACCGACGATCAGCACGAAGATCGACGAACCGGTGATTCCGGGAAGCGGATCCATTCCCTTATCGCGGCCAAGCCAAAATCGCGCCGCGAGCAGCCAGCCGACGGAAGCGAGTCCCGCGATCTGAATCCACGTCGATCCACTCGTTTGAACGATCGCTGGGACCAGGATGGTGACAGCTAGTGGGGTCAGCAATGCCGAACCAATGAGGCCAGATTTTTCTTCGGCCTGCTTTGAAGACCACAGCAACCCCGAGGCAGCTACTAACCACCAACTGGATACGGCGGTCGTGCTCGTGAAATTGGCCAGCACTCCTTCGCGAATGGGGGTGTACCAGTCGCAATACAGTAAAACCATCGAAGCAACCGCGACGATCGTTGTCGAAATCAGCGGAGCCAACTGCGTGGCCGGTCTTGCTAGAGACAGACCTGCCTTGGCAAGAATCGCCGAAATGCAGTAGCCGCCGACCGCGATCAAGGTGGTTGCAATGATGACGCGAGCAGATGCATCGGTGGCAACCAATCCAGCTAGTTCACTCGAGGCCCATACTAGTAACGAGATACCAACGATCGATAGAACACAGTCGCCGAGCAGCAAGTCAGTCTCTTGCCGACGTGCAAACCAGACAACCACAATCCCCAAGAACAAAGACCCCAATGGCAGCCAAGTTGATGCAGCATAATGAATCACTTCACTACCCACGGTCTGGGAGAATAGCGATGCCAAGATCCAGACTGAACTGAGTCCTAATAAACAGGTTTGAACACCGATTAAAGGTCCGTCGATCATCAAGATGGGGGTAGCGTTGGATTTCGTAAGTGAACCCAAACGTTTTTGCAGTCGGCGATTTGAGCTAGTTACCGTCGAGATCACAGTGCGAATGGCGATCCAGCCGCCGGCAACCGATCCAGCCAGGATTGCCCATGCCCAGGGGGCTTCGCATCGCTTCCACGCATCACTGCCAAACAGCAATCCCTCGAATCGACCAAACCCGATCGCGATGGCCATGGCGACCGATGCAATCTGAGCTAATCGCAAGAAGACAAGATTGCGCGACATCGTCCAAAGCCAAGCCAGGTTGGCCGAAGCGAGGGCCAAATAAATCGTTGAACGCAGCCAGTCATCGGTTGCAGTGAAACAAGCAATCAATGCGGCGATCAGGATACTGATGGCACTTGCAGCCCACCAGGTTTGACAAGATTCGATCACCATTGCTGGTTGAGTGCGTCGCCATGCTGCCAAGGGGCGTACCAGTTCGGAGAGCAAGGAGAGCGTGATTGCGATCGCAATCAAGGTCATCATCGATGCATTCGCACCTGCGAATTCTTGGCCGAATCCGATCGGTCGAAAAAAGGATAAACAGGCGAAAATCGTGGCGATTAGAGTCCCGTAATCACAGATTTTCCATCGCAGCGAATAAAAGAAATTCACTCCGACTGATATTGCCAGGATCAGGGTGACAACCCCAGCGTTGACCTCGCCGAGTATCGAATCGGGGGCGACCGAAAGAATCGATGTGTTGATCAGCAACAGCAGCGTCCAACCCACCGCCGCGATTTCCATTGGTTGCCGGAGTTCGACACGACGTGAGATTGCGGCCATCAAACCAACAGCGACGGAAACGATTCCCATCGCAACCATCGGTTCACCTCCGATGATTCGACGCCAAAATGAAATTTGTTCCCATCGAAGGTCTCCCATCCAAATCGTTGAAGTCATGACTATGGCCATGCCTAGCGGAATGGTGGCCAAAGCAATTTGGCGAGGCTGTCGTGCGAGCCAACCTAGCAGCAGCAAACTCACCGAGAGGATGGTCGCCCATGCCCATAACCAACCTGGGCTCTGGTTCGCGGCTGGTATTGTGACCCAGGCCAGACCGATTAGAACGGCGTACAGCGTCCCGCCGATCATCGACTGTGTACTGTCTCTCGCACCCTTCATTAGGGCTCGTGACAAACCTGCCAACGCAACGATGCCTGGAATCGCTGCGAGTGCCACCGCCAGGTAGCCCTCTAGCCCGAATTCGCGGGCCATGAATGCGGTATATCCGACAGCGATCGAGAGTGAAAATCCGCCGAAACCAATGACCAGTAATCGAGCTCGGCTGCCGGCGTATCCAAAGGTCATCTGTTCACGGCGAGCTCGAATCATCCGCAAGCAGGCGATGGCAACAAGCAGCGAACCAAATCCGAGCAACCATCCCGCATGACTGCCAAAGGTGCGAACTGCCGCTGGGACAATTGGTAAAACTGCCACGGGTCCAGCGACCGCCAATACATTCGGTAAAGCGTATTTGCGATGGACTAGCGCCGCGCCACTGAGGCGTAACAGCGTGAAGTAAATAGCGGCACCGATGACGATCGCGGCGAGTGTGATCGGCTCGGTTAATTGTACGACTTCTCCTGATGCTCGTGCCGCTGCAAGCCCCGCCAAGACGCTCAGCGGGACGAGTAGTGTCGCAATCACCAGCACTGCCCGGCTGGTGTGACGCAATCGCCAGCGAGAGAGCGTGTAAAGTCCGGCTGCGAAGATAGCCGCATTGGCCGCTAAGAAAATTAATGAAGGAACCACGCGGTGCTTCGCTACCAATGGGCTCCATAGGCTGATCACTAAACCAATCGAGCAAACCACGATCAGCATTCCTGCCACCAATTCGCCCCAGCGGATGTTGTGGGCGGCCAGAAATGATTGGATCAATTCTGCTTTGGATAAGGGATTTACTTCCGTCGGCACCGGGTGAGCGGCAACGGGGAAGGAGGGCTTCGAAACGGGGATTGCGGGGGAGAGAGTCTGTGGTTCGGCCGGCAATTCTTCCTGCTTCGTTTCAACTCGTTCCAATGGAATCGGCTGTTTCGTTTCGACCAATGATTTTGGTCGTGGATCTGCCGGAGTTGGTTGAGAGGAATTGTTTGTGTCGCTTGCCTCGAGGGTGGGGGGCGCCGGGGAGTCAGGCTGCGGTGTACTGGGCTGCGGTGTACTGGGCTGCGGTGTACTGGGCTGCGGTGTACTGGGCTGCGGTGTACTGGGCTGCGGTGTACTGGGATAGCGCCGAGATTCCAAGATCCGCAACTTGCGTCGCAACTCCAGGGATTCATCCCCGCTTACTAACTCTCGTTCGTGCAGTCTAAGAATGGTCCGCCGCGTGGCAGCGAGATCAGAGTGCTGATCTGGGTTTGGTAATGGAACAGTGCTGTTTTGTGTTCCCGTGATGACTCGGATCAAGGCGCGGATGATCACCCAGCTTAGGTGTCCGACAACCGTCACGATCGCCCAGGCAAGAAAGATTACGAAAAGGAGTTCAATCATTGGTGAACCTGCTCACAGGGAACGGCGAACTCTATCCTAGTGCCCGTATCCAGCGAATGTGAGCGCGATCTCAACGTATACTCATGGAATGAACAAATCCTTTCCTCTGAACAGCGAACCATCAACCCTGGGCGACGGACCGTCCTTGGAATCGGTCATGGCCGATTACATCGAGCTGAGGGAACAAGGCAAATCGCCTTCGCCAGAGGCCTATTTAAATGCCTTTCCACAATACAGTGCCGAATTACGGACGTTCTTTCAAAACCATCATTGGTTGGATGAATCGGCACCTCCACCAGTCACGACCTTGGTTGGAACGACCATTGGGCCCTACGAGATCGAAGCTGAGATTGCCCGCGGTGGCATGGGGGTTGTTTATCGTGCTCACCAGCAAGGATTGGATCGTCTGGTTGCGCTAAAACTGATCTCCAGCGGTGTGTTGGCAGGTGATGAAGAGCGACGACGCTTTCGGATCGAGGCAGAAGCTGCGGCGAGATTGCATCATCCCGGCATCATCCCGATTCACGAGATTGGTTCATGGCAAGGTCATGAGTATTTCTCGATGACACTGGTCGAGGGGCCGACTTTGCAGAAACGTGTTGATGATCGCACGTTTGATGACCGCGAATCGGTGCGGTTGGCTCGTGATGTTGCGAAAGCGGTCGGCTACGCGCATCGAAATGGGATCATTCATCGTGATCTCAAGCCCGAGAATATCCTGATCGGGCCGAATGGTTGTCCGCTGGTGGCTGATTTTGGTTTGGCCAAATGGCATCGTGACGGCAGCATGATGACCAAGACTGGGCAGGTACTTGGAACGCCGCACTACATGAGCCCTGAGCAAGCGAGTGGTCAGGGGCTTGGCGATTTTAGCACGGATGTTTATTCGCTCGGTGCGATTTTGTATGCCTTGCTAACTGGTCGACCACCGCATGCTGGCGACTCGGCCGCTGAGGTACTACGAAGTGTGCTCCAAGATGAGCCCGTAACGCCACGCGCTTTGCGTCGCGAGATACCAGTGGATTTGGAGACGATTTGCTTGAAGGCAATTCAATACGAGTCGTCGCACCGCTATTTATCTGCCGAAGCCATGGCCGATGATCTGGATCGGTATCTCACCGGTGACGCAATTCATGCCGCGAGCAGTGGACTGTTAGATCGTTTTGCTCGCGAGATTCGACGTGACCAACACCAAACGCACTTTGTCGATTGGGGGCGAGCATTGGTGGTGATTGGATTTGCCATTTTTGCTAGCCATTTCGCGATCTTCGTTCTAGCCTCTACCAACTTTCCACGCTGGGTCGCGTTTTGGATTCCCCGGCTCTTCATGTTGGGGGCAATTTTCTTAACCATCTACCGTGCGCGGGGTGGATCTTTACTGCCGCGTAGTGTCGCAGAACGACCCGTCTGGTCCATTTGGCTCGGTTACTTGTTGACGCTGGGTACCGTCAATTTGCTGGCATTGATCGGGAATCTAGATCAAGACAGCTTGTTTCCGATCACCGCTGGTTTGAGTGGCTTTGGGTTTGTGGCGATGTCTGGGCATGTGTGGGGAGGATCCGCGATATGCGGTGTTAGTTTTTTTGTCGTCGCGCTGCTCAGCGTATTCTCCATCAATTTAGCACCGCTTTTATTCGGCACTGCCTGGCTGATTAGCTTGCTAACGTTGGCAAAACACTATCGGGTGAAAGCTGCCAGTTAATGGAAGCTTGTCATCCCGTTTGAGGTGGCATTTTGCAAGATGAGCTGCGCGTTAGACTGTTTGCCGAGACTTGTGCCTTCTCAATCCGCCACTGTCATCATGGATGCTGAAAGTTCGACACTACAGCTTTCGTCGCCTGTGCAATATCTGCCGGGCGTAGGGGCATCACGCGCGGATCGACTCAGGAAACTCGGGGTGCGAACGGCCCAGGACGTTCTCTTTTTATTTCCGAGAGATTATGAGTTTCCAGCGCCAGCGACGAAGCTGGACGCCCTAAGTGAGGGTGTGTCGGCTTCTTTGGTCGGCGAGATAACCGATGCGGAGTTGCTAGCGAGAAATCCCGGTAAGTCGATCTTCAGTGCGATTGTCGAGAATGAATCTGGGGTCGTCCGGATCCTGTTCTTCAATCAATCCTTCCGAGCGGAGCAGCTGACATTGGGCTGTCAGGTGATGGTTTCGGGGACACCGAAGTTGAATGGGTTGAGGATGGAAATGGTCCATCCAAAAGTGACCGTTCTCGACCTGCAAGATCAAATTCCCCAACCGCTGATCTTGCCTATTTATCCGCTGACTGATGGAATCAAGCAAACGGATCTTCGCCGACTCAGTGGTCCGTTGGTCGCCGAATTGGCTGGTGAGTTAACCGAAGTGATGCCCGCTTCATTTCGGGAACTCTGCGGCAAGAAATTGCGTAAACGAGGGCTTTGGAAGACCGACCGACCGTTGGTCGATATCGAATTTGCATTGCGGCAACTCCATTGGCCAGAGAGTGAGTCCCAGTTGAAACTGGCGCATACCCGTTTGGTGTTTCAGGAGCTGTTGGTGATGCAGCTAGCCTTGGCGATGCGGCGGCGTAAGCTGACCACCGAACTGCGTGCTCCGCCGCTCGCCTCTTCGGCCATGATCGATGCCAGGATTGTCCAGCGGTTTCCCTTTGAGCTCACGGCCGATCAAAAACAGGTGGTCGCGGAAATTCGGCAAGACATGGCGCGGCAATTTCCGATGAATCGAATGCTGCAGGGTGACGTAGGCAGTGGCAAAACCATCGTTGCGGTCTATGCAATGATGTTGGCTGTGGCCAACCAGTATCAGGCTGTGATGATGGCTCCAACAGAAGTGTTGGCGCGGCAGCACTACGCGACCTTGTCACGAATGCTCTCCTCCAGTCGTGTGCGTGTTGGATTGCTGTGCGGTTCACTGTCGACATCAGAGAGACGTGAGTTGGTCGAAGCGGTGGCGGCTGGGGAAATCGATCTGATCGTCGGAACTCAAGCACTCATTTACAGCCAACTCGAATTCAAACGGCTCGGTTTATGCGTGATTGATGAGCAACACAAATTTGGTGTTGCCCAGCGGGTAGCATTACGCAGTGGTGGCGTCGATCCGCACTATTTGGTGATGTCGGCGACTCCGATTCCCCGCAGTGTTGCGATGACTTTGTTTGGCGATGTGGATTTAAGTACGTTGCGCAATTCGCCGCCTGGGCGGGTGAAGGTCAACACTTATTTAGGTCGTGATGGGTGGAAAGAACGGTGGTGGGAATTCGTTCGGCAGCGTTTGGACGAGGGACGCCAAGCGTACGTGGTCGCTCCACGCGTTGAGAACAAAGAAACATCATCTGAAGATAGCGAGGATGTTTCCTCGGTTGAGGTGGTGGTTTTGGAGTTGAGACAAACGCATTTAAAGGATTATCGCGTTGGGTTGTTGCATGGTCGAATGCCAAATGAGGAAAAACAGGCGATCATGCAGTCGTTTAGCGACGGGGAGCTCGATGTGTTGGTCAGCACGACCGTCATCGAAGTTGGGATTGATGTTTCCAACGCGACTGTCATGACCATTTTAGGAGCCCAGCGATTTGGGCTCGCGCAGCTTCACCAGTTGCGGGGCCGTATCTGCCGCGGTGCCCATGGTGGACATGTGTGTGTATTTACCGACGGAGACCAACCGCCAGAAGAAAACGATCGGCTCAAGACGTTTGAGCAGACCGAGGATGGCTTCGAATTGGCCGAAGCTGATTTTGTAATGCGGGGTCCTGGCGACTTGCTCGGGCGGCAGCAGAGTGGTTTGCCGCCGATGCGAATTGCTGATTTAAGTCGTGACCTAGATCTGCTGAAAACCGCGCGACAATTGGCTCAGCAGATGATCGATGAAGATCCCGAATTAGCCGACCCCGAGTTGGCTGAATTGAAGGGCCAAGTGATTCGACGTTATGGGAAGCGATTATTGCTGGGTGACGTTGCCTAGCGACCCGCCTGTTCAGCATTTGATTTTGGTGACACGCGGCAGGCAACCTGATGCACCCGCGTTTGTGGCTCAGGCCGCACAGTGCTCGTCGCCAAAGCATTGGGATGTGTTGGCTGGAGCTAGCCGACGAGTTGCCCGTCCACAAGTTCCAGTCTGCGATTCATGGCAGTCGCCAAGGCGTCGCTGTGCGTCACGCTGATCAAAATCGCCCCCTGCGACTGTTGCAATTCGATCAACAACGCTGTGACCGCGTCCGCAGTGGTGCGATCCAAGTTACCGGTCGGTTCATCGGCCAGAATGAGCGTTGGATTCATCAACAGTGATCTTGCGATCGCGACACGCTCTCGCTCTCCACCAGATAACTCACTCGGCAAGTGGCCAAGACGATCGCTCAAGCCAATCGAATCGATCAACTCGGTGGCACGCTGCAAATCATCCTTGCTCGGTTTGCCGTCGGCGATCGTTGGTATCAATACATTTTCGATAACGGTTAATTGCGGCAGCAAGTGATGGTCTTGGAAGACAAAGCCAATCTTGTGATTCCGAAAGGCGGCCAGCTTTTTCTCGTCTAGCTTGAATGGATCGACGCCATCGATCATGACTTGTCCGGAATCTGGATGATCAAGCGTTCCCAGGATTTGCAGCAGCGTGCTCTTGCCGCTGCCGCTTGGTCCGACGATGGCAACTGAGTCTCCACCCTTCAATTCCAAAGACAAATTTTTCAGGACTTGCAACGGTTTGTCGGCTGTCGGGAACGACTTGTTCAGGTCGGTGACCGTCAGCTGATTCGTTGATTGAGGATCGTTCATTTGATTAACTGACATAGTGCGACGGTCGCCACACCATAAAACGAGTATTCCACATCGGCGGTTTGATCGAGCGAAAACCCGACAAAACCGCCGTTCGGTGACTGCATGGATAAAGCATATCGGGCAATCGAATCGACGTTAACAAGTTCGGTCGCTTCCAAATCGCAAAGCGTCAATAGCCCGGTGAATGAACTGAGCAAGTCGGCAAACGGAATCCGGGTGTTTGCGGTCAAGCCACCCTCATCGGATTGCATCTCGGCAAGGAAATCGGCTGTCTGCGTATGTTCTGTGGGGTCTAAACGGCCCAACGCTTTGAGGGTGCCAATCGCGGCAGCGGTTGGATTGACTCCGGCTCGTTTCGCAGCGCGGATTTCTAAATAGCCACCCTCCACGTGTTGCTGTGACCTCAGAAACGACTCAATCCCCTCGATGTCCGGCGGAGGAATTTCGATGAGCTGGTGGCACAACACAGAAAGAAACGTCTGGTAGGTGCTGCCAGCGCGGCCTTCTGGCGTTTTGGCGAAGCCGCCATCGTCGGTTCGGAGACTGCTCAACAGGTGAGCGACATTGTTTCGCCATTGTTGATCATCGTCGGAAATCGCGACCTCACCAACTGCGAGTTCGCAAATCGCAGCAGCGAAAATCAGCGAGATCAGGTCGATGATGGATTCTTTTTTGCCGAGCCGCTGACGCAGGAATTCGGCCGCCCGGCGTCCCAGTGGTGGGTCGATTGCATCGAGGATCCACAACGCCCTCAGGGCAAAAGCGGTGTAGTAAGGGTCGCTGCTTCCTTCTCGCCCGGCAAATCCCCCATCCTCACGTTGCTGCTCACGCAACCACGCTGCGTGGTGTTCGCGTTGCGAAGGGTCGAGCTGCGCAGCGCCGATCGCCAACCGCAGTGTCAGTTCTTGCAGGTAGGGAGCGCTCACGCGGTCCCTTGTGGATTGAAGTATTGTGGCTGGTTGCCTTCTTTCCACTTGATATTGCATCCAATCGATGGCGACTGTTGGTCGCTGAGCGGAGCCTCCGAAAGGACTGCGTCCATGGCAGCCCGAAGGTCCTCGCCGGTGACTGGGATTCCCGAATCAGGGCGACTGGCATCGAGTTGGCCGCGATAAACCAGTTGGTTGTCGCCATTGAATAGATAGAAATCAGGCGTGCAGGCTGCGGCGTAGGCAATCGCAACGCTCTGGTCTTCATCGTAAAGGTAAGGAAAACTGTAGCCGCAACGCTCCTTTTCCAATGTCATCGCTTGGGGCGAATCATCGGGATATTTCTCTGCGTCGTTGCTGCTGATTGCGACGACGGCGACCTCTTTGGCCAGATACTCATCGGTCAGCGATTTCAGCTGATCGGTGATGTGTTTGACAAAAGGGCAATGGTTGCACATGAAAATCACCAGCAAGGCTCGTTTTCCTGAGACATCACTCAGGGAGACGGAGTTGCCGTTGGTGTCGGGCAATGCGAAATCGGGTGCGGATGTGCCAAGCGGCAACATGGTGCTGGCAGTGCGGACCATGTCAAAACCTCTCAAAAATCGAAATGCTAAGTTGTTTTGGTGGAAGGGAGCGAGCGAGCTTACTTGGGAATTTGGTCGAGCAGGCGGCCTGGGCTCCCCATCGCGTGGTAGCCACCATCGACGTGCAGGATCTCGCCAGTGATGCCATCACTCAGTTCGGAGAGCAAGAAGGCCCCCGTCCGTCCCACTTCATCGTGGCTGACATTTCGGCCTAGTGGAGCCATGTGCTGGTACAGCGATAGCATTTCTTCCACGCCAGCTGCTCGGCCAGCCAGCGTACGGATTGGCCCAGCTGACAAGGCATTGACGCGAACCCCATCGGTTCCGAGATCGTACGCGAGGTACCGCATGGCAGCTTCGAGGGCTGCCTTGCAGATCCCCATCACATTGTATCCCGGGACGCATTTTTCCCCACCGAAGTAGCTCATCGTGGCGATCGCTCCCCCCGGATTCATGATCGGCTTGGCGGCTGCCGCACAGGCAAGCAGCGAATAAACGCTGACATCCATCGCCAATTGGAAGCCCTGCCTGCTGGTGTAAATCGTGTCACGAGACAGATCATCGCGGTCGGCAAATGCGATGGAATGGAGCACGAAATCGATTTTTCCGAACGATTCGGCCGCATATTCAAAAACACTGCGGATGTTTTCGTCGTTCTGCGCGTCCATAGGTATGAGAAACTTTGCGTTCTCGTACTTGTCCGTTAGTAGGGATACCCGACGCCGATTGCGCTGCCGAGCGTCGTCCTCGCGATCTGGCAAATGGGTGAACCCACATTCACCACCCGCTTCCATGATTTGTTTTGCGATCGCCCATGCGATCGAGTGGTCGTTGGCTACGCCGAGAATAAGCCCTTTTTTACCGTTGAACTGCATCGTGTCGATTTCCTGGAACTGATCTGATCTGCCTGCGGGGTTTGATCGGCCACCGCTTCGGGCGAGGAACAACATACCGCAGTCGAGTGACGTTCGTCTATTTGCCTACCGAAACACGCGAAAGAACAGTAAAGTTGTCTGACCCAGTACCCCTCTCCGGCAGAATTGCTGATCCCCAGCTTTTGAGGAAGACGAGGACAGATTTGCCTCATTACGCTCACGACGATTCTGAATCGCTCGAAGTTCGGCTGGCGGTTGAGCTCATCAACTCGCTGCGGGCAGATTCCACGCGCTCGGAGTTTTTGGCGGCCACCCTTCCGGACCTCGTGCGAACGCTGGGCGGGAATACGGGCGGAATCGTCCATCAGCAGCAGGGGCGATGGCACCGCGATTTCTGGACCGGTGACGAATCTGTCTCGATGCCTGAAGCGTTGATCGGGGAAAGTCTCGATCAGGCAAAGCTGCTTCTTGCCGAAGGATGGTGTGCGACGCCAATGTTGATGGAGGCTCACGGCGGTTCGTCAGCAACCACAGAGGCCGTCGCCACGGCGTTGATTCTGCGGCTGCCGATTGACGAACAAGATGCGTGGCAGCGTGACGAACAGCGTCGTGAGAACCTGCAGAGCATCGCGGATTTATTGGCCGCCGCTCTACAGCGGATCGATTCTCAGGATCAAAGGATTCGGCGAATTCATCAGCTGAATACAGTGCTTGAGGCGGCTGCGGAGTGGCAAACCCTCGATGATGATGAGGCGCTGTTGAAGCGGATCGCCGATACCGCGACCGAACTGCTCAACTGTGAACGGGCGAGCATCTTCTTGTGGGATCGGCGTCGAAAGAAATTGATCGGACGACCAGCACTTGGCGTCGAAGGCGGCGTCTTGGAAGTCGATGACAATGTGGGTGTCGTCGGCGAAGTGCTTCGGACGGGTGAAGCAAAAATCTGGAACGGCGGCGCCGATGATGAATCACGGGTGAACCGCAAGGTTGATCGTTCGCTCGAGTTTGAAACCCGCTCGTTGGTCGCTGTACCGATGCAAGGTCAGCGAGACACACTGATCGGTGTGTTTGAGGCCATCAATCATCGTGGCGAGGGCTTCGATGCGTTCGATGCGGTCTTGCTCGCTGATCTTGCGACGCACGCTGCCGTTGCGATTGCTAGTCAGAGGACTCGACGTAAGTTGACCGAGACACGTGATCGATTGGTCAACGATGCCGCCTCGGCGGCTCCCCTGATCGGTGAAAATTCAGCGATCGATAGCGTACGGCAAAATGCAACCAAAGTTGCAGGTACCGATCTGTCCGTTTTGATCTTGGGTGAAAACGGTACCGGCAAAGAAGTGCTGGCTCGCCATATTCATTTTGAGAGTGAGCGACGAAGTGGTCCTTTCATTGCCGTGAACTGCGCCGCATTGGTCGAGTCACTCCTCGAAAGCGAGCTGTTCGGTCATGAGAAGGGCGCCTTCACCGATGCGAACGCCACGCACGTTGGTAAGTTTGAGTTAGCGAGTGGGGGGACGCTTTTCTTGGACGAAGTGGGCGACATGAGTCCGGGTGGGCAAGCCAAATTGTTGCGCGTGCTCGAAGATAAAATCGTTGTGCGGGTCGGTGGTTCCCAATCAATTCCAGTTGATGTTCGAGTCGTTGCTGCTACCAACCAACCACTGGAAGATTTAATTGAGCAGAAACGATTTCGTGAAGATCTGTACTTCCGTTTGAATGTTGTCAAACTCACCTTGCCACCACTCTCTCAGCGAGGCGACGACGTGCTGTTGCTGACCAATCAGTTTCTGCACGATTTTTGTTATCAGATTGGCCGGAAAATCCCGACGTTGGATCGTGGTGCTCAGGGGGCACTGCTGGCCCATCACTGGCCAGGCAACGTTCGTGAATTGCGAAATACGATCGAACGAATTTGCTACCTGTGCGACGAAGATGTCATACACGCCGCTGATTTAATGCTCAGTGGATCAAAGCTAAGAGCAAATTCAAAGTCGGCGACCATCGGTACCTTGAAAGATGCGACGCGTGATTTTCAAGTTGAACATATCAACGCGGCGATTGAAGCCTGTCATGGCAACATGACCGATGCTGCTGCACGACTGGGCCTGCACCGCTCTAATCTGTATCGAAAGATGCGGCAGCTTGGTGTGGCGACATCAGGTGAGGAGGACTAGTCGTCGCTCACACGGTTCCCCGAATCACAGTTTTGAACTGTTCAACACCGCGGCGAAGTTGCTCGAGGGAGATCCATTCGTCGGTCGTGTGGGCTTGGGCAATGTTGCCAGGTCCGAAAACGATGCGATGCTGGAGTTCGCCGAATTCTCCTCCATCGGTGCCGTAGCAGACTGTTCGCGGTTCGCCGCCCGCCAATTGACACATCCGCTGAACGCACGCGGCCGTCGGATCGACCCACAGCGGTGGGCCGCTTTCAATCCGACGAAAGATCAAGCCCAGTGCTTCCGCCCGCTCGCGAACCTGTTGAATCAGGTCCTCGCCGTCGATCTCAGGCATCGGTCGCAGTGAGATCCAAGCGACCGATTCGCCAGGCGTGACATTGACTGCTGTGCACCCATCGCTCACTCCGAAATTCCAAGAGAGCCCTGGTGGATGAAAGCGAGCATCTGCGTAAGCGGAATCGGACTTGGTGACTTCGTGCAATTCGAGCAGCGTTTGCAACATCGGCACCATAGCCAAGTTGGCATTGAGGCCATCGGAGGTGCCGCTATGGGCGGCCCTGCCCTGGCTGACGATCTGCAGCCCAATGATGCCTTTGTGCGCGTGAACGACGGATAACTCAGTCGGTTCACCAATGATTGCCAATGGTTGGTGGTCGACAATTTCGCGGTAGGCTTGCGAGTGGTTGACGAGGTGTCTGGCACCTCCGAAACCAATCTCCTCGTCGGCGGTGCAAACAATCCACAGTGGACCTGTCTGTTCCCCTGGATGCACATCAGACGCCGCCTGCATCATCGCCGCTAGTGACCCCTTCATGTCGCAGGAGCCCCGTCCGTAGAGTCGATCAGATCGGATGACTCCGTCAAAGGGATCACCGCCCGGGCCGGTCCAGCCATTGATGGGGACCACGTCCAAGTGGCAGAAGTATGCGAGCCCAGGATCATGGGACTCAGTCGATGAGGGGGAGCGTTTCCCCACCAAGTTCACTTTTTCAACCTGATTGGCATCCAGGTAACACGTTTGCTCGACTGAAAACCCCAGTGATTCCAGGCGAACACTTACCTCATCAGCAATTTTGCGATTACTGGTCGAACTGACTGACGGGTACGCGATTAGTTTTTGGAGCAAATCGACAGAGGTTTTTGAAGCAGTCATCCTTACCGTTTGTAAATGGACTCCAGGGTTGCTATCGCTCGCTCAGCATCGACTTCCTCGGTTTCAGGGTCGATCGCTTTTAACCAATCAATCGCTTCTTCACGATGGCCGTCGCTCGATTTCGGCGCGACCGATTGATAAACCGCTTTTGCCGCCCGGGCCCCAGGTGAATCAGGCATCGCGAACGAGGCCAGTTTATGGGCCAGCGAAAAAGGAAGTTCGTCAAAGCGGAAGGTGCGGTTTTTTTCGTTGTATCGAACGACTAACAGATCGTCACCTTTTTCGACGACAATCACGCGAAAGTCATTCTTGACGACAAAGTCATTTCCAACGTTCATGTCCTGAACCCCTTTCTCAATGCCCCCACGGTAGTAAGTGGCCAAGTCAGCGAGTTCGTGCAGTGCATCTGCACGTTGCTGTTGTTCCTCGTTCATTGGTTGCTGCAACGCTTGTTCGGAAGCCGGCAACATCTCTTTCCATTTTGCGGATTTGATGAGTTGCTCGACACGATCAAGTTGCTTGTCTGCTTGAGCGATCATCTCATCAGTTAGTTCCGGCTCCGGCTCTGGCTCTGGATCGGGTTTCGGATCGGGTTTCGGATCGGGTTCAGGTTCAGGTTCTGGTTTCGGATCGGGTTCTGGCTTTGGATCGGGTTCTGGATCCATTTCCATTCCGGTATCAGGCATTCCGGTATCGGGGTCTTGATTGTCGTCGTTCGAACCTTGGTCACCGGTGTCACTCACGACTCCGCTGGGACGACCTGTGTTGCTGCCTGGTTTGAACTCTTCGGCAAAATCTCCCATGACCGAGTCAGGCGGTTCTTTATTCTCTGCTGCGGTATCCGGTTTTTTACCGCTGGTCTGCGTGGTTATGGGCTCACTCTGTTGGGCGATCGATAGTTTTCCGTCTTGGTAGACCAGGATGTAAACCAAGCCACCAATCAATCCGAGCATAGCGATCGTGAAGGTGGCGAACATCAATGCACTCTTTGACGATCGGCGTCGCCGATAGCCACCCCTGTCTCCTGCAGGCTTCCAGTTATCCTCCTCCATCGTGATTGTGGGAATCGACGGATTATCTTCGGTGACTTGGGAGTGATTCGGCAATGGTTCGCCGGCACCAACTTCGCCGGCACCAAGTTGCCCAACTTGTGGGGGTAAAGGCAGTGTGGCAGTCGTCGGGACGGGGGCGACTGGATTGGCTGTCGGAAGCAGATTGGCCAGGGGATCGGATGCTGGCAAAAGGTTGGCGAGCGGGTCATTTGCGGCGGATCCATCGGCCGCCGAGATCGAAGCTTCCTCTGGGATCGCAATGATTCCGAATCGGGCATCGAGCTGTGCCTTTTGATCGGGATCTTTGAGGACGCGGCGAGCTTGTTTCGCCAGTTTTGCCGCTTTCGACCAGAGTTTTGGCTCGGTGTTTTCCTTGCAGGCCTTGAGTCGAGCGGCTGCTGATTTGATGGCTGCAGAAATTATCCTGTGATCTTGTTCACCGTCTTGCAGCCCGAACACTTGGTACGGGTGGGGCTCATGGCAATCGTCCCTCAGCGGGAGCAGGTCGGAGATTTTTTCAGCTGGCATAGTTTGTCGGCTTCAAAGAACTTCAGTTTTCGATTCAGCGTACCCTTTCGATCTTGGCAACTCGAGCAGACCGCGGCAAACCAAATTGGGTAAGAGAAAGGGATTTTGCTCCAGAAGAGGGGCGATCAGGTCGGCCTGACCACCGGTAAGGGCGATTGAACAGGGGCTCGAGGAGCCCGAGTAACGAGCCGCCAGAGCATCGATTGCTGCCGCCGCTCCCACCAGAATACCGCCTCGAATCGCTTCTGCCGTGTTTTGGCCCGGCAATTCCCCACGGCAACCTGGCTCTACGCCCAGATTTGGCAGCGTGTTGAGATTGGGAAGAGCTTCGGTCCAGCGATGCAGCGATTCGGCTTGCAGCGACAGGCCGGGCAGAATGGCGCCGCCACAATAGCGACCCAATTGATCGACCCAATCGACCGTGATGGCGGAACCAATATCAGCGACCGCGAATGGGGGCGGAAGGAGTTGCTTTGTTGCGTAGGCAGCTAACAGGCGATCGATTCCTAGTTTCTCTGGCGAGTCAACCGTGAGCTCCATCGGAACATCGGCATGGGTCACGTGATGCGCGTCGTCGCGAGTCGAATCGGATAAGTGTCCGAGCAGTTGATTCGACGCACTGGATCGCACACTGGAAATTAGCCACTCGACTTTTTCGCAGTCGAGTGTTTGATGAGCCCAGTGGAGGCACTGGGAGATCCAATCGGCAGCCTCGAGCGAGATCGTATGGGTGGCGAATACGCCCTCCGTGTGAACGGCGAGCCCGGCAGTCGAATTACCGATGTCGACCGCTACGAAACCACCCTCTTTCACGATTGGTCCTCGGTGCGCTGATCCGGGAGTCCGGAAGGTTGGTTTTCTGCAGAGCCCTCTGGTTGAGTTGGGTGTGAATCGCCTTGATCGTCGTACTCTCTGGCCTGCAATTCGTTGGACAGGCTCGCTGTGGGACCCGCTAAGTGGGGTGGCACGCGTCGGGTCTTGGCTTTCTGGCTGGGTGGCATGTCGTCCTTGCGCAGCAACGTGATCTCGTGTCCGCTAGCGAACAATTCTTCGCGTCGAGCTTCGACTCGATTCATGATTTCATGTTTCAATTCATTCAATCCATGACCGGTGACAGCACTAATCAATCGCACGTCGCGACCGGTTTTTTCCGCCAGTTCCGCAGCGACATCTTCGGCACCCTCAAGTTCGCATTTGGTCACGACGATCATCTCGTCTCGCTCACCGAGGCTGGTGTCGTATTGCTCCAGTTCACCGCGAATCGCCTCGTAGTTTGTCGTGGGATCAGATCGGTCGATTGGGGCGGGTTCGACGAGGTGAACTAGCAATCCGGCTCGTTCAACATGTCGCAAAAACTCATGTCCCAAGCCAACCCCGTCGCTTGCCCCCTCGATCAGTCCTGGGATATCGGCCAAGACGAAGGAACGTTTTGGCATGACATCGACGATTCCCAGATTGGGAAACTTGGTCGTGAATGGGTAGTCGGCGATCTCTGGGCGGGCGCTGGTCAGTTGACCGAGCAGCGTGCTCTTGCCGGCATTCGGTTTGCCAACCAATCCGACGTCAGCAATCGATTTGAGTTCGAGGATGACGTGACGGATCTCGCCCGGTTCGCCCGGGGTGAATTCTCGGGGCGTGCGATTGGTACTGCTCTTGAAATGTGCGTTGCCGTGACCGCCTCTGCCACCACGAGCGACGACGAAACTTTCGCCGTTTTGCTTGAGATCCTTGACGACGAAGCCATGCTCGGCATCAATCACGGTCGTTCCGGGCGGAACGAGCAAGGTTTGGTCCTTGCCATTTCGGCCGTGACACATCGCTCCTCGACCGGGCTGTCCCTTCGGTGCGCGGTGCATCCGTTGGTTCGCAAACGCTGCCAACGAATTGACTCCCAGCTCAGCTTTTAAGATCAAACTTGCCCCGTTGCCGCCATCGCCGCCGTCCGGGCCGCCCCGTGGGACATATTTTTCTCGCCTGAGGCTCGAGCAGCCATCGCCACCTTTGCCCGCGTGGAGTTCAATCTTGACTCGGTCAACGAACACAATTTTCTCGGCCGTGGGACAGCCTGCAAGCTGCACAGACACAGACGCGACCAGCTTGGCCGCGATTTGAATGCAAAGCGAATGGGGTCAGCACTTGCCAGCCCCTTCGCAATGTTTACTGCTACAGATGATTACCGATACAGCCATTGGTAATCAAGACGCTCGTCCAATCCATACTGTTGCAGAATGTAATTCTGCTCAGCTTTGTCCTCGAAGGCGGGGACACCGAAGCGGATCAAATCATCGGTTTGCTTCATCGAGTCGCCTGGACGGTAGAAATTGAGTTGCAGCATTTTCCGGCGGTAAGGTGCTTCGGCCCCTTCGCCATCTTGCTGGAACGCATTGGTCAACCCAAAGAACTCAACCGAGACAAAATCGAGGTT
>JAQWPZ010000268.1 GCA_029245125.1 Rubripirellula sp.
AACCTTTCAACATATCACGATATTCGACATAACGTTCGCGACCCAAACGGGCAATGGTTTCAGCTGACAACTCACTTTCAGATTTTGGAACGCGCCCCAATTGATAAAGCTGCGGCCAGGCATCCGAAAGATAAAATTTCATCTGCGGGTTGTACTTCAAACAAAAGTCAATCCAACAGCGATAGTACTCTGGCCGATCGTTAAAGTACGGGCCCCACATCATTGCATCCCATTTGGCATTCGAGATGGATGCGAGTAATTTTGGTTTCGGTCGACCGGCAAATTGAAAGATGCCATTTTCCTGTTCCCATTTATACCGGGCACTGCCGGTGATCCCACCGCCGGTATGGGTAACCATGACTTGTTTCCCAAAGCCAGCAGCTTGCACGATCAATGGCAAGGTTCGGTATCCAGGAGCCATAAAACTGTGCCCCGTTCCGACAATTCGGAGTGAACCGTCAACTGGCTTCGGATGTGACTCAACTTGTTGTCCGTAGATCGCCGCGATTGCATCGGGTTCGCGGTAACAGACAGCATCCTCCGGAAACTGAAGTCCTTCCCAGCCTGGATTGACCGGGAAATCACGAGGAGCCCCGGGAGCCGCGCTCCGCCTGTTCTTAAAAGCCGCTGCTAACTCGGCGTCGTCGAGTCGCCCATCTTGATTGGTATCCGCAGCGGGATATGCCCGCAACAAGTTGGCACGCTGCTTCTCACCGATCTCCAGCCCATTCAATTGAGCCATTCCAGCAGTAGGAAACAGAACAAACATTGCCAACGCGAAGGCAAAACGAGATTTCATCAATCGGTCCTCGGGCAAATAAAAGTAGTTATCGAAGAGGTAGTATCGCCATCGAGTATCGGAACCAAGCCACGAAGTGTCAATCAACACCCCCGCCCGAAGGATCTCGCTGCTCTAAAACAAATCTTACTCAAAATCACTCGCAAAATCGCTGTCGCATCATAATGCGGCGACTTGCAGCATCATCAACCAACGGCATCCGACCTACCACTCACCAGTGACGGGTGTGCCACCAGCTATCCTCACGATTCTTTGCAATTGTCCGCCGAACATAAAATCACATCACTCGCTTCCCTCCCTTGGCCGACTTAAACTGAACCGCGGAGATCCGGCCCTTAACCGGAAACAACCTGCCCAACCGACTGAAGTGATGCGATGCCCCTCCGCTGCCTGCTGTTTTTCTTCGTTTTCGTAATACCGCTTTGCAGTTTGGTTGACGGACAAACGGCCAACCGTGCAGGAAACAAAAAGACAAAGCAATTTGCTTTACCCGAGGGCATTGAACGACTGCCTAACCTTGAGTATGCCCGACCAGACGGGATCGCGTTAAAGCTGGACTTGTACCGGCCGACTTCGTTCCAAGACCAACTTCCTGTGGTCGTGTTTGTCCACGGTGGCGGCTGGAAAAATGGCAGCAAGGAATCTGTTAAGAAACGCCTCTGGCTTGTTTCCAATGGATTTGCAATCGCCAGTATCAATTACCGACTAACTGACGCTGGAGCGTGGCCTGACCAAATCAACGACTGTTACGCCGCCGTTCGGTGGCTGCGGGAGAATGCCGAACGCTATCACCTTGCGGCCGACAAAATCGGTTGCTGGGGCACCTCTGCCGGAGGACACCTTGCAGCATTAATGGGAACCAGACCCTGCCCCGACAACGAAGTGACCTCCAGTCGGGTGCAAGCCGTTTGCGATTGGTTCGGACCAACCGCTTTGATGACCATGCCACCAAATAACGTCGGCAATGGACGGACAAAAGCCGACGTTGCAAATTCGAATGGAGCGAAACTACTGGGCGCAACCGTTCGTGAAGTTCCGGAACTGGCAAAGGATGCCAGCGCAATCGACCACGTCAGCTCCGATGACCCACCCTTTTTGATCATGCACGGAGATGCAGACCCTGGTGTGCCCTTATCGCAAAGCAAAACATTCCATCAAAGACTCAGCAACGCCGGCGTCACTTCCACGCTTGTTATCTTGGAGGGAGCCGGGCACGGTGGACCGAAATTTGATGCCAGCCCGTCGCAGGATGCAGTCGTCAAGTTCTTCCGCCAACACCTCAGCCACTGAACACTTCTTACTCACGCATTCAAACATAACTCGAGCGCTAGCCTAACGTGCTGCAAAAGGAATGAACCATGAAATCACTAAGTCCCAATCGCCGTCGATTCCTGACTCAAACGGCATCGATCGCTGCTGCTGTGGCGGCTACGCCACGCTTGTTGGCCGCTGCCGATCCAAAGCCATTATTCAAAGTGTCATTGGCACAGTGGACGATTAATCGAGAACTCCGCTCTGGCAAGATTGACAATCTCGATTTTGCGAAAGTCGCCTCTGACCATGGCATCTTTGCCATCGAATATGTCAATCAATTTTTCATGGACAAGGCAAAAGACGAAGCCTACCTGGGCCAGATGAAAAAGCGGTCGGCTGATCTAGGTGTGGCGAATGTGCTGATCATGTGTGATCGCGAAGGCAACATTGGTGATCCCAATGAAAAGAAGCGAGCTCAAACCGTTGAAAACCATCGCAAGTGGATTGATGCCGCGAAATTCCTGGGGTGCCATAGCATTCGTGTCAACGCTGGCAGTTCAGGAAGCTGGGAAGAACAAGTCAAACTCGCAGCTGACGGATTAGCTCGATTGACGGAAATCGGTGACAAGGCAGAGATCAATGTGATTGTTGAAAATCATGGCGGTCTTTCCAGCAACGCTGACTGGTTGGCTGAAGTGATCAGCCGAGTCGATTCACCGCGATGTGGCACGCTACCAGACACCGGAAACTTCCGCATCAACAATGGGGAAACTTATGATTCCTACCGCGGGGTTGCCAAGCTGATGAAGTGGGCCAAAGGGGTTTCGATCAAAGACCGCGTTTACGATGACAAAGGAAATTCAACCGAGATGGATTTCGCCAAAATGCTGAAGATCGTTATCGACGCGGGGTACCACGGCTACTGCGGTATCGAGTACGGAGGATTCGCTGGCCTCGCTGCTGCCCGCAAACGACTCGAAAAGGTGCGAGAAGAACTGAGTTAACATCCGCGTCGCCGAATTCTCACCAGGCTTGCCGTGAGCATTCGCGTTTTCTTCGCGCGGGCTCGCTGCACCTCATGTCGCTTGGCAGAGAGGAGCGAGCGAGCCCAGACGATCAAATGGAACCAGACCATCAAATGGAAGCGGGCGATTACATGGACTCGAGCAACTTCCAACAAACGAGTTGCATTCGTGGCAGATGAAAAGGCCCTTTCCAAAGATTGCCTTTCAAACTCGAACTGATGCGTCCGTCACGGTGCAAGTAGCCAAACCACTCGCCATGTTCGGGATCGGCAAAGTGATGGTGTGCCCAATCATGAACTTGTTGGTGCCACTGGGCATATTTTGGGTCCCCTGTGAGCTTGTAAGCCATCAAGGTTGCGATGATCGTTTCGTTTTGCGGCCACCAGAATTTCATGTCGTGCCAATACTCCTGGACTGGCCGCCCATCAACATCGACGTAATAGAGCATCCCGCCATACTCTGAATCCCATCCTCGCTGCCACATCCAATCGAGCATTTGGCATCCCATTTCGATCAAACCCGCGTCGTTGCGAATTTCTCCCTCACGCAAAATGAACCAGGCACCCTCGATCGCGTGACCCGGGTTCAGCGTACGCTGATCAAAATGATCGATTAACTCGCCTTCTGGGCCGACAGTCTCCATCACGCACTCGATTTCAGGCTTCAGATGGAATTGGCGAATGTCGTCAATGCTGCGGTCGATCCACTCTGCGGCATCAGTCAACCCGATCGAATCGCGAAGTTCCTGGGCAGTGGCGATGGTGATCATCGGGAAACCGATTCCACGCGTGGGGCGTATCGCCGTAAACTTGGCGCTCACCTCACCAGGATTGAGGTTGTGATCAGTGAATCGAGAAAACGCTCGCCGTGCACGCTCTGCATAGACTTCATCACCAGTCGCCTGGGCAAGTTCGCCGTATGCGATCGCAGCAAAACTTTCCGAAAAAGCGTAACGACGCTTTCGAATCGGTCGCCCATCTCGAGTGACATGAAACCACATTCGGCCATCAGATGAATCGCAGCCATATTCATCGAGGAACCGCGCACCTGATTTGGCCAATTCAAGCCATTGTTCTTTCGGTTCAACGTTGTTGTAAAGTTCACCCAGCAACCACGTGAACCGACCCTGTTGCCAAATCCCCTTGTCTGTATCAACCACCGTGCCATCACGGTCGAGCGCCATCATGAACCCACCGTGTTGCTTATCCACACAATGATCAACCCAAAAAGGCAGCGTGTTTTCCAACAGGCCATCTCGATAGGTTTGAATCAATGATGATTTTCTTGCGAGATCCATTGCAACGTTTTCTCCTCGTTTAAATCGCAGGTTACCACCACGACTAGCCACACTGCACCCCCGACTCTTACCACCGCCGCAGGAGACGAGAGGCCAAACAAACTGCGGGTCAAAACATAATGCTCGATCAGCGTTGATCACCAAAATACCCGATCGTGACGACCAGGCGGTGGCGTGTCATGATCGGCTATTGATCTTCCAGCTGATCAAGATCCAAACGGTACAGCACTTGGTTGTAATCGTACCGAGGCGTTGGAGCTTGCGATTTTGAGAACGTGCGAGTGTAGGTCGCTTCGAAAAACAACTGGGATGATTCGCCAACGGTAAACCCGGAATGAACCTGTGGATTGTAAAAGCTGTATTGGTCGTGGGTCACCACATGCACCGCCTGCTCCCATGGACCGAGGGGAGAGTCGGATTCGGCGTACCAGATTTCACCGATTCGCGATGACTCGCCGCCGTTTTGCGTGAAAATCGCGATCCAGCGGTCGCGATATGCATTCCAGGCGATCGCACCACGATGCGGAACGATGACCTCGCCACCCGACCTTGGCTTGGCAGCCTTGGGAGCATCTATCATCTCCCACTGCTTGGGATCGGACCAATCCTCGAACGTCGCTCGGCAACGCAACTTGGGAAACGGATCCCCAAACAGCACCCACTCAACCCCGGAATCATCCGTCCATCGAACGGAGTGGCCGTAAGGTCTCGGTGGTGGGGTCGGAGCCTCGCTCGACGTTTTGCTCCAGAGTACTCGATGCTGTTTGAACTGTTGAGTATCTTCCTGCCAAGCGCAGAGCCCCGCCTCGTAGGTCGCAAGTGGTGGTTCAATTTTGACATAGCTGGCAACGAGATGATGGCGGCCCGACCGATCAGGAAGGCTCGCATATCCATCCAACCACGTTGGTCCCTTGCCTGGCATCTTGGCCAAGTTTCGCGGCCGTGCATCCTCACCAAGAAAATAATCGTAACGCAGTCCAATCGGCGGCTTCATCAACGACAGAGGCTTCAAGGACGAAGTTGCGCCAATCATGTGAAAGCGACCGAGCGGATAATGCGACAGCGCGGTGTCGCCCCAGCCCCAGAATAACTTGCCGTTGTGAACCACATTTTGAACACTATCACAACCAAAGACCGGCTGATCTTTCCATTCAGTACTCAGGCCAAGCTTTTGACTTTCCGCAAACATCCCGACACCCGTAATCCTGCCAAGTCGCATCGCAGGTAGCCGACGATGGACTTGAACCGTCAGTTTTCCACCGGGTTGGGGCGTCAAGCGAACACCCGAATATCCAAATTTATCCTTGGGGAGCTCATACCCATGACCACGGAGATGAAACCAAGTGAGAACACCCATCAACTCTGGTGCGTCCATCGCGATCAACCCGGCGTTGTCCGAAACAAACCGCAAGTTGTGCATGGTGCGCAGCTCCACCATCGGCACCGGCCAACCGTTTTCTGAATCTATGATTTCGATGCAACATGGATCGGGTCCGCTTGACCAAGCCGGCGAAGAAAAGCAAAGCACGAACAGGATCGAGTACCAGACTGCACGCCTACCGGTGCCCGCAATGTTCCATATGCCAATGTTCCACATGCCAATGTTCCAAGAGCGGAATGAATGTAATACTCGCCTCAGTCTAACTCCTTTCACGCGCATGAAAAAACCGAGCCGCAGACGCGGCCCGGTTCTTATTGATCGTTGAAGTTCTTCAGCGACAGAACTTACTTGCTTGGTGGCAGGAGGACTTTGTCGATGACGTGCACAACGCCGTTGCTGCACATCACGTCAGCCTTCACGACCTTGGCGTTGTTGATCATGACGGAACCGTCCTTGACAGCGATCTTGATCTTGCCACCTTGAACGGTGCCTGCCTCGCTCAGCGTCATTGCGACTTTGGCTGGCACTTTGCCGGCGACGACGTGATACTTCAGGATCGCTTGCAGCTTCGACTTATTTTCTGGCTTGAGCAACATTTCGAGCGTTCCCTTGGGGAGTGCTGCGAAAGCTTCATCGGTTGGTGCGAATACGGTGAATGGACCTTTGCTCTTCAGGACGTCTACCAGGCCGCCGGCCTTGACTGCTGCGACGAGTGTGTTGAACTTTGCTGCGACGGCCGTGTCGACAATATCTTTGGTCTTTGCTGCGTCATCGGCACGAACGGCGGGTGCGGTGAGGAAAGCGAAGGCCAAGCAAGCGAAGAAGGAAGCACGTTTCATGGGAGGAACTCCGAGGAAGTGGGGTGGGGTAACTTTTTCGTCACGGAACTTTAACGGGATGTCAAGTGATTTTGCAAAAAAAACATGCGGCGTATCAGCACGATTAAATTGCAGATCGAAAATGAACAATCGACCCGAATGCATGCGTCGCCACCGCGATGCGAGCAACACCATTCGCCTCGCTTCACTCGCGGCAACCGACCGCCGCTGGACGAAGACAAATGCAGACCAAGCAGCGACAGGCGAAAATGAACCACATCGAGGAATCGCCTGCAAAGAATCGGCAGCCCCGCAAAGAATCGCCAGGCGTCGGTGCAGCGGTTGACTAGTCTGCCGACGGTTGACCAATCATGAACAGCAGTGAATCGATCAGATATCCCACTCGCCGAGATGCTTGAGCCGACAAACCTAACGGCCCGCCAGATCCGGTCGCTCAACAAGACTCACACCTCATCGCCAGACCGATTCGAACTCGCTTACTTCGAGGGGCGATCACGGTACTCGCGGTGGCACTGACGACAGTCTCTGGAAATTGCGGTCAGTGCATCGCGGCATG
>JAQWPZ010000216.1 GCA_029245125.1 Rubripirellula sp.
TACGCGCTCGCAAAAGAACTGAATTTAGACAGCAAGGACCTGGTTGATCTCGTCAAGAAAGTCGGGATCACCGGAAAAGGGTCAGCGCTTGCCAGTCTGACCGACGACGAAGCTCAAAAGGTCCGCGACCATCTTGCTGGCGGTGAGAAGCCCGCCGCACCCGCCGCTGCGCAGAAGAAATCCGTCGCGACTGCCGTACGCGACGCTGTGCCGAGTGAGCGAAAGCAAGTCTCGATCAAAAGCATCGGACGCTCCGCAGGGCCCCAAACAGCCGTCAAAGAACCAGCCGTCAAAGAACCAGCGGCGAAAACGCCCGTGGTCTCCGAAGCGACCGTTGACGAAACGACTGCTGAAGAGCCGCCCGTCGAAGAACCGACTGTGGCAAAGCCCGTCGCGAAGCGTGGCCCGAGCCCGACTGCTCCAGCTGCGTCGGTTCCCGCCGAGCCACCGACTGCTCCGGCGAAACCTGAGCCACCGGCAGAAAACGAGTCGAATGCACCGAAGAAAGGATTGGCAAGTCGCATCGCCAGTCGAATGGCAGCCCGACGCCCTCTCTCCGGCGACCCAGTTGCCCCTGTCCGCCGCGACATATCGGCTGCCGGCGGTGGGAAGATGCGTTCTCTCGATCGTCCAGCAAGCCCCAGTGCCAAAGAGAAAAAGAGCGGCGAAGGTGGAAAGCCAAAACGTCGCGAGCCTCGCATCAACGTCAAAATGGCCTCGCTTCCCGAGGTAGCTGAACCGAAACCAGCCGCGCCAGCGGCGGGCGAACCCAAGGCTCAAAAGCCTGACGTCAAGCTGAGCAAAGATGTCATCGCTGGTCACCGACAAGGAATGCGTGCTCCCCTGGAGCAACTCGTCAAGGACGATGAAAAGAAGCGGGCTGGCGTTCCCAAACGGGGCGGCCTGAGTAGCTTCACCGGTGAAAAGCCACGACGCGGAGGCGAAGAGGAAGAAGACAAACCTCGTCGCAAGCTGGCTGGAATGGCTAGTCCCCGTGCCGAGAGGGGCAGAGGCAAGCAACGCAGCCGCGTTTCAATGGATCAAGACCGCGGCTTCGGACGTGATTCGAGGTCTTCGCGATCGGGCCAGAGACGCCGGAAAGGTGTAAATACAGCCGCACCGCGAAAAGACGCCGTCGTGCTGGAACTTCCTTGTACCATCCGAAGCTTCTCGGAAGCTGCCAGCGTGCCAGCCGGCCAAATGCTGATGACGCTGATGGGTATGGGACTTCAAGGCGGCTTGAATATCAACTCCCAAATTGACTTCGAAACAGCTGAAACCATCGCGGCCGAGATGGATCTCTCGATTCAACTGAAAGAGGCTGAGACGCTAGAAGACGCTCTGATTTCCGAGTTGGAGGAGCGTGAAGATGATCCGTCGGAATTGACGCAGCGTGCCCCCATCGTCACGTTCCTAGGCCACGTCGACCACGGGAAGACGAGTCTGCTGGACCACTTAATCGGAATCGACGTTGTCAGCGGGGAAGCAGGCGGAATCACGCAGCACATCCGGGCTTACGAAGTCGAAAAAGATGGACGAAGCGTGACCTTCGTCGATACTCCAGGCCACGAAGCATTCACCGAGATGCGTGCACGCGGTGCGAATGTCACCGATATCGCCGTCCTCGTGATTGCAGCCGACGACGGGATCATGCCGCAGACCGAGGAAGCAATCAGCCACGCGAAAGCAGCCGAAGTGCCGATTGTTGTTGCGATGAACAAAATTGACTTGGAGGGAGCCGATCCCAACCGAGTCATGACTCAGATGACCGAGTACCAGCTCACCCCGAGTGAATGGGGCGGTGACGTAGAAGTCGTCCAAACCAGTGCCACCAAGGGAACTGGTATGGACGAATTGCTCGAAACTCTGCTGACGATCGCCGAGTTGAATGAGTACCAAGCCAACCCCGACCGAGAAGCTCTTGGTATTTGCTTGGAATCAGAACAACAGGGCGATCGCGGTGTAGTCGCTAAATTGGTCGTCCAGAACGGGACACTACGAGTCGGCGACACGGTGGTTTGTGGTGCGTCACACGGTCGTATCCGTGCGATGTCTGACACACTCAAAGGAACTCCGCTCGCAGAAGCAGGTCCGAGTACGCCAGTCAACGTCATGGGCTTCGACCAAGCACCGGGTGCAGGGGAGCGATTCCATGTTCTCGATGACATCACCAAAGCACGCGAGATCGCGGCAACCCGGGCACACGCCAGCAGCAAAGAGAACCTCTCCGGCGTTACCACCAAGGTTTCGTTCGAGAACTTCCAAGAGATGCTGCAGGATGGTCGACTCGGCCAGCATGAAGAAAAGGTCAAGCTGAACTTGATCGTGCGTGCAGACGTGAAAGGGTCACTCGAAGCGATCGACAAAGAATTGTCCAAGTTCGATCACCCCGAAGTGGAAATTCGTGTCCTGCAACGCAGCGTTGGTGGGGTCACCCTTGCCGACGCCACACTGGGCTCCGCCTCAGACGCAATCATCGTCGCCTTCAACGTGATCCCAGATGAGCAAGCTCGATCGCTCGCCGATGAACGCAACGTCGAAATCCGCCGCTACGATGTTATCTATAAGTTGACCGATGACATCAAAGCGATGATCGAGGGTCGGCTCAAACCAGAAGAAAGAATCGTCGAACTCGGACGCGCTGTCGTCAAACAGGCATTTTCGATCAGCCGCGTGGGAACAATCGCAGGTTGCTACGTTGCCCAAGGTTCAGTCCAACGTGGCTGTCGCATTCGGGTGAACCGTGATGGCCGCACGATCGGAGACTACGCACTCGATTCCCTCAAGCGTATCAAGGAAGATGTCAAAGAAGTTCCCCGCGGGATGGAATGCGGAATTCGCTTGCAAGGATTCAACGACATTAAACAAGACGATGTGCTCGAGGCCTATCGGATTGAAGAGGTTGCTCGAACCCTCGATTGAGATTTGCCGGCGATTTGATTTTGCCGGCGTTCGCACAACTACACGTGGACGGAAACCACCGCGGTCCCGTCCCCATCAGCCTGTTTCTTGACTCAACCATTTTCCACACTGACTGTGACTAGCCGACGTTTACTGAAGGCCGCCGAGGCGATTCGCGAAGTTGTGGCTTCCGCCATCCTCACCGAGTTGCGGGATCCCCGTGTTCAAAATGTGACCGTTGTCGCGGTCAAGGTCAGCCCTGACATGCGAGAGGCAAAGATCTCGGTCAGTGTTAGGGGTGATGAAAATCAACAACAGCTTTCTCTGCGGGGCCTGCAGAACGCTGCTGGCTTCTTACAGAGCAAGATTGCCAACCGAATTGATACTCGCCATATCCCGAAGCTGCAGTTTGTCATCGACAAAGGCACCCAACAATCACTGCTGGTTGGGGATATTCTTGCGAAAATCAAACAAGAACAAGAGGCCGATTCGCAGCTGAAAGCATCAGATGATGATGATGCCGCCGAACAGGACGCGACTTCAGACCTTTCCGAAGAAGCCTGAGTTGGTGATTTTGCCAACCAATCCCACTTCACCTTCCATCGATTTGCAACCAGATGTCAGCCACTAACCGCGCTAAACTGATCGGGAAACTTCACACGGCCCTGAAGAAACATTACAAGCCACTGCCGGCCCAACCCGCCCGCCCGCTGCTGGAACATGTTCTCTACGGTTCGCTTCTTGAAGATTCGTCATCCGAGTTGGCAGATGAAGGGATTGCTAAGTGCGAACAAGAATTCTTTGACTGGAATGAAGTACGGGTGACCACCGTCACCGAATTGAGTCAAGTCATGTCGCGACTGCCTGAGCCAATGAAAGCGGCTCGGCGACTGAAGAGCAACCTGCAGGCGATCTTCGAAGAGTTCTACACATTCGATCTGGACCATCTGAAAAAAGAAAATCTCGGGAAGGCTGTCGCCAAGTTCGAAAGAATGCCGGGCATGACACCCTTTGTGTTGAGCTACACAGTCCAGCATGGACTTGGCGGGCACTCCATTCCGATCGACTACTCGGCGATGGTCATCATGCTGTCGACCGAGATTTCCACTCAACCCGAAGCTATGTCGGGCAAGGTTCCCGGACTTGAACGAGCCATCCCAAAGAGCAAAGGCGTTGAGTTCGCCGGGCTATTACACCAATGTGCAGTGGCTTTGAAAAAGAACATCAAGGACAAAACCGCTCGCGCCGTGCTGGACCAAGTCAGCAAAGGATCGAGCGAGCGACTCGACCTCTGGATCGCAAGCAAGAAGGCAGCCAAGAAGCGAGTCGTCAAACGCAAAGCACAAGAGATGGCTGATGCCGACGCGAAGGGTTCTGAAAAGAAAGCGGCTTCAGGATCAGGAAGCTCAAAAAAGTCCGCGACCGCGGCTAAGCAACCTGCAGCGGCCAAGAAGGCTGCCGCAAAGAAGACCGCACCCGAAAAAAGCCCTGTAAAAAAAGAAGCAGCGAAGAAGGCCTCGACTTCCAAAAAGACGCCGCCTAAACCGGCAAAGAAGGCAACCGCGACAAAGAAAGCGACTGCCAAAACCGCCAAGAAAACTCCGGCCTCCAAAAAGACGGTGAGCAAGGCGAAGAAAGCAACCAAGAGCAAGGCCACCAAAAAAACAGCATCAAAGAAGACGCCAGCATCCAAAAAGGCCACTGCGAAAAAGTCATCGAGCCGCAAATTGACCAAACGCAAGCCCCGCTAACGCTGGCTTTCAAGCCAATTTTCTTTCCATCTCCGTCGACTCTCTCCCGCGATTGCTTTCGATCATGGCAGGACACTCAAAATGGGCAAACATCCAACACCGCAAGGGACGGGTCGATGCCGCACGTGGAAAACTGTGGAGCAAACTCAGTAAAGCGATCATCCTTGCTGCAAAGTATGGCGGTGGCGATCCATCTGCGAACTTGCGTTTGCGTAAGGCGATTGATGATGCCAAAGCTGTCAGCATGCCCAAGGACAACATTGCTCGCGCGATCAAACGCGGTACAGGCGAGTTGGACGGCGGCGATCTCGAAGAGATCGTTTATGAGGGTTATGGGCCAGGCGGTGTTGCTGTCATGTGCGAAACATTGACCGATAACCGCAACCGGACCGGACCAGAATTGCGAACCATGTTTTCGAAAATGGGTGGCGAAGTCGGCAAGTCAGGTTGCGTCGCTTATCTATTCGAACGAAAAGGACTTTTCGTTTTCAATGGCGAATCGGTGAGCGAAGAATCACTCATGGAAGTCGCACTTGAGAACGGCGGCGATGACTTGGAACCAACCGATGACGGAAAGTTCCAAGTGACCTGCTCGCCCGATCTGTTCGATCAGCTTTCCGATGCTTTTGAAAAAGCTGAATTGACCCCGGACATCAAAGAAATCACTCGTTTACCTCAGACAACCGTCGGTGCTGAAGCGGGCGTCGCACGTCGGGTCATGAAGTTGCTCGAATCGCTAGACGAACACGACGACGTTCAAAGCGTAAGCACAAACCTCGAAATAACCGACGAAGCTTTCTCCGAAGAGTAGTCCGAGGAATAAGATCGGAAAAGCAGACGTGAACACTCAAACGTGGGTGATCACTCTTCCTCTTCGACATAGTGCATACCCAAACGCTCGATACCGCTTATGTAAATTGAGTAGAAGGTCGGCACGAGCAGCAGCACCAAAAAGGTCGCGAGCATCAAGCCAAACGCCAAACTGGCGGCCATCGGGATCAGCAGTTGAGCCTGGAAAGACCTTTCGGTCATCAGGGGAATCAGACCTGCAATGGTCGTCATGCTCGTCAACATGATCGGACGGAACCGGCGTTGGCCCGATTCCAACAATGCTTCACGAATCGGAACTCCCTGTCGTACTCGTGAATTGATGAAGTCGATCAGCACGATGGAATCGTTGACCACGACACCTGCTAACGCGACGAGTCCGAACATACTAAACAGCGTCAGCGGCAATCCCAGCAAGGCATGGCCCCAGACAGCACCAATCATGCCGAACGGAATGATCGCCAAAATCAAAAGTGGCTGGATGTAGCTGCGAAACTGCAGCACAAGCAAAACAAACATTGCCAAGATTGCGATTGCAAATCCAGTCATCAAACTTCCGACTGATTCCCGACTCTGCTCGCGTTGACCTTCCCAACGCACTGAAACTGCCGGCAGATGATCCAGCAATCCGGCCACTTGGTCTCCGGTTGCCGGATTGTACCTAGGCTCCATTTCTTCGCTGAGTTGCTGGACAATCTTCTCCGCATTGGCCGTCGCCTCATCAAGATCAGCCGAGATAGTGATCGATCGTAATTGATCCACTCGGTTGATCTCCGAAAATCCACGATCCAGATTTATCTCCGCTAGCTCCGTGATTGGCCGCTGCATCCCGTTGCCTGTTTCGACCCGTATCTCGCGAAAGTCGACCAAAGAACTGCGTTCCTCCTCGGGGTACCGCACCATCAGTTTGACTTCATGCCGCCCACGTTGCAGCCTCATAACTTCAGCGCCGAAGTATGCATTACGCACAGTGCGGCCCAAATCAGTCGGCGTTACGCCAGTTGCTAAAGCGCGGTCTTTGACACGAAACTGAAACTCCCATTTGCCCGGCGTATTGTCGTCAGCGATGTCATAAACACCGGCAAACTCACCGAGTCGTTGTTTCACCACCTCCGTGGCTGCTAATAACTGGTCGACTTCGGTCGCAGGTGCCAACAACTTGAATTCGATCGCCTTTCCGCCTGGCCCGACGCCAACGCTACCGTAGGTAATACGATCCGACCCCGGAAACTCACCCGCTTCAGCACGCCACATTGCAAGCAGATCGTCACTATGAATTTGCCGGTACTCGGTGTCATGAAGTTCGGCAAAAATCTGCCCAACGTGACTTCCCGAACCACCACCACCGGCAGCGTTTTGCAAATTGGTGATTGTCCCGACATCACGATAGGTCAAGCGAACAGGACCGACATCAGGACCGGTACTAGGGTAGATCTCATCGACCGGAGTCCCCGATGATTCGGCCCGACTTTCCGCAACTTTAACGCTCACCCGACGAAGTGCCTGCTCCATTGCCCGCGTGGCTGCATCCGTCTCCTCCGCCGGTGTGCCATCGGGAAACGCAATCGTCGCTTGCAGATTGTTGTTATCTGACTTGGGGAAAAGAATCGACGGCACAATCCCGCCTCGAATCATTCCCGCCGTCACCAGGAACATCGCAAGTGCGACCGCAATTGGAACCGGAGGATACTTGATCGAGAAACGCAAAGCGGGCAGGTACACGTTTTCGCAGAACCGTTCCATGACGCGACCGCTGCGTTGACTCAGCCAGTTCAAGGCTAAACTGATTGGCCGCAATGGGTACAGCAACACCGCCACGATCCTGAAGAACCCAGTGTGGCGATGCGACAGATGGCAGGGCAAAACAAAGATGCTCTCCCACAATGAAATCACCAACATCGCGATCACGGCAAACGGGATCACGGCCATGAATTTGCCCATCACACCCGACACAAAAAACATCGGCGAAAAAGCGATGATTGTCGTCGTCACTGATGCCGCAACACTGGGCATCACTTCGACAGTACCATCCATCGCTGCCTGGGTCAGACTCTTTCCCATTTGCATGTGGGCATAAATATTTTCACCGATCACGATGGCATCGTCGACAACAATCCCGAGCGCGACGAGAAAAGAAAACAGGCTCAACATATTCAGTGTTTGATCACCGATCGATAAAGCCGCACCAGCTCCCAAAATGGAGATTGGAATCCCCAACGCTACCCAGAATGCTAACCGCATCTCCAGGAACAGGGTCAGTACAAGGAAGACTAAGATCAGTCCTTGAAAGCCATTTCGCAGCAACAGGTTTAAACGGCCACGAACTTCCGTGCTGCTGTCGCCCCAGACTTCAAACCGATAACCCTCCGGTAGCTCTTTCCCGTCGACATACTCTCGCACCATATCGACCATTGCTAACAAATCTTCGGTCTTGGTTCGCTCGACGTTTACCACCATCGAAGGTTCGCCGTTAATCTCGCCGACGGAGGTAACATCTTGAAACTCGTCTCGCACTGTTCCCAGGTCGTTCACCGTCAGTACGACACCCTGTGGATCGGTAATGAGCGGTAATTTGCCAATCTCCTCTCCGATACGAGCTTTGTTCTTCGCCCGCAACAAAACTTCTTGCCCTTCGGCTTTTAACTGACCTCCGGGGAGCTCAACGTTACGTGAGCGAATGATGGCTGCCACACGCTCCAGCGTCAGCCCATAGGCACGGAGGGTCGCTTCGGGAATCTCCACGTCAATCTGGTAGGGCCGAGTCCCCATGATCGATGCGGACGAAACGGCAGGCAGGCTCAAAACATCGTCTCGTACTTCCTCAGCGACGGTCCGCAGGCGAACCTCCGCCTCGCGGGAACGATCTGGCGGACCAACCACCCCGAGTCGAATGGCGGCCTCGCGAAAGACGATTTGCTGGATTTGTGGATCTTCGGCCAAGTCAGGAAAACTCGGGATGCGATCCACCTCGCGGTCAATTTCCGCCATCACCTTCTGAACGTCTTTGACATCACCACGCAGTTCAGCCAAGACGAAGCCCGCACCTTCCTGAGCGATGGAAGTGACCTGCTTGATTCCATCGATCGAACGAATCGCTTCTTCCAGCTTCTGGCAAATTGCCTCCTCCACATCGACGGGCGTCGCACCAGGATAAGGAACCGAGACCATCACGATCTCAAGTTCAAAAGCCGGAAAAACCTCTCGTCTCATCTGCACGAGGGAAACGCCACCGACAATCATCAGGGCGAGCACCAACACGTTCATGCCTGGCGAATTCGAAATCGCCCAGGAAACTAGACGTTGCATCACGCATCCTCCTCAGGCGAGAAAGTAACGACCTGCAACGCAGATGGCTCGACCGGTGACACCGCGCGGGTATCCCCGGGAGGCGTCACAATCTCCTCGCGTTTGACCCGAACCTCCATGAGCGTTCGAGTACCACTGACGTTGCCTTCCTCCCCAGCACTCTCTCGATCAGCACTCTCTCGATCAGCACCCACGTCGCCCATCGGAGAAACGATCACATACGATTCGCCAGAAAGTTCGGATCCCTCTGGCACTTCGCATACCCATTGTTTCCCACCCGAGACGCCGACAGAGCCCTTCCGCAAAGGATTGATTGGGTAAATCGCTTTCCGCACGATCACACTGCCACGCTCCCACTGCTGCGGGTCAAAATCGGCTTGATTCCCAGCGGCTGTATCGGAGCCCGCCACCGCGTAAGCGAGCGGAGCAGAAACGTTTTCCTGTTTCGGCAAAAACTGGAGGATCCGATTTCCCGGTTGCAACGAATTCGCCGGAATGACAAGCAGTCGTTTCCGTGGATTCAATTGCAACCGAACGCGAACGTACATGCCGCGCAACAGTGCCGGCGAAATGGACTTGGCGTTGTACGCAATCGGCGATCCATTCTCGTCAACCAATTGCCGAGGCTGATCGACCACGACACGAACCGGCACCGTGCGAGTCTCGGGATCCAACCCGATGCCATCATAGCTCAGCAGATGCCCGTTCCATCGATACACCGTATCATCGCGTCCGTTGACAACGTACTCGACGATGACCTTGGTCTTGGGCAGGGCATACCCCCGTGCGTTGGATTCAGGTGTTGGGCAGTCTGGACAGTCGGAATCTTGCTGGTCGTTCGCGGGCGAACCATTTTTTTATCTTCGGCGACCTTTAGATTCGCTTTCAACTCGTCTTCGACCGCGCGAAACAATTGAACGTGCTCATCCAGCAAAGCTTGATCGGCCCCGCTCACGAGTGCAGCAGCATCTGGAAAACGAATCCCGGTATTCGCGAAACCCTCGCCTCCCTTGTTCAGCTCGTCGGCTTTTTCTAGTTCAGCTTCTGTTTCTTGGGGTTGATCTTGATCCATCACCCATTGAAGTTGATCCATACGCAAGCTGCTGGCGACCTCGACTTTCGAAGTTTTTTCGATCGTCACCAATGTCGCCCCCTGCGCAACAAACGTGTTGAGGTCTGCCTGTTCGCTGACGATCACCCCTTCGATCGGGGCCCGAATTTCGGTTCTAAAGACATTGCTGATTGCGGCAAACAGTTGTGCTCGAGCCAGATCTAAAGAGGCGATCAGTCTTACCTTCCGCTGTTCCGCAAGCTTCGACTGGTTTTCGATCGAAACCAGTTGTTGCTTCGCAGCCAATAGTGCTCTGGTGGCTTGATCGATTTCGGCTTTGCTCGAAAATTGCCCGAGCGATTCGAGGCGACCAACTTCAGCCTCCTGCAATGCATAGTCACGCTCGGCAACGCCTGCCGACTCCTTCGCATTGTCCAGCTCTTGATTCGCCTCCTCAATCGCCTGCTTTTCCTGCTTGACGAGCTGGATCAAGCGATAGACATCCAACAGATAATCGGAGCTATCAATCTTCATCAACAACTGGTTGGCCCGGACGTAGCCACCCGCTTCACAAACCTTTTCTTTAAAGACGATTCGACCGGACACTTCCGCAGCAACACGTGCTTCTTGGAACGGCACGACCACCCCATCAACTTCGAGCTCTAATCCCTCTCCGGTCGACTCGAGAGACTGAAGCTTGGCGACGCGTGCCGGCGGCAGCGACCGCAGCAGCCCGGCCGGCGAAGTATCAGGTTCGGGACGTTTCTGTGGTTCGGCTGTGCCGAGCAACGCCACGACTGCCCCACCCGCAACCAGCAACGCCAGCGGGATAACAACGTTGAATAGGATACCGCGGCTCAAATTCACGGCAGCGGGACCTGAGGAGGAAGCTCGGTCCGGTACTGGCTCGGCCGGTGTTGATTCGGATGGGATGTCTGTCATGGTTACTTGTCTTGGGATTTGCAGACCTCGTTGGGTCAATGTTCCGTCTTTTCCACCGGTGATTCCGTTTGCTCCGCCCAACGACTCACCGTAGCTTGTTCTCGTAAAACGCCCGCGGAATCGACGGCAGACAACATCACCGAAGTGATGTGAACCGTGAGCGAGTCGATGTTGTAATGTTCCAACCGACGTTCCTCGGGAATTAGAACATTGAGAACGTTTGAACCCAGGCGGTAATAGAGGCACTGCCCAACCACGCTGAGGGCCAATTGCTCGAGTGTGTAACGGGGTGCCTCGCCCTCGAGTAAGCGATCAAAGGTGTCAATCAAACGATCAAAGAGCGGACGAAAGAACTCTTCGATGATGCTCTCAAACGCCAAGGTCGGATGATCCATCTCACGCATCATCAGTTGGGTTTCCCAACCCGACGGGTCGCAAACAAGCATGCGTGAAAGCAAGGTTTGCACGATCCGGTGGAGCATTCGACGGGGCTCAGCATCGACCAAGGGGGCGGGAAATTGACGTTCCCGCGCCTCGCGAATCCCCTGGATGATTTCCCGATACAGCCCCATTTTGTCGCCAAAGTAGTAGGCAATCGAAGCCACATTCACTTCGGCAGCGGTACAAATCTCGCGTACCGTCGCCCCATCGAAACCACGACTGGCAAAGACGGGGCCGGCAGCACGGATGATCCGAACGCGCGCACC
>JAQWPZ010000292.1 GCA_029245125.1 Rubripirellula sp.
CTTCTTCTGCCATCGCCGCATGGAGTTCCTCTAACTCTGCCGGCGTTTCAGAAAAATCGTGGTAGCTGATAATCCGCTTGGTATTGCCGTAGCGGGGAATTTGGGCTGCGACATCGGCTTCGATATCGACATACTCTGCTCCCGCAGCGATGGCACTCCTCAACAGCATCAACCGCTCTTGTTCGGACTTCATCCACCGACCACCATCCTCCCGACGGCGGGCGGTGATCACGACAGGACCAGGGCGGTCATCAAGCAGTCGGCGCAGACTCACCGCGCGGCCGATGTAGTCCGCCCTCAGCTCAACAAGTTCAACCCCTTGTTCAACCAAGAATTCATGTTCGGCAATCATCCGCTTGTGGCGGGCTCGCCCGAGGGTAACGCAAATCATGGAGAAAATTCAGCTCTGCGGCGCGAATGTCATCACGAAGTTTAATTGGTCCCAGTCGCCTCGTGGTCTTAGCAGAGGAACCGAAAGGGCAAACAGCCTATAATAGTGTCACCAACCCTCGCGAGCGGGGGGACCCCCACTGCAATCATAATCTGCCATTGCTTCCTCGTTGATATCGTAGACCGTAGTACTGTGAGACATTCCAACAATCGAAGATTCGGCACGCAGATCCACCTAGTGGCCGGTTTATTGATCCTGATTTGCACAATGGCCTCTGGAGACGAGAAAGTCACGACAGGCGAGTCCAATGCGAGTAATCAATGGTTGCTACCACGTGGAGATGCCCAATCGACAGGCCGATCTGCGGTCACTCTCCCCAAAAACCTCGAGATCCTCTGGGAAGCCAAAGCTGACGAGGCAATTGAGGCAACTCTGGTCGCCGGCGACGGCCGAGTGATCGCCGCCGATGTCGCCGGCAAGGTTTACGCCTTTGACCAGTCGACTGGAAAGCTCCTGTGGAAACGCGACTTCGGGACCGGTTTTATCGCCTCCCCGGCCGTTTCCGGGGAAGTCTTGGTGGTTGGTGATTTTGACGGGAATATTTTCGTACTGGACGCGAAATCTGGCCAGGAACGCTGGAAAAAAACAACCGAGGGCGAAATTTCTGGCTCAGTCGCGTTCTATAAGGAGTCAGTTTTGGCGACCAGCACAGATGGGAACCTCTACTGTTTCGGCATCAAGGACGGAAACCTGAAATGGACTTATCAAACGAACGATCAGGTCCGTTGCAGCCCCACGGTCGCTGGTGACCGCACCTTTTTAGGGGGATGTGACGGACAACTTCACGTTATCGACCTAAAAACTGGCAAGTCTGCTGGACAACCGCTGCCGCTGGGCGGGCCAACCGGAAGCACCCCAGCAGTGCTAGGCAAAAAAGCTTTCGTACCGATCATGGACGGTGACGTCCTGGCCTTCGATTATCAGGCAGGAAAATTACTCTGGCGACACACCGATGAGGAACGCCCCCAAGAATATCGCAGTAGTGCTGCGGTATCGGATGAATTTGTCATCGTGAACAGCCAATTCAAACAAGTCGATGCAATTTCTGTCGCAACTGGAAAACGCCAGTGGAGACACACGCTGCGACGACGGGCGGATGCCTCCCCCGTCATCGCCGGCGAAGATGTCTGGATCGCCGCGACCGATGGCCGCTTGGTCCGATTGTCACTAACGGATGGTTCCGAGAAATGGACCTACGAAATCCGAGGTTCGTTCCTTGCCTCACCGGCAATTGCCGGCGATCGTTTATTCATTGCCGACGATGACGGTTTAATCCGCTGTTTCGGTGCGGCAAAATCTGTCCAGACAGAGGGTTGATTGCGTCACACCTAACAACGCGTCCCTCACCATTCACACGAGTGCCTGCAACGGCCGCTTGATTCCCTTACCCCTGCATGGTCCATGTCATCCGCCGCGAGCGACAACAAGAAAACTGAAGTCGGCAGCTACTTCATCTCGAATTATCCACCCTACAGTCAATGGAATCGCGAGCAACTGCCCGAGGTACAAGAGGCGTTGCATTCGCCTCCCGCAGACAACAACTCACTCGGCTTGTATCTGCACATTCCGTTTTGTCGCAAACGATGCAAATTCTGCTACTTCAAAGTGTTTACCGACGTCAAAGCGCCTGAGGTGCAGCGGTACGTCGATGCTCTGTGCAGCGAAATCTCGATGGTCAGCCAATTACCCATCATGGGCGAGCGACCGTTCCGCTTCGTTTATTTCGGCGGTGGTACACCTAGTTTTCTGTCACCGAAACAGCTGACCAAACTGGCCGATCGCCTGCGGGAACACATCACTTGGGACGGCGCCGAAGAAGTCACGTTTGAATGTGAACCAGGAACACTCAGTGAAACCAAGGTAAAAACCTTGCGTGAAGTTCTCGGTGTTACACGATTGAGTTTGGGTGTCGAAAATTTCTCAGACGAAATCTTGGAAGATAACGGCCGAGCCCATCTCTCCAAACAAGTCTTCAACGCCTGGGAATGGATTTCGGCAGCTGAATTCACCAACGTGAATATCGATCTTATCGCGGGGATGGTTGGCGAAAGCTGGGACAATTGGCGAGAGAATGTTCGCAAAACACTCGAACTGTCACCCGAGAGTGTCACCATTTATCAAATGGAACTCCCGTTCAACACAGTGTTCAGCAAAGACATTTTGGACAAACACACCGACAGCCCGGTGGCTGACTGGGAGACCAAACGAGCCTGGGTCGAATACGCATTCGACCAATTCAAACAGGCTGGGTACAGCGTCAGCAGTGCTTACACCGTTGTCAAAGATCCCAATAAGGTGAATTTCAGCTACCGCGATAACTTGTGGCATGGCGCCGACTTGCTGGCCACCGGCATCGCCAGCTTCGGTCACGCCAATGGAGTGCACTACCAGAACCTCGCTGATTTGGAAAAATATCTGGGCACAGTCGAATCAGGACAATTACCACTCGGACGTGGATTCGTCCCCAGTGATCACCAACAATTGGTGCGAGAAATGATCCTGTTGTTGAAGCGTGGCTACATCGACGCTGGTTATTTTCGCGACAAGTTCGGCGTCGAAATCGTGCAGCATTTCAGCGAGCAATGGCAACGGCACGTCAAGGATGGCTACGTCGAGATCGACGGAGACACGATTCGATTGACGATCAAAGGCCTGTTGATGGTGGATGGTTTGCTGCCTGCCTTCTTCGAGCCCGAGTTTCAGGGAGTGCGTTACACGTGATCGATCGCCCCAACGACAATGGCCCCGATGACCGTAGCGATGGCGACATTGGCCCCAATGACCATGAATCTGGCGAGTCCAACCATGGCAGCGCGCCGCAATCGGGTGACTCATTCACGTTCGCGATGGGTGACTTCACAGCGGCATTCCCGCTCGATCTTCACTACGCGACCAATCACATGTGGGCACGATCTGTGGGAGGCCAAAAATTTCAATTTGGGCTGACCACCTATGCCGTTCGCCTGTTGCAAGACGTCTATTTCCTCGATTGGATTTGTGATCCACCCGCAAACATTCCCCTGCGAGGTCAGATTGGTTCGATCGAGAGCAAGAAAGCCGAAAGCGATCTCTACGCACCCATCGCTGGCACCTTGGTCTCGGTCAACGATGCCACCCTCTCTGACCCCTCACTGATCAATGCAGATGCATACGGAGATGGATGGCTTATCGAGATGGAAGCCGACGCCTCTCCGAAACTACTTTCGCCTGAACAATACGCCGAACACTTGGTCAATGCCTGGGAGGTAGCCCAGCGAACCATCAAAGGTCAAGCCAATCTGTAATTCGAAAGGGCAATTCACTCGGCGGCGCGGCCAGCATCATTCACGATGAAGATTCGAGCGCGGCCCGATTCCCAACATCGAACCAACCATCAAGATATATGACCGATTCTTTGTACGCCCCTTCTCTTGCACTGCTAACTGACCTGTATCAACTGACAATGGGTTACGGTTACTGGCGAAATCAAATTCACGAACGGCGAGCCGTTTTTCATCTCTTCTTTCGACAGTGCCCCTTTGGTGGTGATTACGCCATCGCCGCCGGACTAGAACCGGCTTTACAGTGGCTGCATGACTTCCAGGTCGAAGCAGAGGATGTGGCCTATCTACGGACACTCTGCGGCAATGATGGGAAGCCGCTGTTCTCGGAAGATTTCCTGGAAACCCTTGCAGGAATGAAATTAGAGCTGAATATTGATGCCATCCGTGAAGGCTCGATCGTTTTTGCTCATCAACCTTTGATGCGAATCGAAGGTCCGCTTTGGCATTGCCAGTGGGTGGAAACGGCGCTTTTAAATTTGATCAATTTCCAAACCTTGATCGCAACCAAAGCAGCGAGAGTGTGCGCAGCTGCACAAGGTGATCGCGTGCTCGAATTTGGGCTTCGTCGCGCGCAGGGCATCGACGGTGCACTCTCTGCGTCCCGCGCATCGTTCATCGGTGGGTGCCACGCAACCAGTAATGTGATGGCGGGTCGCCTCTATGGGATCCCTGTCGCCGGAACTCACGCGCATAGCTGGGTGATGTCGTTTGATGATGAAAGAACAGCGTTTGACGCCTATGCCAACGCCTTACCAAACAACTGCGTCTTTCTGGTGGACACTTACGACACCATTCAAGGTGTCGATCACGCAATCGAAATCGGACATCAATTGCGCAGCCGTGGCCACGAGATGATTGGCATCCGTCTCGACTCCGGGGATTTAGCCGATTTGAGTATCCGAGCACGCCAGCGTCTCGATCAGCAAGGCTTTCCTGATGCTCTGATCGTCGCCAGCAATGATCTCGACGAACACGAGATTAAGAAACTCAAACAAAAGCATGCGACGATCGCCGTCTGGGGAGTCGGAACCAACCTTGTCACGGCACGTGATCAACCAGCGTTGGGAGGCGTCTACAAGTTGGGCGCGATTCAGGATGACCACAACCAATGGCAACCACGCATCAAACTCTCGGAACTACCGATCAAAACATCCACGCCGGGCATTCAGCAAGTGCGTCGGTATTGGCACGATAATCAAATGGTCGGCGATGTGATCTACAGTGAGTTGCTTGGTCCACCTGAGGAGGGGCGAGTGGAGGCGTTCGGGGATCAGAATGAGGTCGTGACGTTTTCGAATTGGGATCGAAGCGAAGATTTACTGCAACCGGTCATGCGAGCTGGAAAGATCGTCACCCAGCTTCCCTCACTGACCAACATCCAGCAGCATGCCAACGCACAAAAACAAGTGTGGGCCGACCACTCCAACTATCCACAGGGATTAGACCCAAAGCTGGCCGAGCAAAAACGGAACATGATCGCCGCTTGCACCTGACAAGCGGTTCAGCTTCGAGGACGCCCATCGCCGCAATCGCATCTTCGATTCAATCGCATCTGGCTCGCCTTCTTCACCACAACGCATCTTCACCACAACGCGGGCTGCCGTGTATGCCTCTGGTTGCTAATGGAGGCGTCTTAATCACTCCTGCTCGACACCTGCGATCCATTCCTCAACCCGACTCTGCAATAACGGAAGTGGAATTGAACCTGCCTCTAATACCTTGTCGTGGAATGCCCGGATATCGAATCGTTCGCCAAGACGTTGTTCGGCTTCACGCCGCATTCGACTAATGGCGAGTTCGCCAGTCTTGTATGCCAACGATTGCCCCGGCCAACCGATGTAACGATCGATTTCGGCGACGCAATTATGTTCACTCAAGGCGGTATTATTTTTCATGTACTCGATCGCCTTTTCACGTGACCAGCCCATCCAATGGATCCCTGTATCAACCACCAGGCGGCTAGCCCGCCAGGCTTCCATGCTTAACCGACCGAAATCCTGATAAGGATCTTTGTAAAAGCCGATCTCTTTCCCGAGGCGTTCGCTGTAGAGTGCCCAACCTTCGATAAACGCGGTGAAATTGCTCTCGCGACTCATCGGATGCAAATCGGTCAATTCGGCCTGCAGCGCTAGCTGCAGGTGATGCCCCGGCACTGCCTCATGCATCGACAAGGATTCCAACTGATACAACGGTCGGGAGGACAAGTTGTAGGTATTGATGTAGTAGAACCCGGCCCGTGAACCATCAGTTGCAGGCGGCCAGTAATAGGCAGAAGTCGTTTGGGGTGCGATATAAGCTGGAATCTCACGGATCCCATAGGGAATTCTTGGCAAGCGACCGAACAACTCTGGCAGCCGACCGTCCGCCTTCTTCAGGATAACAGCGACCTCTTTTAGTAGCTCATCCGCCGTCTTGGGATAGAACTTCGGATCGGTGCGGAGGTACTTCAGGAAGGCACTTAGATCACCCTCGAATCCAACTGATTCTCGGATTGCCTCCATCTCGCCACGGATCCGCGCGTTTTCTCGAATACCGGTT
>JAQWPZ010000296.1 GCA_029245125.1 Rubripirellula sp.
AAGGGCATTGGGCTCGGGCATTGGGCTCGGGCATTGGGCTCGGGCATTGGGCTCGGGCATTGGGCTCGGGCATTGGGCTCGTGCATTGGGCCTTGGGCTTACGAGCAACAGCAAGAACACCACCTTGCGGCAACGCAGAACCGCTTGTGAACAAGCTACCGAATTATCACGTTTCTCAACTTCGGCGATTCTTTCTTGAGCGCATTGACGGCGTCTTCGCTCAGATCCGCGCCCCTCAGATACAAGAACTCGAGCAGCGTGAGCTTTCGCAAATGCGTCAGCCCTTGATCCGTGATCGGCAACTCGTTTGCAACCAACTGTAGCCTTTTCAGATTCTTGATTTTGGCGATGTTCGCCAAACCATCGTCAGTAATTGGCATCCCGCTTACAGTCAGCCCAACAAGTGCAGCTTCCCGTAGCAATCCCCAACTCTCGTCAGGTATTTTCGGAGAACCATACAAGTTGACCATGACCGAAACTTCAACTTTTGCGATCCATTGAAAGTCTGCTTCGCTAGCGTCGCGGAGACTCAGGTTGCATTGCCTGAGATGCTTCAATTGATTTAAAAGGCCAACACTCTCACGACTCAGATTCAGATCAGAGAGTGAAAGATTTTGAATCTGCCGCACGCTGGCCATCGCCTGCAAGTCATCATCGTTGACCGACGAGTAGAGAGAGACGCTGCGCAAATTCGGTACATCTTTTAATTTTCGCAGGCCGAGACCAGTGAAGTCTTTACCGCTTATGCTGATGCTTGACAGCTTGGCTAAATCTTTCAATTTACCCAGACCGTGATCTGTCACACCACATTGATTGATGGAGAGACTGGTCAGAGTGTTTATCTTCGCGAGGTGATCAAGCCCAGCGTCGGTAACACCATTTCCGCTGATGTTCACTGATTGAAGTTTGGGCAAGTACTTCAGCCGAGAAAGTTGACGATCATGGCTGATCGATGCTGAAAAGACGCTGCCATCGCGACTTTGGTGAAGCCTCGCACCAGCGCGTGTTAAGGCCTCGATGACACGCTCCTCATCCGTCATCTTGAGTTGCCGTGCGTGATCCCGTGCGAGTCCAGCCAAGCCGTAAGATCGGTTCGATGCTAAACGCTCGAGCACTTTGACAACATCCGCAGTATCCCGTCGATCACGTGCGATTTGCACAAGTGCTTCCACACACCGCATTCCAATCTCAAGCTCCTCTGATTTCGCCCCCACCTCCAGAGCCGGGATCGCATCGGGACCGCCTTGAAGGAGTTTCAAGAATGCTTCGTTTCGAGTGCTGAAACGATTGTTGGCTAGATCGCCGATTGCCTCAGCGATCTCGGCATCGCTTAGCGTCGAAGGCCGCGACTCCGTCGCTTGACTCGTTGCCTTTTCAGTTTGACCGTAAGCCTGTGTGGCGATGGCCCCTAAAACCGCCATGAGAACAGCAGCCAACCAGTGATTCGTAACGCCCGTCATGCGTGAAGTCCAATCGTAGGAATCCATCAGTCCATTACTGGTGCCTGTGATGAGAAGAAACCGAAAATTCTTCACCTAACCAAGCATTTGCCCTTACCGCCGCCTCAGCCTGAGCGGGAAACGCATCAAGGCCCCCCCCGATGTCTTAATCGTATCGTACCCCGTCTGGCAAAGCGATGTGGTAAAAATACAAATCGGTCTCTCATTCCAGCCATTCTGCCTTCGGTGACTCGAAACACGGCCGTTTCACGCAATATTCGTTCACGATTGGCACGCCCCCGCGAGATAGCGAGACGGGGCGTGCACTTTTGTCTCCGTCTCGCTGGTTTTCCTATTCAGGACTGACACCCCCTGACCGCGCGCGTTCACATTCAATCCAGGCGTCGAGCATCACGTACGTTTCAAAGGTCAGATCCTCCCGATGTAACTGATCAATCTCCCCTAGCAATCCGAACTGCGGTTTCGGAGGCATTCGATTCACCTCATCGGCCAGCACGATTTTGCCGAACCGGGGGACTTCCCGGAAACGAAAGAAACGCTCAACGATCTCCATATCTTGCTGCGAAGTCTCAGCGGCGGCTGAATCACCCCGCATCAATTCGAGCGTGAACAGAACTCGACGAGACGACAAATGGAGCAACTCGGCCAAGGACGAGACCAGCTTGGTCCTCGCCAACCCTCGAACACCCCCTAATATGCATTGGCCACCGCACAGCATCGCGATGAAACTTTGCTCGATCTGCTCATCGAGCCCAACAATCACTTCGGCAAGTTTTGAGTGAACGTTCGCGAATCTCGATTCAACTTACTTCGCCACGCTCATATCGGCTACCAACTGGTCGTTATTCTTACGCTTGTTTCTATCAAGCTGAAGCTACCAAGCCTCGCGAATGGTCGATTCGAATAACGGATCGCGCCAGTTGCCAAATCTCAAGTTCAAAAATCTATTCGGGTCGCCGCCAAGTCGTTTTGATCGAGCGACTTCCACAGCACGCTACTTTCGCCAACAAATTCGTTCCGCGAGTCTGCGAGGCATGCCAATGCCCCACAGCAGGACAGTGTGTTTGAGAAGCTCGCTGGAACTGACCGCGATTCAGATCAACCGTTACTCTGATTCAAAATCATCAGCAACAAAAGGTTCAACAGCAAAGCTCCGAACAAAAATCAACTTCTTTTCCAGGCACCATCCGCCATCATGACCAAGCAACTGGAGTCGATAGATACTGGACGAGGCACGGAGAGCCCATCACTCCCCTCTCGATGCGATCAAACAAGAAAAAACACTGCCATCACTGACTACCACAGTTCGCCAACGAAGACATGCCTCAACCTAGCGATGACAGCATCTCTCAAAACGATGATCGTTTTGCAGGCAGCACAATCTTGGTTGCGAGCCTGCCTGCTAACGGTCCAATTGTGATCAGGAGGCGGCCATTTCAACATGCCCAACGACGCACTCAATGTCATCAAAACATGCCGCATCAACACTTCCATCAGCGTTCCCGACAGGAGCCTGGATTCTCAGCTTGCGAAACGCCTGCGTCAGCTACCGCGCAGACCTTCGATCTCGCGCAGACCTTCCTTGCCGTATTTGATCAACAGGCGACGTTGCTCGTCCATGATCTCTCTTTGTGAAACGGGCAGGTGCAGCGTCACAATTATATGATCACCCTCCGTGCGGGTTGGCTCAATCCGCGTCGTGATCTGCTGACCACTTTGCAATGTGATAACCGCATCCATGATCTTCCCGGTACGAAGCGAGTCTCCGGTTACGATTGCCCTCGCGCTATCCTCGGCCAATTCGACAACCGCATAATCCGTGGTGCTGGTACTTAAACGCGGTTGCTCCGCGAGTGGAAACTTGAGTCGAAAACGACTTCGACGGTTGGCCTCAGCTTCAGTCATAAAATTGCTTCCTAATTACACTGGCCGGTCGGTAAATTCTCAGTACGTGAGCATACCAGTTTCGGCCCCACCTCGGGAGCAAGCCGACGAAGGAAACATTCCGTTGCTGAACTACTGAGACCCCACAGCGAGAGTACGACTTGGCCTAACGCGACTCGTCGTTTACGAAAAAGACCCGAGACAGCACACGGGCGGAGCCCAAGAATCTTCCTGAGAGACCCGTTCGCGCATGGCTTCGGCAAGCCACTGAACCTCGCAAGAAAATCAAGGCCGTGAACGCACCGTCTTCCCTCAATCAGCACGACAGCGAAGGGTAAAAATCCTCAGTGACAATGCAAACAATCAATCAGGCGATAGACGCTGCAGCCATCGCAAAGCCGTGGGCATCGCAAAGACGTGGGCATCGCAAAGACGTGGGCATCGCGATTGCAGGAATTCGGAAACTTCAAAGCTCCTGCCGCGTCCAGCAAGAAGCTACCAGCTTGAGACATTACCGCAGACCGAATTACTCTCAACTGAGCGAGCGACATTGAACGGAGGAGCTGCCGCAAGACTGCACATCCTTTTCATCCCGTCGAGAACGGGATGAAATTAATTTTCGTGGCATCATGCCTTAGTAACGCGGGCTCGTCGCCCCAGCACTACTGTTGGCCGGTGGCGGTGGAAGCGTCAGCTGCTGTGCGGGCGACCCCAATAACGTCGCATACTCACGCAACAGCTGGTACGTCGCAGAATACTCATGCCGCTGAACCAACGAAGTGTATTGCGGATTCGCAGCGACCGAGGCAAAGCGATTCATAACTGCATTAACTTCTTGAGGAGTCGCACCACTGCCAGAGACGACCCCCTGAGGCAATGCCATGTATCCCTTCCACTGGCTATCCATCAACAATGAGAGCTGTTGCCAAGATGCCACCAACTGTTGGCGAACGATCTCGGTGTGCCCACTGGTTGCCGGCATCGCTCGCTGAGCAGACTGCATCGCTTGCGGCGCACCCGCTTGAGGCATCCCCGAGACGGATGCATTCGGAGAAACGGCAATCGAATTTGAACCGGAGTACTTGGCAACACGATTCATTAACTGCACTGCAGTTGCAGGAAGCCGAGTGGGATTCCCGGCCGTGTCTCGGACGTAATAGGCTTGCTCTGCAAGGTAATCCATTTGCAATCCGGACCCTTCCAGCGAAACACCCGCAAACAATCCACGGCTACGAGAGTACGAATAAATCTCTGCCGAGAAACGAGTGTCGGTTGCCGCCTCGGTCTCACGACCGATGGGCCCGGCAGCGGCCGCCGCATCGACCCCAATTTTTAATCGCCCACTCATCAGACTATTAACGCTCCTGGCCGTGCGAAACACCAGGACCACATCGGTTGACTGAATGCCAGCTTGCCAACCAACGCTTCCACCGGTCATCGAAACAAACGTCGGTTGGTGCCAGTTGCCGACTTCATCTTTCACCAAAATCACACCGCGGCCGTGGCGGATGCCGACAACGAAGCCACCTTTGACGACTCCCGGAATGATAGCAACGCCTCGAGCCTCTTTGAGCAAGGATTGCGGAATCTGGCTTGCGGGGATGGCCATCACTTCATCGAGCACCTGAATGGCCGATACCACGGTCGCATCACCCGGGGTTTGACCGCTCGCGGTCACGGCAATCGCAGCCCACAGCAGAAAAGCGGTTGGAATCCAGCGGAACTGAAAACGGTTGGGTCTCATCGTTGTCTACCTTGCAGCATGGCGGGAAAAGGCGTCTCCAAGGCAATCAATTCAGCTGAAGACCTGGCGACGCTCGCCCCGCGAGCATAGAAAAATGGACTGGATCGGAACAAGACGAATTGACCCCCGAGTGGCCGAGACAGCACCCCCCCTCCGCCAACACCCCGCCGAAATGACCCACCAGCGAATCCCTCGGGAGTTAACCGGCTCCCCTCCAATGAATCAGCATTCCCACACGCGTGAAGTGCTGAAGATGGAACGATTTCAAATCTCTATCGTCACGCCGTTGCCAAGCGAAAGAAGTCAGCGAGCCTCCGACCACTTTTTCGCAACATTTTTTCTTAACAGGCATTACCGCTATTGAAAATTGGGATGCCGTGCTTATCGTGGCCGATCTTCTCTGGATACAGCGTTCAGCATCCCCCCCTTTGGCTCATCGTGACCCGGCGGACACCTCAGTGTTTTACTTCCCTTGCAGACCAGATAACTTCGACGTGCTGACTACATTTGACTTCTGCGTCGCAAGCACCCAACTCGCACGCACCCAGCAACGTGTGATTCTGCTACTCGCACTACTCCTTGTTTGCAGCACAGGAGTGCGAAGTGAGGCGGGAATCATCGTTGACCAAACGCAGTGGGGCGATGCGAGCACCACAGGCACACTCGCCTGGGCGATCGCTCAGGCGAATGCCACGCCTGGGGCTGATGTAATCGATATCAATGTGGGGGCCGGCACGCAAATTAACATCAACGGCGCGACGCCGGTTTTTTCGTCATTCATCAGCCAGATCACCGACACCCTGACCATCAATGGCAATGGCGCGGTTCTGTGGGGTGATCCCTCATTCGTGACCAGCGGTGGCTTGATCAAAGACAAATACGAAGTTTCGAATTACCGCGGGTCACCGACAGGAACCGACGTTTTGACTCAAGAGGCGTTTTCGTTCACCCAGGTCGCGGAGGGCGTGGAATTGACGGTGAACGACCTAGCAGCCGATGGGGTCAACGGCTTCGTCAGGCTCGAGGAAAATGCCGTCGCGAATCTGAATGACGTCACCGTCAAGAATACCGTCCCTTACGGAAACGGATCCAGATCCGTGGTGCACGCGAGTGCCGGTTCAGTGGCCAACCTGACAGGAGTGCGGATGGAGCGTATTAACTTGCTGGAGGAGTTGATCCCCAATGCGGAATTTGCGTGGGTAGGCGCAATTACAGGTCAGAATGCAACACTGAACATGATGGAGAGTGTGCTGACCGGATCCTCATCTTCGGTTGGAGGCGTCAATTGGCAGGGCGGAACGGCGAACATTGTTTCTTCAATCTTCGATAGCGACGCGGGTGGCCTCTCGATCGTTGACGATGATCAACAGGGAGTTTTGAACGTTACCAATAGTCTTTTCCGAATGGAGGGGAGTTCGGGCACCAGCCGAATCCAGGCGTATCTCGGCGGAGAAGCCAACATCGTTGCCTCGACTATTCAAGCTCAAACGCTGCTCATATTCGACTCGAACGCAACGGGCTACATGAGCAGCGGGGTTCCCCTTCGAGCATTCGCAGAGGGTTCCATTCACCTAACGCAGAGCGTCGTCAGCCTACTGAATCATGGTGAGTTCGGGGTCTTCAACGAGCCAGCCTACGACAGCGGTCCAAACGGTGATCCGACTCTGATTAACACGCCCGGGACCTTCACTGCAGATGCAGCGACCCACGTGTCCCCCACTTCGACCCAATCTTTGACAGATTTGCAGACGCTGTTTGGACAATCCAATCTGTTGACCGGCCCCGTTTTTCGCACTTCCACCGTCAACGGCATCGAGCTTTACTTACCACTGCCTTATGGAGCCAACCCGACGGGCAGCCTGATCGATGCAGTCGCCGACGCAAATGGCAGCAACCAGCTGCTCAATCCAATCGACGGCAGCGCGATCCATTTCGATGTTTACGGCAATCGCCGAACCACCAATGGGTTCCGCGATGCAGGCGCAGTCCAACACGTTCCCGAGCCGGGATCATTCGTGATCTGGAGCTTGGCAGGGCTGGTCGCTGTCCGCCGCAGAAGACGCTCATAGTGGGACACGCCAGCTAATCGCCTCCACCTGTCAGAATCGCGCGCGAATCAACGGATGGCCACAAGCCCACTCGCTCGACCTTCGAGCGAGTGGATATTAAAACCAGATCGCGACTGACGCTCTAAACGCCAACCACTTCTCGCCAAGTCTTGGCCATCAACTGGTGACCTTGCTGGGTTGGATGCACTCCATCGCCCGCCAGCGCTTTCGCCTCGGTCCCACCCGCCACGGCGTCATCGAACATGGTTTGGAAGGGGACCCAAACCGCGTTGGCACCCTTTGCAACGTCATGGGCATATCCACGGCGGACTGCAAAATCGGGAAACCATTTATTGCGATTCTGCTTGACCGTTCCACTCATCAGGACAAACGGCTCGCAAACCACAATGGTCGTTTTCGGAAGCGCCTTCTGAGTTCGTTCCAAGAGTGCTGCGAATCCATCTCGATAGGTTTCAGCTGTGCCGTCGTACCGCCCATTGAGTCGATGCCAGATATCGTTGACTCCAATCAGGATGCTCAGAATCTTAGGTTCGATCTCAATACAATCCGCCTGCCAACGACGATCCAAGTCGGGAACCTTATTGCCAGAAATGCCACGGTTGTGAATCTGCAAGTCGAGTTTCGGATAATCCGTGTGCAAGGATTCAGCGAGATGCTTGGGGTATCCCCGTCCCAGACCTTCATTGGCGACAGGTGATTTTTTGTTTCGCCCTGCATCGGTAATCGAATCGCCCTGGAACAAAATGACGTCGCCCTTGGCTAGCGTTAATTTCTCCGCAGCGAGGGAGGGAACTGGCATCAGGCTGGCTTGGGCACCAACGGCCGCTGTCATGGCAAGAAAAGTTCGTCGTTTCATTGTGAATAGATGCCTGGAAGGAGGAAAAAAAACGATCGTGGATTCGCAGCAATCCATTAGTTTAGTATCGAAGCCTCAATCAATACCAGCGTTACAGGGGAGCGATTCGATTTGTTGCCGCAAATTGCGGGGACGGCCAATAACAGCAAGAACAATTCGTGTGGCCGACTCGCTGGACCGTCGAGCTAGTACTGAATGGGTTTTGGTGGCGATGTTCAGGTCGCTGCCGCGAATTGACAACAAACAGCTGAATTATCTGCAGCGAACTCCGAGACATCGAAAGGATTTCAATCCCACCAGCGATCCCCGACTCATTCACGAGTGAACAAAACTTTCCTTGCAGGTTTCGCCCCCTGCACTTCCAAGGAAACACTACCCAAGAGCTCAATCACTCACCGTCTGTCAATGCAACATCGAGCAAACGGCAGTGGCAACGACGCGTCGCATGCACGACGCTCGCGTTCGCCTGGCACCGATCCAATCCTGCTCCAGCCGCTGCTTTACTTCTTCAGTTTCGCAGCGATTGCTTGGGCGGTGGCCGTTGCCTGCTCTTTCAGTTCAGGAGTTTGCTTTGCTTGGTTTGCAAGATTCAAACCGGCTTGACTCGGATGAATTTTCAACACATCCAAGACCAATTGTTGTTCTGCAATCCGTTTCGCAGCATCCATCGCCTGCTGGCACATTTTGACTCGTTGCGGCTCTGGCATTGGGAACTTGCGAGCAATCCCGATGTAACCTCGCAACGCGCGGATGCGATACTTCTCAGCCGGTCCTGTTTTCGCAAGATCCAACAAGACAGGCGCGGCGTCGACGCCATTCCATTTCCCGAGCAAGCGACTTCCATTGTCCTGCAGACCTGGTCGATCACTCTTAGCGGCATCAGCAAGGATCTGCAGAGCCTTACTACCACCCACCTCGCTTATGGTTTCCAGCAAGATCACCTGCGAGTCAGGCTTTGACTGCTGCATTGCTTTAGCGAGTTGCGTCGCACAAGCTTCGCGATCCGGCATCCGGATACTGGCAACTCGCAATGCCTTCTGTGCCTCGGACGCATCCTCTGGATATTTTGGACTGACAGCCTGCGTTACTAACACTGACAAGCGATCGAGCTTGACGGTCTCACCAAGTGCCACCAGGGCAGCCTTGCGAACAGCAGGATCGGAGCTACCAAGCGCCTTGACAACTTCTTCGACCGCAGCGATTCGCCGCTGTCCAATCAGATCGAGCAGCAATTTATAATTCTCTCCCTTGGCACCGGGCAACATCGCGACGATCTGTGGATCGACATTGTCGCCGGGAAGATCTGCGAGCGTTTGCTTTGCGGCACTCGCCAATTCAGCGTCGTCATCGGAAACGGCGTTCATCAGCGGAGCGAGACACGACGGATCACCAACGCGGCGGAGGGCATCGATCGCCGACATCCGCACCAACTTGTCTCCCTCGGTCGCGGCTTTCAAAACCTCCGCGAGCAAGACGGTATCAGGTCGGTCAGCCATCGCTTGAATCATTAATGCGGCACGCTGCGGTGTCGCCTTTGCCAGTTCGTCCGCTACAGCTTGATCGACCTCACTGCCGGGAAACTCACGCACGATCCCAAGGGCAAGCTGGAACATTTTCTTGTCGGGCGACCGAAACGTTTCCATCAACATTGGGATACCGTCTTGGTCTCGAGCGAGAATCGCCCCCCGAGTCGCTTCGATGATGCGTTGCTGGGGGACATCGGCTGAGCAAATTTCGTCGTAAACTTCCACTGCCGTTGCGGAATCTCCCGAAGCATGCAATCGCTCGGCGCACAAGATACAGCCTTCAGCCACAGCTGAACGAACGTCAGCAGGTGCCGACTTCAGTGCTTGCCGCAGTGATTTCGTCGCGGGCTCGCCGCCGATTTTCCCCAAGGCGACCGCCGCAGCCGAAGCAACCTCGGCATCCTCATCCTGCAAATGCGTGATCAACAATTCAACCGCTTGCGAGTCTTGCCGGGCGCCAATCGAATTGATCATTCCGACCTGCAATCGGCCATCAAGTGATTCAGCGGCGGCACGGAGTGCCTTGCTCGACTCCTCGCCCGGGATCGCTTCCAACGCGATTCGAGCCCAAGACGACAACTGTTCGTTCGGCAACAATTCGGCGAGTTCGGGAACGGCCTGACTCGTGCCGTTGACCGCCAATTTCTTGCAAGCGATTGCCTTTTCGGCAGGCGAAGCCTCGGAGCGGAGCACTTCGATCAACGATGTCTCAATCTCTGATGAAGCGGTTGGGTCAGCTGCCATCACCGAATGAGTTGGCAGCACATAGCATGCTGCCAAAATAACCATCAGGTGAATCATGATTCGAATAGTACGCATAGGATTGGTCCAGTTGTTTTGTCGATGACCTCTCACCACGGGAGAGGATTAGCTGGTTGGCACAGCAACAGGGAAAGCAAACTTGATCGAAGGCCAGAAGAGTTCCATCATTCCGACCCTTACTGCATCGGGGCTCGCCGGTGGCTTGAATCTGCCCGAAATCTGAACAGGCAAAACACGGCGAGCCAAGACAAAAACATTACAGCCGCCAAGGCTCTCGGAGAGCTTCCGAACGCAAGCGGTTCGCAGCCTCGTCGTCTACAAACTCATGTTTTACGTTGTCGTAATTTACTTGGCGGTCGAGATACAAAGCGATGTTTGCCGCGTGACAAGCGATGTGAGCATTGCAGGCCGCAACAGCGTTCCCCTTGGGTTGGCTACGCGTTTTCACGCAGTCCAGAAAATCACGAACGTGGAACGTCGCAGGATAGCCACCAATTTCAGCGACCTCACGACCGGCAAGCAGCTCCGGGGAACTCAGTACCATCTTTCCACTGTCACCCGCTTCGACCCAGCCGGTCTCGCCTTCGAAACGTACTGGACAAGATCCAAGTGGAATCCAACCCTTCTCGCGGAATATCAACTCCGTCCCATTCTCGTACCGAGCTACCAACTCTCCATTTTCAGGTGTGTTGTACTGAACCGGCGGCAGACAATCGTCGACAGCCCATTGGCAGAGGTCAACGCAGTGCGACCCCCATTCCAGGACGCCGCCGCCCCGAAACGCACCGACAAAACCACCACCCTTTTCGAAATTGAATCCATCCAACAACTTCTTGTTGAACGGACGCCAAGCAGCAGGTCCAAGATACATGTCCCAATCAACCACATCAGGATCAGGTTCGGTTTCGGCTGGTAACCAACCACTCATTAACGCCTGCATTCCCGCCGGGTGTGCATAGACCTTTTTAAGTTTTCCGAGCTTACCCGTGCGAGCTAACTCGCAAGCAAAGGCAAAGTGTGGCAGGTTACGCCGCTGCGTCCCGGCTTGGAAAACCCGTCCGGTGCGTTGCATCGTATCCGCCAAGATCAAACTTTGATCAATGTTTTTCGTAACCGGTTTCTCGCAATACATATCCTTGCCGGCCTTCGCCGCTGTCATCGCAGCGGTCGCATGCCAGTTGGGGCCTGTCGCGATTAAAACCGCGTCGATATCGCTGCGGTCCAATACGTCGCGAAAATCACGATACATGTCGCAATTCTGATTGCCGTTGTGCTTGTCGATGATCTGCTTGACTTCACCGCGCCGTTTTTGCTTGATGTCACAAACGGCTGCGAACTGAACATCTTTTTGCTGCAAGAAACAACCAAGGTCATAGCCGCCCCGCCGCCCGATCCCGATCCCACCAACGACAATCCGTTCACTCGGGGCCACCGCCCCGTCAAGGCCAAGGGCTGAACTAGGAATGATGGTCGGCGCGACAACCGCGCCGCCTGCCACCGAGGCAGCGTTCTTCAGGAACTTTCGTCGTGGAACTTGTTTTGTCTTATTCGACATTGATATTTCCTATTCGTGATTGTCATTCAATGCAGGATGAATCGTCATTCGAAGCAAACTTCGCCATCCGCGGGCAAGCTGCAACGCGGTTGTTACCTTCCCACCCGGTTACGAACATCCATCCTTCGTACTGCTCATTCATGAGCCATTGGCCCCGCGCCACGCCCGACCTCGCAAGCGAAGCCCACAGCAGGCTGGGCTCACAGCAGGCTGGGCTCACAATAGGCTGGGCCCACAATAGGCAGGGCGTTCGTTAAGGACCGACCACCTGCGCAAGGTCGTAACCCAGTCTACTATTGAAACATGTTTCACCACCGCCGTGGCCGATGGGTCCCCAGGATTCACAAACTCCGCTCACAGAATCCTACCCGAAGTGCGACCAGCCTGAGTGGTCAATCGAATTTGAAGTTGCTGACTCCACGGGGCCAGAGGTGTATTTCCCGTCAGACTCAGTGACAAATTGACGCGTCCAGACACCGCGACGCCAGTTTGACCCACGCATCCAAGTCGAATTTTTGAAATTTGGGTCGAAAATAAGCTGATCGATCCAACAGATCGCCGCTGGAAAAACAATTGCGTCGGTGATCAAACAATTGCATGTTTGATTCAGTGCGTTGCATTGAGCATCGAGACAGTTTCGGAGAATTCCGTAAACCCGCTGCATCCACGCCGCGAGGCCGGCATGGGACAACGCGGCTCGATCAAGAATGTCACTCCGCGATGCAGATCAATTCTTTGAGTGTCCGTGCGTAGAGTCTGCCGCCTGCACTCGAGAGACTGGAAAGCGTCCATGTTTTTCCCGCGGGCCCCAAGTCACTGATTGACACCAACGCCGACTCATCAAACGTGGCAACGTCCCAACGAACTACATAGACGGTGCCAACCATCGTCGGCATATAAAGGTAATCACCGATCACGGTCGGACTGGCCGCTGACACGTGCCCCCAACCGCTCAACATGGCGCGTTGGTCCTGGCAAACGACGAAACCATCAACGTTTTTAACATCGTTCGTGATCGCCTTATTCCACAATCTCGTTTCCCCCTCCTGATTGCGAACGACTTGCACTGGGACCTGCAAGTATTCCACCTTCCCGGTCGAGAGATTCACACGGCCTAACAAAAACTGATTATGGGTACGAAAATAGTGAAAGTCGCCAACCAGACAGTTCGTGTGATACGTGATGGCCTTGTTCTTTTTTTGCTTCGTCAGATTGGTCTTTCGCAGACTGATGTATTTACCGTTTTCGTGCTTCCGCAGATCAACGTTCTCGATCAAAGAAATGGGCGACTGTAGTACACCTCGTTGCAGATCGATCACGTGGTGCTCGGTTCCGACAAAAGCGGGTCCGCGTGAACCCTGCCACACGGCATTTTGGTGAGCCGCATAACCCTTGATTGCTAAATCCCAAATCGTCTTGCCCGAGGCGGCGTCGATCAATGACACTCCATAGGGCTCCTCTGGGGGTTGATGCCCACCGCCACGCCCCGTCAGGATTGCGGCAGTTCCATC
>JAQWPZ010000304.1 GCA_029245125.1 Rubripirellula sp.
AGAAAACGAACACCGGCGCTGATCGTCCGCAGCGTTCTCCCTACCTCCAAAGCCGCCCGCTCCATCGCCTCGCAGACCTCACTCAAATGCTCGAGGTCTGTGCCCGAACCGATGTGCATGTGCAAGCCCGTTACCGTGATCCCTGTCTGGTCGGCACGTCTCAAACATTCATCAATCTGGGAATGCCAGATCCCATGCTTACTCTGCTCGCCCCCGGTGTTCGTTTTCTGGCTGTGGCCGTGCCCGAAGCCGGGATTGATACGGAGAGTCACATCGGCTCCCGGACGCACCTCTCCCAACTGGGAAATCATGTCAGGCGACCCACAATTGACCTGCAATGCATGCTTGCACACCAACTCAAGTGATTCGATATCAAATATATCGGCGGTGTAGACGATCTCGTGACGGGAAGGATCAGCACCAAAACCTGCCGCGAGTGCCCGGCGAATCTCACCAGCACTCACCGCATCGACCACCACACCTCGGCGACGCAGCCGGTCCAGGATCGCCAGATTGCCGCAAGCTTTCTGGGCGTACCGAATCACATCAAAGGCCGATAACTCAGCCACTCTCTGGTACATCGTCTCAATGTCATACACATAGAGAGGCGTACCGAAGCGGGCCGCTAGTTCCGAAACCTCGAGCCCAGCAATCTGGTCCCGGCTGGTAGAGAAAGTCGTAGTCGTCATGGGGGGTGAGCGCGGAGTTTACGGTTGACGGAGGTAACGTGTCGAGCGGGACAAATACTCCCTATCGGAGGATAGATGGTTGTCGAAAAATTGGCGAGTCCCCGACCTGGGAGCAGTGGTTCGACCTGCCGCCAGCCGCGGGATTCTCAGGAAAAACCCCAGCCGCGTTTGGGTGAGAATTCCGGCAGCTGCTTGGACCACAATCCCGGCCCGAATGGCGATTCGCAGAGCGATCAATTCAGGCAGCAACGCTCCGAATGCGACGATGTCGACAAAGCCACCAAACCACTCTCCGGGTGGGTATTCGCATTGGAGCCGCCAGATATCTTACTTGGCTGCAGTTCGGTGACTGGCAGATGGTGTTCACGCCGCTCCGATAACAGCCCTCTTGCTGCCCACCGCGATCCTCACCGCCGACTTATGCCTGCGATTCGAGGGGTGATTCCTGAGCCTTTTTTCGCTTCCCCTGAGGTCCCGGCCGACGGCCTCTTCGACGCCCTTGTTGAATGGGGATAAAACGACTCTCGACTCGCTGTAGCAGCTTGCTGATACAGAGCTTGTTGATACTCAGCCTCATCTCATCGGATTCAATCCTCAAAGCATCATGCAAACTCTTGGGCAAACGGATCGTGATCATCCGCTCCGGCTCAACCGAATCACCCTTGGAGCTATCCTGACTCCGCAAGGCTGCCACCATCTCCTGCAACTCGACCCATTCCGCGGTCGCCTCGAAAGAACGCATCTGGTCGCTCGTTGGATAGAGGCGGCGAACGACTCCATCGGCCCCCAGCATCTCGCGGTAGAATGCGACCCAATTGCCCGTTTTGGCGAATGCCTCCTGGGCCAACCGCAACACCTCGCGACCACGCTGCTCCAGCGGTAAACTACCATCGGGGGGGGATAGCGAGAGGCGGGGTACAGGTGATTCCGATTGCCCCGGATCGGGGTCGCTGACATAGCGAAGGGCTGACGAAGCCTCGGGATGTGCCATCGCGGGCGATCCTTCTGTTAACTGATTCAGTGCGAGGAAAATGACTTTCGGCCATCCTTTCCTGCAGTCAAGCCAATCGCCACAACCATTGCTTGCAAAACAACTTAAGTCCCATGCACAAGATCCAGGCAGCACCGCCCAGCCAACTGGCGGCGAGCGACTGCCTATTTTCTAGGCAGGCCGCGAAGTGCAAAACCCAGGTGTCCACCTAAATCTGTTTCCCGCAGTTTCCCGCAAAGAACCTGCTTTGGCTCGGCAAAAGACTGGTTTTTCGAGTGACAGAGAATTTCGCGGGATAATCGATGACCAATCGGGGGAATCACGGAGACGACGACGAGCGAGAGCGTCGAAATGCCTGGCCCCAACCAGCCCCCCGATACAATCCGACACCTCCAGGAAACCAATAGAGGGGGTCAGCAAATCGCCCCACCGGAAGCCCATCGGTCAAGCCTGTTGGCGAGAAAAGCAAACCCACCATCAGGGGACGAATCGCTCGGTCACGAAACAGCGACGACTTCACAAGCGTCGGCCAACAACTCCACCGCCCGATCCACCTGCTCCTGACTACTCGTCCAGCCCAACGAGACACAGATTGTCCGTGCGATCTGTGATTCAGTCCGGCCGATCACCCGCAACGCCCGCGTCATTTCATCTGGCGGGGCATCTGACAGCGGTGCGGTAAACACCAACTGCCGGGCGGCTCGCTGCACCTGGCGAGCATTGCAGGGCAACTCCAAAGCGACCGTGTTGGAGAGCCGAGGGGAGTCACTGCAGAGCACAGACGGCTCACCCTTAAGGGAATCAATCACCCCCTTAGAAAAACGTTCCCGAAGGCTCAAAAGCGTAGTCGATGCTTCCTCGGCACACTTCGCCGACAGCGAGGCGGCAGCTCCCAAACCGATCCACGCAGGAACGTTCTCAGCGCCTGGACGTAACCCCATCTCACGAGGCTCCCCAAACGCGATCGGCGACAACTGCAGTCCTCGACGGATGTACACTGCCCCACTTCCTTTCGGCCCATAAAATTTGTGTCCGCTTACCGCCAGGGTATCAGCCCGAAGCCGCATTACATCGACCGGCATTTTGCCGAACGCCTGGGTCGCATCGCAGTGCAGGGGAACACCCAGGTTATGGCAGGCGTCGGCGATCTCCCGAATCGGCTGGATGGTGCCCAGCACGGGACTAGCCAACTGAACACAGACCAGTCGCGTCTCGGGCCGCAGCAACTCTCGAACTTGATCAGGATCGATCACTCCACTGGGGGGGCAAGTGATTGTTTCAACCTCCCAGCTCGCCCCCAAACCGGCCGCCGCACTGAGCACTGAATCGTGCTCCAGATCCGAAACCAAGACATGGCCTGTCCCCTGACTTGGCTGCCGCCCGCTTTCCCGATTGAGCAGCAAACCGTGAACGGCCAAATTGTTCGCCTCGGTCCCGCCTCCCGTGAAGACAATTTCGAATGGTTCGCAACCAACCAAGGATGCGACTCCTTCTCTTGCCCCCTCCAGCGCTTCGGAAACTGCCTGTGCCTGCGAGTGCACCTGCCCCGGCAACAAGAAGTGCGTTGACCAGTACGACTGCATCGCCTCCAACACCGAGGGGGCCAAGGGAGTGGTTCGGTTGTAATCGAGATAAATCAATGTCTACTGGAATCGGTTATCGGAATCGGGTGCAAGCAACCGCAATCTGACTGAGGTACCGCTCAATGTTACCTTGAGCCAGCGGCGAGTTTAGCCCACCGGCCACCCCAACGACCACTCTGCACGACACTGATCCACCGATGGATCCAAATTGGTACCGAGCCTACCCTGATCGGGACCGGGCCGAGCCCGATTAGTCGCCAGAACCCTACCAACCAGACCGCCCCCCCCCAAAGGAAGCGTTCGAGATGTAAATAAACACCGATAGAGCACAGTTTTTAGGGGCGGTTTTCAGATCGACACTACGCTTTACAGTTATGATGGGGGGAGAATCTGCACGAACAGACGCATTTTGCGATACTTCTTGCCCCGAAATACCGTTGGGCAGTGCGAACATTGCTGCCACCGCACTCAACGATCCACCTCTTATCTACTCTCCATCCGGAGCCAAACATGAAACGAACACAGTCCGGCTTCACCCTGGTTGAGTTGCTGGTGGTCATCACGATCATCGGCATCTTGATGGGCTTGCTGATTCCCGCGGTGAACTCTGCGAGAGAAGTTGCTCGCCGAAACCAGTGTGCCACCAATATCAAGAACCTTGGACTCGCCGCAGTTCAACACGAGGTCATCAAAGGAGAGCTTCCAGGTTACATCAAGAAATTTGGATTCTTCGCAGGCGGGAACGACCCATCTGACTTGTACAACCCAGGCGTGCCCGCCCACGTCAAAGTCGGCGGCTTCGGGGTCGCGATCCTGCCTTGGCTGGATGCGCAACCGACCTACGAGCACTGGACTGATGATCGTTATCCGGTAATCGGCTTAGGGGCACCGAACTCGGTCGGCACCACCCAAGCGGTGGGTACCGGCAACGCCGGCGCTGGCTTCCATCTACTCGCTGCTCCCAATCTGGCGATCTTCCAGTGCCCAAGTAATCCAGAAGATTTGGAGTACGGCAAAAACAGTTACATCATGAATAACGGCATGGCCTGGGTCGCCAACCCGAGCACTGCAGTCGCTTTCCAAGCGTCCTCGCAGACCAAGTCAAACGGGGTTGGCATGGCCAATTACGTCGGCTTGGCACCGACCAAACAGTGGTACAACACCGGACCCAAACTAACGCTCGACGACTTGAAGGACGGGCAAGGCTATACTGCGATTTATGCCGAAAACGTCCAGGCAATGCCTTGGTACATGCCCGGCTTCGTGAATGCGATTTCCCAGGGCTCCAACATCCCGGACTTGATCCCTGACGTGACAGACGCCCAAGATCTTACCTTCACGGAAATGAACGCGGGAATCGATCCTACTTCAAACTCCACGCCTTACTGGCCCGGCAGCATGCTCGCGTCTCAGTTTACGTCGGGGTGGGTCTGGCACTATGAAGATCCTGACTACCTCGCGCTGAGGCAGAACGGAGTAACAAGCCCGACGGGCGTACAGCCTCAAGCAGTGAAGGCGATTCACCTGATCAACGGGCGCGGAGAGGGCCCCGGGGGAGACATCTTCGTGCAGCAAATGAATATCGGCAATTGCCTCGACCTTGCACGCCCTTCAGCGGCACACGTTGAGGGAGTCAACATTGCTTTCGCCGATGGCGCCACACGGTTCGTCACCGAAGGGATCGACTACCGCGTCTACCAAGCGATCATGACACCCCGAGGAAAGAGTAGCAATGTGCCGTGGGCTGAATTTGTCCTGACCGACCAACTGGGCGAGTAGAGCTTCAGGCCTGCACCGTTCCAACTTCGAGCCGAGACACCCGTCTCGGCTTTTTTTATGCGCAGTCAGCAATTTTCATGCGCAGTAGGAAATCGTTTTACCTCCTCCATCGGTCTCTTCCCCCGGCCACTGCCGGCGCAGAACCTTTCCGCTTGTGACGGTCGCTCGAGTTAAGCAGGCATCCCGGTGGACTTCGTAAACTTTGCCGGTCAATCACTTCAGAGAAAAAGTGCCGGCGGCCGATTCCCATCTTTGCACCTGGATCTGAGCGGGTGTGCCGGTGTTGGTCCATTACCGCATTGGCTTCGGTCGCGGCATGGATTGCCGATTTCAGCAAGTCGACATCCTTTCCAGGCGACAACGTGACAAAGACGATTCCACACTATTTGCGTATCCACCGTGGCTCCAAGGCCGTGAGCAATTCAGCCCCCACGAATATCGAAGACCCAGTCAACCATTTCTGGAGCGCCTATTCAGACGCGACGGGATGGCGAATTGACGGCAAACCAGGCAAGAGCGGGCCGATGGAACTTCTGCCCGCTGTTAACACGGAAACATTCCAGCAGGAAGCGAGTGACACCGCCAACACGGTCGGCAAAAGTGCCGCGATGCGATTGGCTGAATCAGCGTCGAAGCTGGCGGAAGAATTGAGTCACAACCGTGAAGCGATTCGAATCCAAGAAGCAGAATTAGCATCTCGCGCTCCCTTGTTGGGCGGGGACGCGCCGCGACTTCGCACTGCCGATCGCATTGAAGAATTACTGGGCGATGCCGCAGCAGCCTGCCACTGTGACGCTGCCGCTCTCTACACGCTGGACGATGATACGCAGTTTCTTAAGACTCGCGCGGTATTCGGACTACCCCCAAAGCGATTGGAATCAGCAGCCCGACCATTGCGGGGAAGTCGCGGTGACCTTGAAGCCCTTGTCCAAGGTGTCGTCTTGATGGACGACATGGACGCGGCACCTCCCATCCCCTCGTGGAACAGCCCCGAAAAAGCATTCAGATCTGGCATTTGCGCATCGGTGCAATGCGATGACGTACCGATTGGCACCGTCTGGTTCTTCAGCAAATCAGAAAAGACATTCGGCGTCTCGGAATCCTCCGCAGCACGCCTAGCTGCCTCCCATCTATCACTGGAACTGACCTACGCAGCGATCCCTGACATCGAGGCTCGTCAATCTTCCGCAGGTGCAATGACCGATGTTGCCAATTGGCAATACGAATCGTTGCCAACGGGCGCGATGCTCGCTACCGATTGGCGGGTCGACGGCATGGTGGAATCACCACGACCGTGGGCTTGTGGATGGCACACCTGGGATGTTCTCCCCGATGGCAACTTGATGCTGGCGATCGCCGAGTCAGTCGACCCAACGGCCAAGGGAGCAATGATCGCTTCGGTGGCACGAGCCGCGATGACAGCGCACGCGGGATATCGACACTCCCCAACGCAACTCATGCAGCGGGTTAGCGATACGCTCTGGCAAACCAGTTCCGGCGAACAACTAATCTCGATGCTGTACGCCAGAGTCAATCCAGATACCGGCGACGGCGAAGTCGCAGCGGCTGGATCGATCAGCGCCGTGATCGGCAATCAGTATGGATTTCGGCCAGTCGTCGATGGGTTAAGCGAACCACTCAACACACGCTTGGACCCGCAAGTTGAAACCACCACGTTCCGACTCATCCCCGGTGAAACGCTACTGGGCTACTCCGCCGGCATGACCGACGATGGGGCAACCCAAACACAACTGGGCGAACGACTTCGAAAAGCGATGGCACACAATGATGCAAATCCTTTGGCACTCATCCGCCGTTCGATGGCAAACAATCCATTGAACCACGAACGTGGTGCGGTAACCTTGCTACGGCAGGAATAAAACAACGCCACCTCGAGGCAACGAAATTCAACGCGAGCCCGTCATAATGATCAGGCGGGCAACGCGCTGTCTCTCGAAATGCCGATTCTCAAAATGCTGATCAGCAGCAAAACGCTTCGCTGATCAGCAGCCAGATCCACCCAGCTCGGTATCACTTCTCGGCAAGCAATTGCTCAATTGTCTCACGCATTTGCTGTTCGCCCGGCGTTCCCTTCCAATTGAGTTCACCCTGCCACCACCGCCGCAAAAATCCTTTGCGGTCGACGACGTATAAAGTGGGCCACATGGTATTGCTCCAAGCTTTCCAATTTTGGGATTCGCCATCCAGAAGCACTGGATAAGTCATGCCGTCACTCTTCACGGCTGAGGTGACGCGATCGAGCTGCCGCTCGGCGGATGTTTCAGGTGTCTGAATTCCGATGATGACCAAACCATCATCCGCGTAATCTTCGTACCATCTCTGATAGTGGTCAAAGTTTCGTTGGCAGTTGATGCATTGAAACGCATAGAAATGGACAGCCACGACCTTGCCGCGCATTGCTTCCAGACTCAGCGGCCCACCTTGGATCCAAGTCACACCGCTTGCGGTCAACTCCGGCGCGAATGGGTATGAGCGGCGGATTTCGGAAAAGGAAAAAGCTTCACCGGTCACCGAACCAAGCTTTGCTTTCTGCCCAGGCGTCAATTTTGCAATCAACGACTGACGTTCCTTCGTTTTCAATTCGTTGAGTTCACGATTGCCTTGCTGAGCAGATTTGTTGCCTTCACCAACCGCTTTTTGAATCTCACCTGATTCCTGGTCAGTGTTCAGAAAAGCAGTAACAAATCCCTGCAACTGGTCATCACTCAACTCCAGCTCCCGCACAACTTCATCGCGTAAGACCATCCGAGTCCCAAGCGCCTGATACTCTAATTGCCGCAACCGGCCAAGCTGCTTCGCGTCCAACATCGATTGCAACGACCGCCGCAGCTGCGATGTGAGTGAAACGATTTTTTCACGTTGCTTTGCCGAGGGAAGAATCCGCGCGCGAAACCACGGCGGATCGATCTCTCGCAGTCTATCCATCAACTTTACGATCTGATCATCGTCTAACCCAAGCTCATGATGAATGGCGTCGTCACGTATCATCTGCAGCAATACTGGCTGCGTCTTTGGTTGTGATTCCTGCGCAGCAACACAGGCGTCCAGTGCCGAAACGCAAACGACCGAAACGCCCAGCAACGCTCGAAAACAGAGAGAAAGAACATCCATGACACAATCCGTCGGGAACTTACTTGTTGAAGGATTCGCAGCAATAAAGTCGACTCGATACTAACGCCGGGATAACAATCGCTCTAGCTTTAGCCGAGCAGTATTCGATCCACGCCATGCACCCCACATCTCGATCAGGCACTGCACCCGCTCGTAGTGCGTCTGCAACACCGACTGGGGTACAGTCAAGCCAAAATCTCGGGGACCACCTCTCCATGGACGTCCGTCAATCGAAACGGGCGACCGTCATGCATGAAGGTCAATTCTTCATGGTTCATCCCCAGCAAGTGCAACAGCGTGGCATGCCAATCGTGCATATGAACCTTTCCGGCGATCGCATGATGTCCAAATTCGTCAGTCTCGCCGTAGCTAAAGCCTGACTTCACTCCGCCACCAGCCAGGAACATCGTAAAGCCATAGGGGTTGTGGTCGCGGCCGGTCCCATTGGCCTGAGCATAAGGAGTTCGCCCAAATTCGCCTCCCCACCAAACCAGCGTGTCCTCGAGCAATCCGCGCTGTTTCAGATCAGCCAACAATCCAGCGACCGGTTGATCTGTTGCGAAGGCGTGATCCGCGTGCTTCTCCAGATTCGAATGCTGATCCCACCGCGGGTTGTTCCCATTGTCGCTGTAATTGACCTGGACGTACCGCACTCCCGCCTCACACAAGCGTCGGGCCATCAAACATTGACGGCCAAAATCCTCGGTTGCCCGATTGCCGATTCCATACATCCGCTGAATGTGCTCAGGTTCACCTGCCAGATCCAAGATATCGGGTACGCTTTTCTGCATCCGCCACGCGAGTTCATATGAATTGATCACTGCCTCCAATTCTTGATCGCCTGGCCGATCGGCCAGCTGCGCCGCGTTGAACTCACGCAAGGCTTGGAACTGCTTGAGTTGATCTTGCTGGGTTACCAATTCATTACGCAGATTGCGAATCTGGGCGGACGTGGCTGGCGTCCCGGCTCGACCCACTGCCGTTCCTTGATAAACCGCCGGCAGAAAGGCGTTGTTGTAATTCCGTGGCCCACCATTTCCCATTGATGGCTGCAACGTCACAAACCCCGGTAAGTTGTCGTTCTCGGTCCCCAATCCGTATAACACCCAAGAACCAACCGCGGGTCGAACCAAATTGATCGAACCAGTATGCAAAAACAGCGTGGCTGGACCGTGGGCTACCCCATCGGTGTGCATCCCTTTTAAGAAACACAGATCATCGACATGCTCTGCAATGTGTGGGAACAACTCCGAGACATGCTGACCGCACTCGCCATAGCGTCTGAACTTCCATGGTGACTCAAACACGCGATGCTGTTTGATCTCCTTTGTCTTGGCGAACACCCGCGCGTCATCGAACGTCTGCATTTCCCCATCAAGCTGCTGCAGCTTTGCTTTATAGTCGAAGGTATCAACCTGACTTGGGCCGCCTTGCATGAAGACAAAGATCACACGCTTCGCACGAGCCGCGAAAGGAGGAAGCTTTGCGGCCAATGGATTCGCAGGCTGGGCTGCTTTCGCCTCACGCTGTGCCAAAGCAGACGCAGCGAGCATTCCAAACCCACATCCAATCGATTGAAGCGCTTTGCGGCGGGAAGGCATCAAATTCATTGGATCAATTCACCTTGGATCATTTAGTCAAGGTAACGAAACGCAAGACACTGAAAAAGCACTCGATAAAGCATCGCATAGCGTTGCACAGACAATTCGGTGGGGGAGTCCCCTTCGCCGTCGCGTGGAACAATCAAGTTCATCGCGACAGACAATTCACGCTTGGTCGGCGGACGCGAAAGCACCTGCAGATGGGCAAATCGAACCCGCTCTTCATCGCTCTCAAGAGATCGATCCAAGAGCCGTCGAGCCGCCTGTTCGGTCCGAGCAATGACGCTTGGATGATTCATCATCCACAACGACTGGCTGGCCACCGCACTTGCGGCTCGGCTACCTGATTGGGTGTTCGGATCGGCGAAATCGAAGACCTCGAACACCTCTGGCAAGTGATTCCGAAACACTGGTACGTAAACGCTGCGTCGCGTGCTCGTGAACTCGTAACCGTATTCAATGGTAGTCCCCGGTTTAATGTTCGAACCGCCATAAGACAAATCCAAATCACCTGCAATCGAAAGCAACGAATCTCGGATCGACTCAGCGGACAAGCGTTTCCGATTCATTCGCCAGTACCAGCGATTCTCGGGGTCGACCAGGACGGCCGTAGCCGACGCTTTCGAATCCATCTGATAAGTCCGTGACAGAACAATCTCACGGATCAGACGCTTGATCGACCAACCTTGCTGAACGAACTGAGCGGCCAAATGATCGAGCAATTCCGGATGCGAAGGCAACGCTCCCATACTGCCAAAATTATCGACCGTCGAAACCAAACCGCGTCCCATCAACCAGTACCAAATCCGATTGACCATCACCCGTGCTGTCAGCGGATGCTGAGGATGCGTGATCCATCGAGCTAACTCTTTCCGACCACTGGATCCATTGGGAAGGGCTGGAAAAGATACCCAACTGGCTGCCCGCACTACACCACGTGGGACCAAGTCCCCTTTTTGGTGAGCCTGCCCGCGAATCGCAACATGAATGTCAGTGGTCACCGCCGCATCGGTTGTCGCCATCAAAGCCGATTGCTGAGGGATCGCCTTCCGAAGCTTCTTCAATTTCGCTTCCAGTCTCTTCACTCCATCATCAAGCTGCTTGATCTTGGCCAATTGATCCTCACTCTGCATTCGCTCAGCAGGCTGTTGCAAGAGCCCAGCTAGATCTTGACCGACTGGAACAAGCACAACGGCATCGGCAATCACCACACCGTCGGTTGTCCCCTGATTCGAGATTATGATCTGGGCAGGCCCCCGCTCAAAATCAAACTCGCCGAGTGATTCAAACAAACCACCGATGGAAGGCTTTTGCTTCTGATTGATAAGGACAACGTCTTGCCCAGCGGCATGTTCGATTTTGAAGGGAACCTGCTTTGACCGATTGGAAGATGCAGAATAGCTGACCAGAACCTGGTACCGCCCCGCTTGTGGCACCGCAGGGCGAAAGATGACACGTTTCGAGCCACGATCTTCGCTGGCATCATGGATATACCGTTCGCCCACGTAACCTGCTGTGTGGGTTGACTCTGTCCAGTTACCAATGATTTCTGCCATGGCATCATCCACAATAATGCCGGCGATGCGAGCCGGATCGACAGCTCTCAATCCCGACACCTTACTTTGCGGCTTCCCGCCCGCCCTGGACCACGCCGTCTTCGCGAGTTTTATTTCATCTTCCAGCTTGGCCAATGACTGCTCATGCTGTTCGAAAGTTGCTTGCTCAGCCGCGGAGCGTGGCAGTGGTCTTGTGTTCCACTTTGAAACGTTCGAATGAATCACCGAACGAGTACTCTTAAAAATCCCTGCCATCGCGTAGTAATCACGAGTCGGAATCGGATCAAATTTGTGATCGTGACAGCGTGCGCAGCCAACGGTCATCCCCATGAATGCTTTACCAATCGTATCCAACTGCTCATCAACGATATCCATCTCCAAGACATCTTTATCTTGCATCTCATAGTTGATCGGCCCCAACAACAGAAACGCTGTGGCGGTCAAGTTACGGACTCTCTGTTCCGTGTCCTCGCATTCCAAAAGGTCGCCTGCAATTTGTTGCATCAGAAATTGATCGTACGGCAGATCACGATTGAAACTGTCGATCACATAGTCACGAAATCGCCAAGCATCCGGGAACAGCAAGGTCCGCCCACCACCGCTCGATTCAGCAAATCGGACCACATCCAACCAATTCCGCCCCCAGCGTTCGCCGAAGTGTTTGGAATCCAACAACCGATCCACCAAATTCTCACAAGCGGTTGGTGAATCATCCCTTACGAACGCCTCAATCTCTTCGGGCGAGGGCGGCAAGCCTGTCAAATCAAAATACAAACGACGCAACCACACCAAGCGATCAGCATCGGGATTCGGTGCCAAACCCTGTTCCTGCAGTCGGGAAAAAACAAAATGATCGATATCGCCTCGCGCCCATTGCTCACCAGCGGTTGGTACCGAGGGGGATCGCACCGGCTGGAATGACCAAAACTCGCGTCCGACGCTGGCTGACTTGGCCTCACTGGCAGCGTTGCTCTCACCTGCTGAGGAGTCGCCAGATCCATTTCGGCCAGGCATAGGTTTCCTCGGATCTGCGGCGCCCGTTTTGACCCATTCGGAGAATGCGGCGATCGTCTTGCTCGGCAACTTACCGCGGGGAGGCATTTCCAGCGCGACGTCGTCGTAACCAATCGCCTGCAACAAAAGGCTGTCTTGATCCCCTGGTGTGATTGCTGCTCCGCTGTCGCCACCATCGGCCCAGCCGTCAGCCGTATCCAACCGCAAGCCGCCCTGCTGTTTGTCCGCTCCGTGACAACGAATGCAATGTTCGACCAATGCTGGGCGGACATGCTTTTCAAAAATTTCAAGCGACTGACTATTTGCCTCAGCAGCACAAACATCCGCAGGAGGCAGACAAATAAAACCTAACAGGCAAAACGAGACACCGATCGACAGGCCGCGACATCCCCACACCACGAAGTAGCAAGACGCATGGCGAACGCGTCGCGTCGAGATACAGCAACGCAAGCATTTCAAAACGGCAGGGCGTCGACTCATCGGATGAAGTAAAACGCTTT
>JAQWPZ010000073.1 GCA_029245125.1 Rubripirellula sp.
CCAATGGCGACCTTTTCAGAAGGAATCTTGGATAGCTTAAAAACCAAGAGCCGTTTGCTTACAGAAAACCGTGCCCCAGTCGATTCGCGAATCGAGTCGTTTCTGGCCAGGTATTTCGGCGAAGAGGTGAGTTGCGAACCGCTGCGTCTACCCAATCGTTCGCTCACCCTTGATGTTCACGGGATGGCCCGCGAATTGAGCTTACCAGTCGGTGGCCAGGAGTTCAGCAATGAATTGGTTCGTAGTTACCGTTGCGTCAACGGTGTTTTGAACAACCCACGCGCCGATCGTCGCACCACGGCAGGCACCTTTCACGTGGTCGCGGGAGGATTACCGATTCCAGGCGACAAACGAGCGGTACCGCAAACCGCGTTTGCCGGCCTGTTTCGCATCGCGATGCAACCACCCGAGGACCTGATGGTCCTGCCGTACATGTCGCAGATGCAAGAATCGGCGCACACCTGGGTATCGCTACTGCTGCGTCCAACAGTTTGTCCTCAGGTCCCGGGTTACTGCGAAGCCAAGACGATGGAGGTGCGTTTTTTCGCGCCCGCCTCACTCGTGAGCAACCTCGATTTCGTCGAATCCATCTTTGGTAATGCCGGTGATCCACTCACACCCCACAAAGATGCCGCTTTGGATGTGCATCGCTGGAGTGGTCACACAGGGTGCGTCATCCTCGCGCCCCATTTAACCAAGGTCACCAAGAAAGAACTGGGCCTTCCGCACTGGGACGACGCAACGGAACGACAGCGTCAGGATTCCATGTGCTGGAAGGATGCAGAGGAAAAGTACAACGATGGCGGTGCATTCAAACTGACTTGTCGTGATGAGTCGGGTGTTGTCGTGACGCTGATCGCGGATAACTACTACGGGTATTGCAAGAAAGAAGTCAAAACGCAGATCAGCTTTGCCGCAAACTTGATGGGCAATGCTGAAGAAGAGCACGCGGGCGGCGCGATGGCATTCGCCTCCTATGCGCTTGGGCATGAGTTTCAAGTCAACAGTCGTCGCTACAACGGACGGACCTTTGACGACGTTGCCCGTGATTACTCGTCATTCATCGACGTTCAGCCGGAAGGTTATGGCATCGATCGCAGTGACCCAACCGTCATCTATATCCCCGAGAGTGCTTACGCAACACTTGACGAACGCTGCATCAAGTGGACAAAGGATGGCCAAGAGCAACGTATTGCATTGTCGCCGGACAACATTTACATCGCCCCGAGCGGCTACAAGCTGCGTTTAGAGAAACACGCTGCCGCGCCATCGTGGCGATTGATTGGATCGGTCGGCGAGGGAATCTTTTGCCACAAACCTTGCACCGTAAGCGGAGGCGGCAAGAGCGAGATCAGCAAAAGCCTGCGAGATTACATGCTCTACGGACCGATCTTTGTCTCGGACATCGAAGAGGATTTCGCCAAGCTGGATGAAATTTTCTCACGCGATTACCAGAACCGCTGGAACCCGGGAACCAGCGACAAGCCTGACTACACGGAGGGCCCCAGTCGCAGCGTGCTTGATCCAAATCGCAGCCTCGGCAGCATGATCCAACTGCTCACCCCAGCACCCAACTTCAGCGACGACTACAACGAATGGTTGCGTTCGATCCCAGAGCACGTCTATGCGTTGGCATTGATCATCAAACGGTTTGTTCAACCGGGCATGGAACACGCTTGGAAAGATCATTTCGGTGTCGACATTGTTAACGGCTCACCCGGCCACGAACTGAAACTCGGCAATCGCACCTTGGTGGGGACCTATCTTCGTGTGGGATTGGACCAAGCTCGCTGGCGGACATTCAAGCTTCGGCAAGACTTTATCGCAGCAGCCAAAGTGCAACGTGAAGACGACATCAGTTGCAGCGTTGTCGTTCCCGCCGCCGCGTTGGGTGAAGTCGGCCCCGCGGTCAAGCCAAGCTTCAGTTACAAGTTTGTCGAGAATTGCGAATACCGCCTCTTCCAGCGACCGGATGATGCCGTCCATCGCGGCCTCGACAAGCAAACCGAATGGGACCTTTCTCGCCCCGACAACTTCATCAGCAACTTCGAACCACTCAGCACCGATCAAGCGAGAGAGATTGTTTCGGACGCAATCGAATTCGACAAATTCAGCGGGCCGATGGAGGAGTTGCTGGTAAAAGCTGCGCAAGCCACCGAGGGTTACGTCGTCAGTACGGCAGACCCCCGAATTGTGGACGGCAAACGGACCAAGAATCCTCGCTATCTGCAGGATCGTCCCGATATGGTCAAAGCTCGCGATACCTATGTCGCTTATCGAGGTATGCAACTGAGCCGAGCCTTATCCGTCGACCAACCCGTTCATGCTCCAGTCGGCGCCGTGCTGAGTGGTCGCCGCAACAATCCGCCTGATCCCGCGGCCGGCTTCCGATCGTTGGCAGTCTACTCTCCGCTGCATTACCAAGAGTTGCCGGAACTGCTGATGGACTACGTCTGCTCCCTGACCGGCAAGAGCCCCAGCACGACGGGCGCTGGAAGCGAGGGTGCTCTAACGAAAGGCCCCTTCAATGCGTTGATGCCCTCGATCGACTTGAATAATGCAGTGACTTCGATGATCTTGACCGAATTGGGTGGATTCTCCACTCCGGCAGGCCACATCGGACCACGATTCGAAGTCGGTCATGACATCTCTCTGTTGATCCCGGAAGTCTGGTGCCGCATGGGCCCCAACGAACGTGATCCGCAAACGATGATTGACGCGGGAATGCTAGAGCCCATCGAGGACTTTCAAGTCGATGATGTTACGGTTCCCGCCAGCCGTCTTGGGTACCGCATCACGCGAAAATTTGTTCGCCATTATCTTGCTCGAGTCTTCGACAACCCCTCTCGAGTCTTTACCGAAGACCTGCTGAAACCCGAGAAACAAGATGCCGAATCCTTCGCCGATGGGATCTTGCACATCGCCGATGCACAACGCCGCGTCGCCATGCAATACATGGAAGATGGTGGCTACGAATTGGCCTGCCCACCTCTGCAAGCGGTTCTCAGCCTGATGGCCTTTGGCGAACACGAAGGCAGAACCGCGAAAGACCCCGAATTGCGAAAGATGTTCACTCGCGACGCGCTTCTCAACAGCGATTGGTACCGACGGCGTTTGGTCACCAAGAAACACCGCGACATCGAACACTGGACAGACATGGTCGATCGGCTTTCGCAATTCGTTGAATCGGAAGACGAGGAACAGGTCAAGGAAATGGATATCCAAGGTCGCTTGGAGTATGCCCAGTCGCAGTTGGCAAAAGTAAAGGCGGATGACTACGAGCAGTCGCTCGTCGGGACTTTGGGCGCTGACCCCATGCAGCCGTCGACCAAAGACGCCACATTGGTCAATCGCCTCGCCGGAGCTTAGCAGCAATCAGCGTCGTGCCAGGACTGCGTTCAGCCCGCTGCAAGGCGGGCACGCACCCTGCCTCTTTCGAATGGCTGCCACCCAAGAATCGCTGCCGTATCCGAATCTCGATCGACATTCGATTCGTGCTCCCTCGCCACAGCCGCTGCTTGCGACAAGGCCTCCCGAGACGAAGCCCCCGCCAATCAACCGCTACATAGGCAGCGGTTTCCTCGCTGCAGAAAGTTGATTTGTGTTTGCCAACAGCAGGACTTGATCTTCAGATCCTAAGCGGATCGCAGCAATTGCCCGTTGATCCAGCGATCAGCGATCCAGCGGTCAGCGATCAGCGATCCAGCGATCCAGCGATCCAGCGATCAGCTGAATCGGCCAATCGTGAATTTCACAAACGGCTAACTCAATCGTCTGCCAGTTCGGGAAAAACGCCCTCGTCCAGCTCCATCCGCTTGATGATCGACCGAAGCCGGATTTGAAAATCGCTTTTGTAATTGGCAACCTGCTGCTCCGTTAATTCGAGCTGCGAGGCGACGTCTTTGTTCCCCATGCCCCGAACGAACAGCAGTTCAATGCACTTTAACTTCGCCCAACCATCCCCCGACTTCCAACGCTCAATCTGCTCAGCGATTGCGTCCCGCACGGCAGACTCTTCCAGTCGTTTGCGTTCGACGCTGCGGGCGATGGAACTGGCGACACGATCGGTTCCGACCGGTTCCATTTCGCCACCGCTTGAACTGGATCGACCGTGCATCTGAATCGATGGCCGGCGGCCTTCACGACGGAGGTGATCGGTCAATTTGTAGGCGCAGATCGAAAAGAGATAACTTTCCAGCGGCCGCGCCCCGTCGTAGTTCGGAAGACTGACTAGAAAACCAACAAATGCCTCCTGGACGATATCTTCGCTGGCAGCCCGGTTTCGAATCCGGCTGTTGGTATAGGCCATCAGTCGACCTTCATATCGGTCGATCATTGCTTGCCACGCGTCTTGATCACCCTCACGGATTTTCTCGATCAAGTAGGCGTCCGCTTCACTTTGTTCGTAAGATTTCGAGTTAGCCATAGAATCAAATTAGCGTCCAATCGATCTTCATAACACCCCGATCCGGCTTATGTTGGGGCGACAGCAGACGGACTTGAGGGCGCGCAAATTAAAAACATTCGGAACCAGCATCGATTTGCCGCTAAAATTGCCCCCATGATGAGTGACGCGCGCCCCACCTCCGACGATGACCACGCCCCGCAGCCGAGCTTCGTTGGCGAGTTCATGGACTTTCTTAAGTGCAACAAGAAATGGTGGCTAACGCCTATTTTGATCGCGATCTGCCTGCTGCTCATTGCGGCCACGCTGCTTCCGTCACGAGTCGCACCGTTCATCTATTCAGTTCTTTAATCAGCTTGGCTCGACGCCATGCACGGGTTCAGAAATACCTCCGCCACCTGACTTACCTTGAGCCGAGCCGTGTCCTCGCGTACGCTTCGCATAGTTTTCGGGTAACCATGGACGCTCACGAGCCGATCGGATGACGCAAACGGAAGAGCAACAGACCGAATTGCACAGCGGACATAATCTGGAAGCTGGACTACTGGAACGAGTTCGCGAGTGGACCGACCTGTTCCCCTGGTGGCGTCTCATCCGGACACTCCGCCTCGCAGCCTCTCCGACGATGTTGGCAATGACCGCCGGAACCCTGTTGATCTGGATCCTGGGATTGCGACAAGCGAAGGAATTTTCAGAGGCGGGAATCGAGCAGTTCCCCAGCATCTTTTTATCAGAGACACCGGTCCACGGTCTGCTGTGGACACTTTTGGTTTGGGCACCGCCAGCAATCTTGCTGACCCGACAGGGAGGATTGCTCGCTGCCGGCAGGAACATGACCGGGATTCGACTGGGATTCACGCTCGGCTTGCAACGCAGTTGGCGAGGCTGGTTTGCCGGCCTAATGCCGTTGGTCGCAGCCTTTGCGATAGCGATGGCGATGGTGCCCCTGGGTTGGCTCACACGACTCGCCCCCGACCAGCCCCTTCTTGAAATCCCCGCGGGCTTGCTGTCCGCACTCATCGCGATTCCAAGTGGCGTGATCGCGGTGGGCGGGCTGGTCGCAATCCCGCTCAGCTGGGCAGCTCTTGGCAACGAACAGGACAGCGATCCACTCAACGCCCTCAGCCGGGGATACGAGTCGCTATTTCGGCGACCGCTGCATTTGGCGTTCTACTCAGGCATTGCGGCTTTGTTCGCATCCGTGATCTTTTGCATCGCCGCAGGAATCGCAACTGCAGCGACTTTGATGTCGGGATTTTTCCTCGACTTAAGCGGTTGCTCCCCAAACGTCCGAGCCGTCGCTTCCAACGCCTTAGCGATGATTCCAATCGTCATGGTGACCACGTTGAGCTGGGGCCTGGCAGGCGGCATCTACCTGTTGTTGAGGTACAATACAGGCGGTCAAGAAGTCGAGGATCTTTGGGAACAGAAAACCGCGGCGATTTCGCCGCTCCCCGAATTGCCCAAGCATTGACCAATCCACGCGGTTCATCATCAGTACCCAGTCACGGCGACTGCGGTAAAGCTGCCAGACTGGGATGAACTCAATTCAAAGACACGACAGCGCTACCGATGCATTCTCTATCCGGGACCAGGAAAGTGAGACCAAAAACAGGTGCCGTCTGGGCACTGGCCGCTCGAAAACTGGCCGCTCGAAAACTGGCCCCTCGAAAACTGGCCGCTGCGGTAATCGCCCTGATCATCCCGCTGTTCACAATGCCTGCGGCTCTATCGGCGGCGGAACCGAGTGAGGGCGAAAAGATCTTCGCATTGCAAGTGCGTCCAATCCTGCAAGAAAAGTGCTTTGGTTGCCACAGCCAAGAAGCGGACGAACAACAGGGCGGCTTCGATCTTTCCACCCGCGCACAAATGCTCTCCGGCGGCGATGCCTATGGCGATTCGGTCGTCACTCCCGGAGATGCCGAGTCAAGCTCGTTGGTGGCGATGGTCGCACGGGAGGAAACGGGCTACGAAATGCCTCCCAAAGAAGCAGACCGTCTGTCGAAACAGGAAATCCAGGCGATCCAAGATTGGATTAACGCCGACGCGCCTTGGCCCAACGAAGCGAAAGTCACCGAGATCTACGCCAAGTTTGCCGAAGGCGAGACCGTCACCACGAGCGGCGGGCAAAGTGAGCAATGGACCGACCGCAAATACCAGCCGAATGATTTGTGGGCGTTCCAACCAATCCGCACCAAGTTCTCCGTCAACCTATCGGAGTCTGCCGAAAATCCAATCGATACCTTCATCGAAGCCGGCCTCCAGCACCGCGGTCTCGACCCGGCTCCGATTGCCGACCGAGTCACGCTCATTCGCAGAGCGACCTTCGACCTCGTTGGGATGCCACCCACACCCCAAGAAATCAAACAATTTGTCAGTGATGAGCGTTCCGATGAAATCGCTTTTGCGGCGATCGTCGATCGCTTACTGGAAAGCCCGCATTACGGCGAACATTGGGCCCGGCATTGGCTGGATGTTGTTCGCTATGCCGACAGCAGCGGATTTGCCAATGATTGGGAACGGCCCAATGCATGGCGTTACCGAGATTACGTTATCCGCGCATTCAATGATGATAAGCCTTTCGACTTGTTCATTCTTGAACAAATTGCTGGCGACGAAATTCATGACCTGGTGACCAATCCCAAAATGGCTCGCCAGAAAGTTCGAAACATCCATCGACTGGTCGACCGCGTCGATCCCGATGAATTACTCGTCGCCGCCGGGTTCCTTCGCATGGGACCTTGGGAACACACCGGAATGAGTGTCGCAAAAGTCACTCGCCAACAATTCCTGGACGATATTACCGATTCGGTAGGACAGGTATTCCTCGGGCAACCGCTGCAGTGTTGCCGATGCCACGATCATAAGTTCGATCCGATTCCGACCCGAGATTACTACTCCATTCAATCGGTATTCGCGACCACGCAATTCGGCGATCGACAGACAGAATGGCTCGCGGATGAGAACCTGTCAGGAATGGAACAGGACGAAAATTACCACCGTCTGCGTCATCAAGCCAACGAAGCGATGATGCAAGAGATCACGAAACTGCAGCAAGAGTTCGAAGAGAATTGGTTTGCCGAACGCAAGCTGCCTTACAAAACAAAGGCCGAAGCGGTTGCTGCTGGAGTCGATCCGGAGCTGTTGCCGCACAAATCGCTGCAATCCCCCGACGACTTTGGCCGTGAACGCATTGGCCGAAAATGGCAGGCAAGGTTCGAGTGGGAACTGGACCGTTACCAGCCATTTGCATTCTCGGTGTACAACGGCAAAACACCTCGGGCTCGCATGCAAACGTCACGATTTGTGATGCCCGCCAACCCAAAGGGAAAAGGGGCCTGGGAACAGACCTGCATTCTGCCTGGGGGTGACCCATTCGCCGAAGGTGAACTCGTCCAACCAGGCGTGCTGAGCGCCGTCCCCGGCGGGCTGGAGTATGAGATGCCTGTCGCCACAAGTGGACGCCGTACTGCGTTGGCAAAATGGATCGTCGATCCTCGCAACTCGCTGACCGCTCGCGTACTTGCCAACCGCATCTGGAGCTACCATTTTGGTCGTGGCATTGCGGGGACGCCAAACAACTTTGGTGCCACGGGCAAGAAACCAACGCACCCGGAATTACTCGATTGGCTGGCAGGTGAAATGGTTCGTGGTGGCTGGTCCACCAAGAATCTGCATCGCCGGATGATGAGTTCAAATACGTATCTGCGCTCGACTCGGCATCCCGACCAAGAAAAGATTCGAGAATCAGATCCCAACTCAACCAGCTATGCCGTCTTTCTGCCACGACGACTGGAAGCGGAAGAAGTTCGTGACAGCATGCTGTCAGTCTCTGGCGAACTCAACCTCATGCTGGGCGGTATTCCAGTACGACCCGATATGAATCTCGAAGCTGCACTCCAGCCGCGAATGATCATGGGCACATTCGCACCAGCCTATGTTCCTAATCCGTTACCAAAAGATCGCAATCGTCGTTCCATTTATGCACACCGTTTACGCGGCCATCGCTTGCCATTCATGGAAACATTCAACCAGCCGGGGAGTGAAAAGTCGTGCGAGTTGCGTGATCAATCAAACATTACCCCACAGGTCTTCACGCTCCTCAACGGAGAGGAAACTAACGACAGGGCACTCGCTTTAGCCAACCGCGTGATTGCCGAGCAAAGCCAACCAGACCAGCAACTGAATCGCTCCCGAGTCATCGGTCGTTTATTTGAATTGGTGCATGGCCGCCAACCCATTGAGCAGGAGTTGCAAAGGACGCTGGATCACTGGGGCAAAATGTCAACACGCCATGCCAGCCTTGACTTACCCCGCCGAAAATGGCCGGCCACAGTGATCCGTGAAGCAGTCGAAGAAAACACCGGTGAACCATTCAAATTCACCGAGCGACTGTTTGTTTACGACGATTACAAGCCGGATCTGCAACCCCACCAAGTTGATGCTGTGACCCGAGGCCTCGCCGACGTCTGCTTGGCCCTGCTGAATTCGAACGAGTTTATTTACGTCTACTAGATCGGTAACAAACATGTCCCAGCCTCTACGCCGCGACTTTTTGTACGGCCTTGGGTCCAGCCTTGGCTCGGTCGCTTTTAGCGCCTTGCTGGCGGACGCTGCGCAGGCAGACAGCACCAGTGCTGCCAAGCAGCAACCCCATTTCCCGGAAGCGAAAGCGAAACATTGCATCTTTCTTTACATGGAAGGGGGCCCTTCGCATATTGACACATTTGACCCAAAACCAAAACTGAAACAACTGCACCTCAAAGAGTTTCAGCGGGATGGTCAAGAACAGTCAGCGATGAGCAGTGGAACACGCTATTACGTGCAATCACCATTTCAATTTGCAAAGCACGGTGAGAGCGGCGCAGACATGTGCCATCTTTGGAAAAACCTCGCTGGGGTCGCCGATGAGCTGTGTTTCTATCGCGGCTGCCAGGTCGAATCGGTCAATCACCCCACAGCCAATTACCACGTCAACACCGGCAACCAATTCGGTGGTGATCCGTCGATCGGGGCTTGGGTCAATTATGGGCTCGGCACTGAAAACGACGACTTGCCCGGGTTCATCGTGTTGCCGGAATTGGCGTATCCACAGGGAGGCTCCGCCAACTGGTCCAACGGTTTTTTGCCGACAGCTTTACAAGGCACTCCATTGCGAAGCCAAGGCTCGCCGATCTTGGATATTCAGCCACCACGTGGAGTTACACGCGAGCATCAACGGACAAATCTTGATTTCCTGCAGTCACTCAATCAAGACCATCTTGCGGCGCATCCGGACCACGATGATTTAGTGGCCCGCATGAAGAACTACGAACTCGCCTTTCGAATGCAAATGGAGGTTCCGAAAACACTACAGATTGATGACGAATCACAAGCGACGCTCGATCGGTACGGCGTCGGTGCTGAACCAACCGACAACTTCGGACGGCGATGTTTATTAGCTAGAAAGTTGGTGGAAAAAGGGGTTCGCTTCGTCCAGGTTTACGCCAGCACCTGGGACTCGCATGACTACTTGGCCAAGGCGCACGGCGCACTGATCCCCACGGTCGATCAACCGATTGCAGCCTTGATTCAAGACCTGCGAGAACGTGGTCTGCTGGATGAGACACTGATCGTCTGGATGGGCGAATTTGGACGCACGCCCGACAACGGTATTCGCGGCGGTGGTCAAGCGTACGGTCGAGACCACAACCCGGACGCCATGACGATCTGGATGGCCGGCGGCGGCTGCAATGCCGGTCACACCATCGGAGCCACCGACGAAACGGGAGCGACTGCAGTTGAAAACGTTCACCACCTGCGCGACTTCCACATCACGATGCTGCGTCTGCTTGGCCTGGACGACAACAAACTGACGTATTTCCACGCCGGAAGATTCAAACAGCTCAGCCAGTTCGGTGGCAAGACGATCGACGATCTGATTGCCTGAGATCCCGCCGTATCGACAAACCAAGGACCGTATCGCCTGAGCGATACTGCATCAGCGGCACCATACCAGCGGCACCATACCAGCGACCGGCAAACCAATTAGGTTTGCGTCCAATAGCGAAAGGCTCGCATTGTTTGACGAGCCGCTTCATGAGGGTCTGGGTAGGGGAACGCCTCCGCACACAGATAACCCTGATAATCTATTTCACGGAGGGCTTCGATGATCCGTCCATACTGCATGTGCCCGCATCCGACAGGGCGGCGGTTCGAATCGACAAAGTGAATATGACCGACCCACTTCCCGCCAACCCGCAAGGCATCGGCAATGTCGGACTCTTCGATATTCATATGGAACAAGTCACACAACAGACGCACGTTGTCCGTTGACAGCGATTCCAACAGGGCAACACCATCAGCGACGGTGCAACACTGCTTGGTCTCGTAACGATTCAACGGTTCATAAACGAGCGGCACGTTGTATTGAGCAGCGTGCTGACCACCATCCTCCAACGCTTCGGCCAAGTAGCCAAGAGCCGTCTGGGCGTCACCGGTCTTTCCGCTAGGGCCCTGCATCGACCCAATGATCGCGAACGCTCCGAACTGGCCCGCACAGTCGATAATCTGACGAACAAAATCTCTCGCTTGCTGGCGTTTGGCCGCATCGGAATCAGCCAACTGCAGCTGATGCTTGACCCAACCGGCTCCCGTCCCGAGGGCGGCAAGTTTCAAGCCGGCGCTATCCAACATCTTGCCGAGGGCATCTGGATCGATCACTTCAACGCCCGGCGAAAAGATTTCGACTGCGTCGTAGCCCAATTCCCCCGCAAAGGCGATGGACTTCTCTAGCCCATCCCACAGGACAAACGGTCCCCCGCGTGCTTCTTCTACCAAACTAATGGTGATGCAAGATTTCATAAGGCTCTCTTTCTTGGTCTCAAGGTTGGACTTAAAGGCAGTCACATGTCACGCGTCGTTCGATTCTCTGGGGTCATCGTTTTCCGGCAAACCTTCCGGATACGCCCAGTTGTGAATCGGCTTCAAAATCTCTTTGACTTCCGCGACCAAATGCTCGTCCATCGGTTCATCGATCCAATCGCACCACTGCGCGACCCTTTCCGGGTTGGCCGAACCAGTGACGCAACTCGTCAGATCGGGGTGTGCTACGGAATACTGCAACGCAAGTTTGGCGATGTCGGTTCCTTGTTCCTGGCAGTACTTCACCGCCTTCGCCGCCACCTCACGAACCTCCGGCGTCGACTTGTGCCACTCAGGCAAGGTCGCGCCGGTCAGCAAGCGGGCAGAGAAGGGGGCAGCATTGATTAAACCGACGTTCTTTTCGCGACACGGTTCGACCAGGGAAAGCAGCATTTCATTTTGCAGCGTGTAATGGTTGTAGCTCAGGATCACATCAAGATCCGTTCGCGACAGCATCTCACGAAACATTTTCATGGGATAACCACTGACGCCGATGAAGCGAACCTTCCCCTTCTCGACCTCCTTGCGGAGCGCCGGCAAAGTCTCGTCAACGATCTGGTCGAGGTTTACAAATTCGATGTCGTGACAGAAAACGATATCCAAATGGTCTAATCGCATCCGCTCAAGCGAGATATCAATGCTCTCGGCAACTCGGCGTGCACTGAAATCAAAATGCTGCGGAGCGTATCGTCCCAGCTTTGTGCTGAGGACGTAAGAATCGCGGGGAATGTCGGGCAACACCTGCCCCAACATCACCTCGCTCATGCCGCGACCATAGTACGCAGCAGTGTCGATGTAATTCATGCCGCGATCCAACGCCACATTGACGCATCGCAAAGCCTCTGGGACATCGATTTGCCGAAACTCAGCACCAATCGACGAAGCACCAAACGAAAGAATCGATAAATCCAGGCCGGTATCGGCAAGAGGACGCTTTTCCATTTCGAACAATCACTCCTGCGGGTTGCTTTCACGATCGACGCAGAAGTCTACCAGAAGTGATGACCCTGACTAGAACAGACGGCCAACCGGGAGAGTAACGAGATCGCAAGTGACCACACGTCGAAATGCAGACACCGGGACTTGAACCATCGCCGCCGGGAAAGCTCCCCAAAACGGCCGCGAGGAAAGCTACCTCCAAGCAACAGCCTGTCACCGCCGCAGCGAGGTTTGAACCAACACAAACAGGGTCAATCCGACAACTCGATCGAAAAACCAATCCCAAGTCTGGTCCCAGCAGATGCAGTCTTGCCTAGCCCAGCACTACCTAGCCCAGCACTACCTAGCGTACGGATTGGCCTGCTCGTTACCCATGAAAGTTGCATTGGGTGGAGCAATCGTGTCGGGCAACTCGGAAGGTGCGGATGTTTCGAAAATGCCACCACCATCGGTGGCCCAATAGACCGCGCCGAGAAGGATCATCAGCGTGATCACCGTGCTCAATTTCATTTTTTTGTTCCGAATTGAAGCCGCTCTAAACCATAGGATTCGAAATCTAGACCGTGCTGTGAACTCGTCAATCATTACTCCGGGGATCGCCTGTCGAACTGGGCGACAAAACCTCAATCCGGGCCGAATGTGTGGTACAATCTGGCTTTCCCGTCTACCTGTACTCTCCTGGAGTTCTGGGATGTCACGTCCAGTCACGTTCATTTCCTCGACCCTTTCTTTTGCTCTGCTCCTGACTCTCTTGCCAGGGAACCTGCGGGCGGATGTTCAGGACGATGCCAAAGCGATCCTGAATGAGTCAGGCATTTCGGCCGGCTTCTTCGTGCACCTCGGAGCAGGTGACGGGCAACTCTCTCAAGCATTGCGTACAAACGATGCGATCCAAGTGCACGGCTTGGTTCGACGCGGTTCACAGCTTGACGCGATGCGACAACCTGCGCTCAAAAGCGGACAGTACGGCAACGTTTCGTTCGACCGATTAGAAGGCGACGAATTGCCCTACGTCGACAATCTCGTCAACTTGCTCGTCGCCGAAGAAATCGATGACGTGCCGCTTCAAGAAATACTTCGTGTCTTGGTGCCCAACGGGGTCGCCATGATCAAAACCGACGATGGCTGGGAAAAGGTCGTCAAGCCGCGACCTGAAAACATCGATGAGTGGACTCACTTTTTGCATGACGCGACCGGCAACTCAGTCGCCCATGATGATGTCGTCGGACCTCCTCGACACCTGCAATGGGTCGGCAGTCCACGTTGGTCACGTCATCACGATCGCATGGCAAGCATGAGTGCTTTGGTCTCGAGTGGCGGTCGCATGTTCTACATCATGGACCAAGGCAGCCGAATCTCGATTCAATTGCCACCCAAATGGAAACTCATGGCTCGCGATGCTTTCAACGGCGTCGTGCTTTGGGAAAGAGACATTCCAGACTGGCAAAGCCACCTGTGGCCGCTGAAGAGTGGACCGAGTCAACTCACGCGACGCTTGGTATCGAGTGATGACACCATCTTTGCAACACTCGGCTATAACGCACCGACAACCGCGCTTGATGCTGCCAGCGGCGAAACACTCCGCACCTATGAGGGAAGCGAGGCTACCGAGGAAATCATTCATACCGATGACCTGCTGTTCTTGGTTGTCCGCAAAACCAAAGCGGAACTGCAAGACTATGTTCCTCTGTTCGGACGTGTCGGTGATCAAGCCGATGTCAGAAAACTTTTCTGGAATGAAGAACCACGAGTCCTAATGGCGTTCGACGCCGATTCCGGGCGGCGCCTATGGGCCAAGCAAACTCGCATTTCGCCTCTGACCCTGTCAGCCGATGGTTCCAACCTGTACTTCCACGATGGCGAGCATGTTGTTTCGTTGAACCAAAAAAGTGGTGAAGTGGCTTGGCAAACCGATCCAGTCACACGACGTGAATCATTCACATTCAACTTCGGACCTCGCTTGGTCGTCTACAAGGATGTCGTGCTGTATGCCGGTGGTGACGGCAAAATGTCCAGCTTCGATACCGGTAGCGGCAAGGAGTTGTGGAACGCGAGCTTCCCCAACAGCGGCTACCAATCGCCTCAGGATTTAATGGTGGTGAACGGCATGGTATGGGTAGCACCCCTCACGTCCGGTGGCGACACCGGTGTCTATGTCGGCCGAGATCCCCGGACCGGCGAAGTCAAAAAGGAATTCGCGCCAGACGTCGAAACCTACTGGTTCCACCACCGATGTTACATTGCCAAGGCAACCGACAATTTCTTGATGCCATCCCGAACCGGCATTGAGTTCGTCGATCCCGACAAAGAGCATTGGGACATTCATCACTGGGTCCGGGGTGGCTGTTTGTATGGGGTGATGCCCTGCAACGGCCTGACCTACGCACCACCTCACAACTGCGCCTGTTATCCTGAAGCGAAGCTATTCGGATTCAACGCCCTCGCACCATCATCACCAACACGCCCCGTACCGGCAGAAGTCCCCGAAACCGGTCGCCTGCAACAGGGTGTTGCTTACGAGACAAAACTGTCAGACCTCAATGCTGAACAGTCCCGCAACGATTGGCCTACCTACCGACACGATGCTGGCCGCAGTGGAAATGCCGGCTTGGCGGTCGAGGCAAAAGTCGGCAAACAGTGGGAAGCCAAACTGGGTGGACGATTGACGGCACCGGTAATCGCCGATGGAATCGTTTATGTCGCACAAACGGACGAGCACACACTGCATGCGTTGAACCAACAGGACGGGCAATCTCTTTGGGCGTACACAATCGGTGCACGAATCGATTCGCCACCAACGATCTACCGCGGGCGGGTGGTGTTCGGTGGTGCCGATGGCTGGATCTATTGCTTGACCACCGACGGACAGTTGGCGTGGCGATACCGTGCCGCGCCACTCGACCGCCGCACCATGGCGTTTGAGCAACTCGAATCGCTTTGGCCTGTTCATGGTAGCGCGCTGGTTCAAAACGACATCGTCCACTGTGTCGCAGGCAGATCGAACTTCCTTGACGGTGGATTGCGACTGCTGCGAATCGATCTTGCCAGTGGCAAGAAAATCTCCGAAACGATCATGGATGAAACGAATCCAGAAACGGGAAACAACCTGCAGGAAAAACTCCAAATCCTTCAAATGCCCGTCGGCTTGCCAGACATCTTGTCGAGCGATGGACGGCACCTGTTCATGAAATCCCAGAAGTTCGATCTGGAGGGAAATCGACTCGAAATTGGGCCGAACTCCGGGGACTTCGCCGGCCAAGCGTCGAAGCAGCGTGGCGAGGACGCACACATTTTTGCCCCAATGGGTTTCCTGGATGAAACCTGGTTCCACCGATCCTACTGGGTACTCGGCCAAAGTTTCGCCGGTGGGCACGGCGGTTATTACCAAGCAGGACGCTTCGCGCCCTCGGGACGATTACTGGTCAATGGCAACGGCTATGTGTTCGGGTACGGTCGCAAACCAGAATACCTACGTTGGACGACAACACTCGAACATCAACTCTTTGCTGCTGAACCGAATCCACCGGAAATCCCAAAGGACTTTGGCAAGAAAAACACACGCGGCCTGAGCGGAACCTACGCTCAGTTCCCCAAGACCGGCAGCTTGAATCCCGCCGGCAAGCCGTTCACTGTCGAGGCATGGATCACTGCGACCAAACCACAAGGCGTGATCGTGGCGAGAGGAGGCCCCGCGGCAGGATTCGCGTTGACATTGCAAGGCGGACGCCCAACATTCCACGTGCGAGCCGACAGCAAGCTAACCACCTTGCGAGGTAACAAGCGGATCATCGGGGGTTGGCATCATGTCGCCGGTGTCTTGCAACAGGACCTCACGATGAAACTTTACGTCGATGGCCAAGTCGTCGACGAAGGGAAAGCTTCCAGCCTGCTAACGAGCGATCCCGTTCAAGCGTTGGAAATTGGCCTCGATGCACAAACAGCAGTGGGGGATTACCAGTCTCCACTTCCATTCACCGGTGTCATCGATGAAGTGCGTTTGTATTTCCTGGCAGCCTCTGATGCCCAAATCGAAAAACGCCACCAAGACGGATCCGAAATTTCAAGCAACGCCGTACTGGCGGTCAGCTTTGATGATGGATCGGCACGCGATCATTCGGTGCACCGAAATAACGGAACCGTCCAAGGAAATTTGGTCGAAGGAAAATTCGGGAAAGCAATCCAATTCTCGGGGAAACGCGGCGGCAACGCGAACCAACAACCCTCCAACAGCTTGGTCGATCCAAAATGGACACAGGACGTACCAATCTACGTGCGAGCCATGGTGCTGGCGGGACCCAAACTTTTCATTTGCGGCCCACCCGATATCATCGATGAAGAATCGACCTTCCAGAAATTGACCGAGCGAGACGAACAAGTGCAAACATTGCTGGCCGAACAAGACCGGGCGTTGGATGGATCCGATGGCTCGCTACTGCTGACGGTCAACATTGATACCGGTAAGGTTGAAAACCGATTGCCACTGGATACCTTGCCAGGATGGGATGGGATGGCGTCGGCCGGTGGCCAATTGTTCCTCTCCACACTCGACGGATCGGTCATTTGTTTCGGAAACCAATGATGAAGGTCCCAACTGTGATTTCTTTTTTCAAATCAACCCGGCCGATCGTCCGCAGCGGCGGCAGATTACGGGCATCGTGTTTTCTTTGGCTGATGCTCACCTCGGTCGCGTGCGCCTGCAACATTCCGGTGTTTCGCTATGCCCTCGAACGTTGGCGTCCAGATCCCTGCGACATCGTTGTATTCTTTGAAGGTGAACTAACACCATCGCAACAGAGCTTGGTCGACGCACTGAATCCTGCATTGGATGCATCCACATCAGGAGCCAATACCCGGGCCGCCAATGTCAAGCTCGTGCAATCCAATCTACAAGCCCCCGACGCCCCGCTCGCCTCACTGTGGCAAACCGTTTCCGGCAACGACCGGGATTCACTGCCATACGTCGTCGTGCGAACAAAACTGGGCCCCGGCCAAGTGATCAACGGATGGCACGGACCGTTGCAAAGCATTGCCGACAATCGACTGCTGCAGTCTCCTTCACGACGCGAACTTGGCCGCCGGTTACTCGCCGGTCATTCCGTCGTTTGGATCCTGGTGACCTCAAAGGACGGCGAGAAAACGGCAAAAGCTCGTCAAATGCTGACTGAAAACTTGGAACCGCTTTCCAACAAAATTGAGCTGCCCGACGGCATTGGACTGCCCGGTTCTGAACTGCACTCAGAGATCCCACTGCTGCTGAAGTTCAGCATGATCGAGATCGCTCATGATGATCCCAAGGAAGAATTCCTCACCAAACTGTTCAATGGGTTTCAATCAGAAGCAGTCGCCGATGGAGAACCCTTGATCATCCCTGTGTTCGGCCGTGGCCGCGCGTTGGAGGTGATTCCCGCTAGCGAAATGACGCCACGACTGATGGAAGATCTGACTGGATTCCTCAGCGGAGCCTGCTCCTGCCAAGTGAAAGAGCAGAACCCAGGATTCGATCTCCTGCTTTCGGTTGACTGGGACGCAGAATTATACGGCGAAGATTCCCCTCCGCCGCCCGAACGAACAAAACGTGACCGACAAAAACCGGTCCTGCTAACTATCCCGCCTGGGAGCAATCCATGAACAAAATGCTTTGGGCGATGATCGCCTCGGTAGCTGCACTCGGCACCATGCTTTTTATGCTGGGGCGACAAGACCGGACACCGAACCCATCCAATGATGGTGACACTTCCTCCGGGCAAGTCACGAGCTTGATGTTATTTTGCGCTGCCAGTAACCGCGCGGTGATGGAAGAGGTCGTACAGGAATACCAAGCAGAAACCGGTCGCACAGTCGAAGTCCAATACGGCGCGTCACAAACACTGCTAGCCCAAATGGAAGCGAGCGGAACAGGTGACCTATACCTCCCCGCCGATGACAGCTATTTGCAGTTCGCAACGGAAAAGGAATTGGTTGCTGAGATTTTGCCGATCGCCAGCATGCAACCAGTCATTGCAGTGCGAAACGGAAATCCAAAATCGATCACCGGTTTGAAGGATTTACTGAACGAGGAAGTGCGATTGGTGCAGGCCAATCCCGATGCAGCGGCCATTGGAAAAGTCACGAAATCTCTCCTGCAAGCGTCTGGTCAATGGAATGAGATTGATAGCGCGACCACTGCTTACCGAACCACCGTAACCGAAGCCGCCAACGATGTTTTGGTCGGCGCCGCGGACGCCGCGATCGTTTACGACGCGGTGCTGCACACCTATCCGGATCTCGAATACGTTGCCCTGCCCGAACTTGCTGAAGGCACCTCGCAAATCTCGGTGGGTGTCATCTCCTCCACCCGCAAACCCTCCGTTGCGTTGCATTTCGCCCGTTACGTATCGGCTCGGGACCGTGGGTTGGAACATTACGGCCAGTTTGGCTTTCAAGTCTCAGGTGGCGATGTCTGGAGCGAGACCCCTGAACTCAAACTCTTCGCTGGTTCGATGTTGCGTCCCGCAATCGAAGATACGGTGGCATTGTTCGAGCAGCGTGAGGGGGTTCGCATCGACACGGTTTACAACGGCTGCGGCATCCTGGTCGCACAAATGAAAGCGGGCCAAGTCCCCGATGCCTACTTCGCCTGTGATACCGAATTCATGGAACAGGTCCCCGACCTGTTTCCGGAGTCGATCGATGTATCCCAAAACGAATTGGTGATCTTGGTTCAAAAAGGAAACCCAGAAAACATCGCTTCACTTCGAGATTTAACAAAGGAAGGCCTGCGAGTCGGGATTGGACATGAAAAGCAATGTGCGATGGGATGGCTGACTCAGAACACCCTCAAAGAAGATGGAATCCAGCAAGAGGTCATGGCCAACGTAACGGTGCAAACGCCGACAGGCGACATGCTGGTCAATCAACTGAAGACTGGATCACTGGATGCCGCAGTTGCCTATCTAAGCAATGCAGCTGGCTCAGGCGATGTGCTGGATGCGATTCGAATCCAGGGCTTGCAATGCAGCGTCGCGACACAGCCTTACGCTGTCGCAGAAAAGTCACCCAACGCAGAAACGGCCAGTCGTCTATTCAAACAAATTTGCTCGACCGAATCGAAATCAAGTTTCGCAGCGGAAGGATTTGGCTGGAAACTTGATGCCGTTCAACAACCGATGCAGACGGCAGCCGAGTAAGAATAAAATGTCCAATGCTTCGAAAATCCACTCTCCGTCAAACATCCGTTTGCGGCGTTCGGATCTGCCATTTTTCTTGGTGATGGGAGGGATATCATCCTCCTTTATCCTGCTGATCATTCTGTTGCTCGCAGCTGACCTGATGTTCACGTCGTTCGCCGAGTTCAAGGCAGTGTTGCTGAAACCAGAAATCCAGGCAGCATTCCGGTTGACCATATTGTCATGCTCAATCGCTGCAATCCTTTCGATTTGGGTCGCGACACCACTCGGATACCTGCTGTCACGCTATCAATTTCACGGCCGCATGCTGTTGGACACAATCGTTGACATTCCGATTGTGCTGCCACCGCTAGTGTTGGGACTCAGCCTACTGATTTTGTTTCACCTTCCCATCGGTGGCTGGGAACTGGAGGCGTGGCTGCGCGACTCCGTTGGCTTTCCGGTCACCTATCGCTGGCCAGCCGTGGTGCTTGCCCAGTTCAGCGTTGCATGCGCTTTCGCGGTGCGAACCATGCGAGTGACCTTTGATCAAATTGATCCGCGAGCAGAGGAGGTTGCCCGCACACTTGGATGCACTCGTGGTCAAGCGTTTATTCAAATTGCTTTACCACAAGCATGGCGAGGCATGATCGCTGCAACCACGATCGCTTGGGCGCGAGCCCTGGGCGAATTTGGGCCGATCCTGGTGTTCGCGGGCGCGACACGGATGCGGACCGAGGTGCTGTCCACCACTGTCTTCTTGGAACTGAGCATCGGTCAATTGAATGCGGCAGTTGCCGTGTCGCTGTTGATGGTCGCCTTGGCAGTTGTCGTGCTGCTGCTTTTGCGTGCCTTGGGAACGGGACTGACCTCATGATCGAACTAGCGAACGTTTCGATCCGAGCTGGAGACTTTCAACTCAGTGACGTCTCCTTTTCGATCGAAACAGGTCGATACGCCGTTCTGATGGGCCGAACCGGGCGCGGGAAAACGACGGTACTAGAGGCAATCTGCGGCCTGCGAAAAGTCACCAATGGACAAATTCTTGTTCACGATACGGATGTAACCGACTGGTCCCCCGCCGATCGAGAAATTGGTTACGTCCCCCAAGACTTGGCGTTATTTCCAACTCTGTCTGTTTTACAACACCTCCAGTTCGCCCTTCGGTTGCGGGACCAATCCAAAACCGATATTCAGAACCGGACCGACGAATTGGCAGAAGTGCTCGGAATTCAACACCTGCTGGAACGCAGCATTGTGGGCCTCAGCGGTGGTGAACGCCAACGCGTGGCGTTGGGACGGGCCCTCTCGTTTCGTCCATCAGTCCTATTACTGGACGAACCACTGAGCGCGCTGGATGAATCCACACGCGAAGAAATGCAAGACCTCTTACGAGAGATCAAACAGACGGCGAATGTGACGATCCTGCATGTCACCCACAGCACCGAAGAAGCCGATGCGTTGGCCGACTGCCGAATCGAGTTGGACAACGGCAAATTCCGAATGCTTTGAACGACGATCAAAACAAAACACAAGATCGCTCGAACGCATGAATGGGTGATCACCGAATCGCGATTGATTCGGTTCGCCGCTACTCAGCCTTCTGCTCAGCCTTCTGCTCAGAGGCCGCCTCGTCGGAGTTTTCTTTTGCTTTAGCCTTTTCTGCGGCTTTGGCGTCAGCTTTCGCTTTGGCGTCAGTCTTGGCTTTCGCTGCGGCGTCAGCCTTGGCTTTAGCGTCAGCCTTTGCTTTAGCGTCGGCCTTTGCTTTAGCGTCGGCCTTTGCTTTAGCGTCGGCTTTTGCTTTAGCGTCGGCTTTTGCTTTAGCTTCCACTTTGGCTTTTTCGTCGGCAGCTTGCTTGGCTTTCGCCGCAGCGACCGCCGCGATCTCTTCCGGTGTTGGGTAGACAGGGAAATCGCTGAGCATCATACCACGGTCGACTACCCATACATTGCGAAAGCGAACCGGGTCACCGTGATCCTGCAATCGTGATGGCAACAAGATCGGCTCTTCAGGCTTGCCGGCACCCGTCTTGTTGGGGAGTTCGACATTGTCTTGAACTTTGACACCATTCAACCAAGATGTGATGCGAGCATTCCGTGTTTTGCTGCCATCGGCCGCCCAGCGTGGTGCCGTCAGCTGAATATCATAAGTCTGCCACACCAACGGCGGCAAACAGACATTTACAGCAGGAGCGCGAAACCGATAGAGCGCCCCAGCACCGTTGATCAATGGATCTTGCGCGAACGAGTCCAAGATTTGACATTCATATCGGCTCTGTAAATACACACCGCTGTTACCACGGCTTTGGTCTCTAGCCTCTGGCATGTAAGGCAAGCGAAATTCAGCGTGCAGATTGAAGTCTTGGAACATGGGCTTCAGATCGGCACCCTCCATCAACAAGCCGTCATCAGTCATTTGCGCTTTAACAAATTGATCTAAATTCGTGCCGTCGAATAAGATCATCGCTCCCTCCGGCGGCAAGGCACCCAACGTTGGGCTCACCCGTTCGATTCGTTCCAGTTTGCCAAGACTTCTTCCTTTTCGATCGACTAACAGGCAGCTGTCTTTCTCAACAAAAATTGCCCAAGGTCCGCCTGAAAGAACGACGAAGTCGCCTGAACGCCGGCCCACCATACGGATGGGGTCGGATTCATGAGCCTCTTGGCCTGGCAGCCCACCATAAAACGACAAAGCGTCGAACTCATTCCCGCCAATCGCCCGGATTTGCAAACCCAACATTCGGCTCTGCTGGTCCCCAGTGAAAATCTCTCCAACGAACTCGCCCATTAGTGCAAAATTCGGATCTTTGGTGGGCGGCTCGGTGTAAGCCGGCCCCTTGCCAGGGATTCGTTGCTGAGCGGCCAGTGGAGCGGCAAAGCCAGCAGCAAGAACCAAACTTGTCATGAAACCAACAGAGAATCGTCGCATTTCGATCACAGATGGGGAAAGGAAGTGGGAAGCAGAATGCCCCTACTCTAATTCCGCTTGCCGTGGTTTTGTAGCAGAAGCGACTAAGCAGCATCATTTTTGCGAGGTCATCAGGTTCGCTAAAAAGCACCACAGCAGGAGAGAAAGCTGACATACAACGAGAAACCCGCTCCCAAACTCCCTGCTGACATCCGCCTGACGCTATCGGAGCCTCGTTGTCGCACCCAAACCCACACCCATTATCGCCGCATCATCGAAGCTAAAATCTAGTGGGACCCCGCATGACCCAACCACCGATCCTCGCCATCATCTGTTCCAATGATGCACTATGATGGATTGATTAGCTTCCCCAAATTTGAAGAACCAATGCTCCGATCCCTCCTGTTTTCACTGCTAGCCGTCCTGCTCACGAGTGCCTCGTTGGGAGCGGACCAACGCCCGAACATCGTTTTCATTTTTACGGATGATCACTGCGAGCAAGCTCTCAGTGCCTATGACCCGTCGCGAATCACGACTCCCAATCTGGATCGAATTGCGAATGAGGGGATGCGGTTCAATCGCTGCTACGTGACGAACGCCATTTGCGGCCCCAGTCGTGCCGTGATTCAAACCGGAAAATACAGCCACATCAATGGCTTCGTTCGCAATGGAAACAAGTTCAACGGTGACCAACCTACCTTTCCAAAAATGTTGCAGCGAGTTGGCTACCAGACTGCCGTTGTGGGGAAGTGGCATCTTGCATCGACACCGCAGGGATACGACTACTACGACATCTTGAAAGGGCAGGGTCCCTACTACAATCCGCCGATGATCACTGCCGGCGCGGACGGCCAACCGGTTACGATCAAACAGACCGGATACACCACCGATATCATCACGGACAAAACGCTCTCTTGGTTGAAGGAGCAACGAGATCCCAGCAAGCCATTCATTGTGATGTATCAGCACAAAGCGCCACATCGCAACTGGATGCCTGGACCGAAGTACCTGAACTGGCTCGATGATGCCAAGATCCCCGAACCCGACACAATGTGGGACGACTATTCAGGCCGCACACAATCGGCTTCTCGCCAAACCATGACGATCCGCGAACACCTCAATAGTCGCGACCTGAAATTGACTGGCCGCGGCTCCATGAATGAAGAGCAGGCGAAAGTTTGGGAGGCAGCCTACGGCCCCAAGAATGCCGCGTTTGTCAAAGCCCAACCGACGATGAGCGAAAAAGAAATCATCCAATGGAAATACCAACGTTACGTCAAGGATTATTTGCGCTGCGTCAAGAGTGTAGATGATGGTGTCGGACGTGTACTCGATTACTTGGACGAGTCAGGATTAGCCGACAACACAGTCGTAATCTACTCCTCCGACCAAGGTTGGTATCTCGGTGAACATGGCTGGTTTGACAAGCGTTGGATGTATGAGGAGTCACTCAAAACGCCGTTACTCGTGCGGTGGCCCGGAAAAATCAAAGTCGGAAGCACGAATAACGACATCGTTTCAAATCTTGATTTTGCTGAAACATTCTTGGATATCGCTGGTGCAGAAATCCCCGCCGACATGCAGGGACGAAGCATCGTCCCGATCCTACAGGGCATGACACCGAATGATTGGCGAAAGTCGTTTTACTATCATTACTACGAAAATCCAGGCGGACATAACGTTGCCCGCCACTATGGTGTCACAAACGGGAACTTCAAACTGATTCACTTCTACGCGTTGGGCGGTCAGAAGATCAACGACTGGGAACTTTTCGACCTCAAGCAAGATCCTGAAGAAATGAAAAGCGTTTACGGCGATCCTGCCTACGCTTCAATTCAAACCGAGATGATGACGGAATTGTCTCGATTGCGGGAACAATTCGAGGTCACGCCAGACGAAAGTCTCGGCCGCCCCAATCGCCGCAACAACAAAAAATAAGTGAGCTTTGGCAAACAGCCAAATGTTCACGGAGCCGTGACACGATCTCCCTTGATGATGAGTTCTGCGATCCATTCGCGGAACGATTTGCCAACTCAATGAATTGCTAATCGCGGAGCGAGGAAGAAAGCCGCTCGATAAGCTGACGACGTTGCTGAGACGTCTCGGTTGCCTGCAGTTTTTCGCTTAACTTCAAGATAAATTCGGCGTATTCATTGTGCCAATCCCGTTGCAGTTCGGCCGGATCAATGCGTGGCTCGGGACGTGAGATCGATTTCGCTGGGCTGCCGGCGACCAAGGTAAAGCTCTCATCAAACGCCGGCAGCAAAATCTTCTCAGGATCCAAGCCGCGTTCGATCAATAAATCTCGCAGCACCTTGCGAGCGGGATCTTCACCATGATTCAAAAACAGGCCTCCACGAGCTCGCCCACGCTCCAGAACCCAATCGATCAATTCGCCTTGATCCGCGTGGGCGGAGTAGTTTCCGAGTTTGCGAATCTCTGCCCTCACCTCATACTCTTTGCCGTGGATCCGGACCCGTGGTGTACCGCCGAGGATGATGGAACCCAGCGTGCCGGGCGATTGATAGCCGACAAATAGCACCGTCGACTCCGAGCGAAAAATGTTGTTCTTCAAGTGGTGCTTGATGCGACCAGCGGTGCACATTCCGCTAGCCGAAATAATAATGGCGCCCCGTTTAACTTGGTTGATCGCCTTACTCTCCTCGACGCTCTCGACGAGTCGAAAATTTGGATGGCGAAACAACTCAGATTCGTCGACCGCGATATCTTCCATCTCGGCTGAATACTTGATGAAGACCTCTGTGGCTTTGCGTGCCAGGGGAGAATCAAGATAAACGGTCGCGTCAGGAATCTCCCCTGCATTCAATAAAACGGCAATATCGTGCAGTAGTTCTTGACTACGTTCCACTGCGAAACTCGGGATCACCACGTTGCCACCACGACTCAAGCCTTTCAATAACTCGTCTCGAATGGCCTCACGGCGTTTCTCAAGTGTGTAATCATCGCGATCACGATTGCCGTAGGTGCTTTCGCAAACGATGTAGTCATAATCCGTGGGCGCTTCTGGTTCAGGGTGAAACGCCTTCTCATCGGGCCCTAAATCACCAGAGAAGAGCATGCTGATCGTTTTGCCTGCCTGCTCGAATTTCACTTCCACTGATGCCGAACCCAGTAGGTGACCCGCGTTCCAAAACCGACATGCGATTCCATCAACCGGTTCAAACCACGTTTCATAATCAGTCGCTACTAATTGACGAAGCGTTGCCTCTGCATCAGTAACTGTGTAGAGCGGTTCGACAAGCGGTTGGCCGCGACGCTCCCGTTTCGAATTCATCCGGTCAGTATTCGATTCTTGAATGAAGGCGGAATCACGAAGCATGAATTCCAACAAGTCTTTCGTCGCTTCGGTGCAATGAATCTGACCATCGAATCCCGCCCGAGTCAGCTTGGGCAACAAACCGCTGTGATCGATGTGCGCATGTGTCAACAATGCAAAACCGACGCCGCTGGGATCGAAGGGAAAAGGTTGGTAGTTCAGGTCTTGAGTCGTACGGTTTCCTTGAAAAAGGCCACAATCAACAAGAAACCGACCACGGTCGCAGTTGATCAATGAACAAGATCCAGTCACCGTGCCTGCCGCGCCGCAAAAAGTGAGAGTCGCCATCGAATTCTTTCCTTTGCTCAAATTCAACCTCAGACCCATGCCGCCAATCGCTAGGGCCCCTTAACAAATATTTTTATCCGTTTGCGAGTGGCCGTGCCAAGCTCACAATATCCACCTTCGAAATTTGCCAACTAGCTGCACCTCAAAGACAAGCCTCGAAACTCGGCCTTCGCAAAAATGCCACGCATCTGCGGATCAAAATTAAAAGCCAAGATCCGACCATGCCGATCGAATTGCATTTTCCATGAACTATCCCAACTTCCGTTCCCAATTTATCAACATCAGCAGTTTACAAACATCATTGGATTGCGGGTGCTACGAGGATCTGACAGGATGGTCTGATCCGCGGAAAACCATTTCACGAGGCCAATTTCTTGTCCACAGCTGCCGTCGAATTGCACCAAGTCATCAAGCGTTTCTCTGGCCAATCCGTTGTCGATGAAGTCGATCTCAGCGTCCCAACGGGATCCATTTATGGTTTCATCGGCCCGAACGGGTCGGGAAAAACTACAACGATGCGACTGATCTTGAGGATCTACCAACCCGACCAGGGGCACGTAGAGGTGCTCGGTAGTCGCGATGTCAAAACCGCGGATCCACGCGTCGGATACCTGCCGGAGGAACGCGGACTCTATCGGCGCATGACTGTCCGGCAGATTTTGCGTTACTTTGCAGCGTTGAAAGGCGTCCGCCGTCCAGGTCCACTAATCGATGATTACCTCGAACGAATGGAAGCCAGTTCGTGGCAAAAGAAAAGGATCGAACAACTATCCAAAGGAATGGCTCAAAAAGTCCAGTTCATCGTGGCGTTAATTGCCAACCCAGAATTGGTCATTTTGGACGAACCTTTTAGCGGATTGGACCCCGTAAATTTGGACCTGATACGCAGCATCGTCTTGGAGCTTCGCGACCGTGGCACAACGGTGATTTTCAGCACTCACGATATGTCACAGGCCCAACGAATGTGCGATCGCGTGTTCATGATCTATCGAGGCAAAAAAGTACTTGATGGCACCATCGACTCGATTCGCCAAAGCTATGGCAAGTGCATGATTCGAGCAAGAATGGCAAATGGTGTGTCCATCCCGGAAGGTCTTCCCGGTGTGTTAGCCCAGACTATCGATCAAGGCTTTTCCGACTTGCGTTTAAATTCTGATTCCGATCGGCAAAACCTACTGAACCAACTCACTCAATTCGGCGATGTGGAGCACTTTGAAACAGTCCGTCCTACTTTGCATGACATTTTTGTCCAAATCGCCAAACCCGAATCCTCCGAACTCGAAACAGCGGAGGTACTAAAATGAGAAAACTCCTTGCAATTGCCCGCCGCGAATTCACTGCGATGGTAGTGACAAAGACTTTTGTCTTTTCGCTGATCATGATGCCAATCCTAATGGCCGGTGGTTTGTTTCTGATTCCGGCACTGACCAAACTGAGTGGCACAAAAGAACGGCGCATCATCGTGGCGGATGCCACCGATGCGTTATTCGATTCGATTCAACAAGCTGCAGAGCAACGCAACACGGCGCTCGCCCAGTCCATAACCACCGACACCGACAATGATTCGGTTGATTCCATGCTGGGCGCGGAAACCTTTCGCTTTGAGCGCTCGACCACTACCACACTCAGTGATGAACAACGTCTTGAGCTAAGCGATCAAATACGCGAAGGTCAACTCTACGCATTCGTTGAGATTCCTGCCGAATTCCCCACCTTGGCGGATGGCTCGACCGCCACGTTTGTAAGTCAAGATGCTGCCCTCAGCCAAACTCGCGGCTGGCTCGAGAGTTTCCTCCGCCAACAATCGCGACGGACCAAACTGCTCGAGCTAGGCCTCGATCCCGAACTTGTCGCACAAGCCAATGTCGCTGTCGCATTAACACCCAACACACCCTTCGAGAAAACGGATGATGGCTCGGTCACGTCGAAAGATGGAATGGACACGCTGACATCGATGTTTCTCCCCTTTGGCATCATGATGTTGATGTTCATGGTGATCTTCATGGCTGCTCAGCCAATGCTTGAAAGCGCGATGGAAGAAAAGCAGCATCGGATCGCTGAATTATTGCTTGGCTCCGTCACCTCCACCGAATTGATGGCGGGCAAGTTAATCGGAAACGTCGCCGGATCCTTTGTCATTTTCACTTTCTATGCCTGCGGTGCGTTGATCGTTGCGAACAAAAACGCTTTGGAACTGAGCCTCGACTGGACACAGCTACCCTGGTTGATTGTCTTTCAAATCTTGGGTGTGTTGCTCTACAGCTCTATCTTCCTGACCATCGGTGCTTCCGTTAGCGAATTGAAGGAGGCACAAAGCCTGCTGCTGCCTGTCTGGCTGCTGCTAATGAGCCCGTTGATGGTCTGGTTTGTCGCAGTCCGTGATCCAAATGGCATCGTGGCGGTCAGCCTAAGTTTCTTTCCACCATCAACGCCATTGATGATGTCGTTACGACTGAGCAGCGGTCAAACATTGCCGATTTGGCACGCGCCAATGGCGGCGATTTTGATGCTGACGATCACCACGCTCGTGATCATGACAGCGGGCCGCCTGTACCGCATCAGTTTGTTGCGAACGGACTCCGCAGCTTCCATCAAGCAGATGTTCCAGCGTCTCCGGGCAACGGCAAAGTGAACGCTCTACGATAATGATGGCGGAGCGGAATCGACTAGCGGACTGAGATACAACGCCTCGGCATGATGCTTCTTCGGCTTTGGCCGCAAGATTTCGGCTGCGGCCTCCAATAAATCGCGGCGACTGATTTGCCCCACTAACTTGCCAGAGTCGACAATCGGTAAGCGACGGTATGGCGAATTCAAAAACACCATGGCAACCGTCAGCAAGTCGGTTTCTGGCGAGGTAGTCAAAGCGCTGGTATCCATCCAATCCCCGACCATTCTGGTTCGTGTTGCTTCCTGCAGACGCTCGTCACAGCCACCACGAAGCACCCGTTTGCGAACAGCCACCGCTACGCCATGCTCAGCGCGAATGACATCCCGACGACTCACTTGCCCAGCCAATCGGCCATGGTGCAAGACTGGCAATCGCCGATAGGGTGTTTGCTGAAACTTGTGGGCAACCGTCACCAAAGCATCCTCATCATCGATGATCCGATTGCGGTCAAAGTTCATATAAGATCCAACGTTGGCCCCCGGTAATTGATCATGCACGGCGGAGACAAGCACACGCATCGCTGTCTTTTCAGAGAAAATCCCAAGGTAATGCTGGTCGCTATCAACAACAGGTGCACCTGAAATCCGACGTTTCAGGACTTCGTCGATCGCTTCAAAAACATCGATTTCTGGGGACAACGTAAAGAGTTCACACTTCATGAACTCTCGCGTCGCACCGGAATAAAGACCACAAGCGTCCGCAGCCTCCACGACCTCCGTCATCGCATTCATGGAACACTTTTCACTGAACACGCCAAGGTATCGACCTTGGTCGTCAATCACGGACGCACCCGAAATGTTGTCACGCAACAATCGTGCAACACCATCTAAGACTTCCGTGTCCGCAGTCAACGTCACCAACTTGCGACGCATAAAATCTCGCGCAACTTTAAGAGTAGCCATGCGTAAAACCTCGACGAGAAATGGAACAGAATTCAAACTGTGCCCCAGATGCCCGAAGTTCTAACCTAGGAGCTTGCGCCATCGGCGTCAAACTTTTGCGGTACTCATTCGCCGAGAAAAGATTGTGAAAAAATGCGCAAGCTCATTTGCGATTCAACAATCTTGATTGGTACTCCCAACGTTGCCGCCACTCTGGGAAATAGGGTTGATACGCTTCAACATCTGTCCAAAAGCGGGGCTCCGGCTCGCTTGGATCGACGATGCCAGTCGAATAATCCTTCCCCACAAAGCTCTGATCCACCGATTCGCTCCACCCCAAAAACTGCCTTTTCATCTGCTGAAAGACCGTTGAGTTTTCGTCAGCGAGGTTCTTTGACTCAGTCGGATCTGCTTTGAGATCATAGAGTTCAAATTCCTGCGACTTCAGATTGGTGGTCAATAGTTTCATGTGATTATCGATCCATGCAGCACGACCGATATGACGAAACGGAATGGGCTGATCGCGTCTGCCAATCTCACGTTGCATCAGATCGACCAGGCTGCGGCCATCGAGCGGACGATTTGGTGTCGGGTGCTGCACCGAAGTGATCTCTAACAACGTTGGAACCATATCGAGAACCGATGCCGGATACTGAGTCACGCGAGGCTCGACATAGGCAGGCCATTCGATGATTGCTGGCACCCGCAAGCCACCTTCATAAATCGATCTCTTGTTTCCGCGCAAACCGCCAACCGTTTCAGGTTTAATTTTTGGCAAACCTCCGTTGTCGCTGCAAAACCAGACCAGTGTGTTATCCGCGATTCCCAAATTCCGAAGACCGCTTCGCAGCGAACCGATACTGCGATCCATCGCCACCAATTCTCCGTAGTGATTACGTGATACCTCATCAAGATCAGAGAACGGGGCCATGTCCTGATCGCTTGCCTTGAAGGGACTGTGTGGTGTTCCGTACCAGATCACAGAGAATGTGGGATGCCCGTTGGGGAGTTGACTGGAAATGAACTCCAGAGCCAAGTCGACCACGATCTCTGAGGAGTCGCCTACAAATTCCTCGAACTTCCCCTGTCGACTTAAGATCGGATCGCGATCAAAAAAGTTGGTTACAGAGATCCAAGTACCAAACCCAAACTCACCGGGATGATGATCATCACTTGCAAGGATTGGCACACCGGGGCCACGCAACGCGTTCAGATGCCATTTCCCAAAATGCCCCGTCGTGTAGCCGGCATCGGCTAGGATTTTTGCGATCGTCACTTCTTGCCTGCGAAGTGCATAACCGTGGCTCATCACACCGATCCGGTCGTTTGTCCGCCCAGTCAGCACACTTCCACGAGTGGGAGAACAAACTGGCGCTCCTGCATAAAACCGGTCGAAGCGAAGTCCATTCGCCGCCATCTCATCAAGGTTTGGTGTCTTCAGGATTGGATGGTCGTTGTAGCCAGTTTGCCCCCAACCTTGGTCATCCGCCATGACCAGCACAATATGGGGACGTTCGAGAGACTCTTGCGGCGGCGCGGCAGTAGAGAGTTGGCCCAATGACAGACCGACGAGCAGCACGGCCACAATCGTGGCATTGAAGTATCGACCAGGCATGATCGTTCCCCTGACTTGAATGACTGGATCAAACATCGAACACAGATTGTAGTCGAAATCCGGAAGTCACTCACCGATGCCCATGACTTGTGACTCTTGCGTAAGGATCACAAGTACCACCGCAAGGGTTAACAGGGCGGCGCCGCAAAACCGCGTCGCGATGGTGCCGGTCGTTAACTCCGCTTCCGCTCCTCCCCATCGCCGAGCCACCAACCACGCTAACGTCACACCCCACAATCCTCGCAGGGTATAGATCACATTGATTCGTGCCGCATCACCATAAGCGGCAATGGCACCGACAATGCACAGCGACTGCGCAGCCATCAAGAGCGTCCCAAAGACGACTATCCATCGATTCTCATCTCGTTTGAGTGGACTGAAATCAACCCACGGTAACATCGCCAACGAGAGAACACCTAGCATCCAATAAGAAATGGGCACGAAGCGACCAGCTCCCCACACCGGTGCCCAACGCTGCACCAACACATCAAAATGGGCGAAACAGGTTGCCGCTGATAACGCCAAACCAATCGTCAGCAACAAGCGACGAGGGTGATGACGTCCGGTCCATTGAATGAGCGCGATTCCCAGACTCGCCAATGCGGCACTGATCCAAATCGGCTGCGGTAATGCTTCACTCTCGATCAGCATCAAAAGCACTGCGACCAACAAAACCTTCAAACCAAAAACTGGTGTGGCCACAGAAACGTCGCCCTGCTGCACGGCCAAGATGGTCAGCATTAATCCGATCATGAACAGCAATGCGATCACGAACGGTTGATAGAACAGTTGCCATGCGGGAATCTGACCACCGGAAAACCACAGCACAGAAAAAGCGACCGCGGAGATTTCGTTCACCAAAAAAAGTACGGTGAGTGACCCGACACCGTTGGCCAACGCGCGATTGATCAAGATCAATGAGACGACGATCAACAGGCTCGCTAGAAATGGGAACAGAAGGTGCATTCAATAGACAACAGTTGCTGATTGGTTTGGTCGGTAAACACTCTTCATGATTCTTGGCAGTCTTTGTCGGGTTGCACAACCCAACTTAAAACGTTGTCCAACAAGGTCCATGCACACAAGAAACGAAGACGACCGTGTTAGCGTCATTTCGCGAAAAACAGGCAAGGTTTCGAAAAACAGGCAAGGTTCTCAATCAAGGGCAACGTTTTCCCCGAGAAACAGCGGGCAAGGATTTCCCTGTGCAAAAAGGGGCCCCGAGTTGAGCAGACACAAAGTCGCACGCCGACTTGCAGTGAATTGAATCTCGCTTTCCGTCGGCTATTCAGCCTCTCTCAGGGCGTCGCTTCGAACCATCGTCAGTAAGTAAACCGACGGCGCGAAATAGAGGGCTAAGATAGTTGCCCCCCCAACTCCACCGGCAATCGCGATCGCCAAGGGCGGCCAAAACCCACCACCACCCAAAAACAGAGGAATGAATCCAGCCATCGTCGTCAGGGAGGTGGCTACAACATGCCGTGTCGAACGTGTGACCACTTCACGAACTTCCCGAGCATCACCGCGGGCTGCCAATTCATTCCCACGGACCGCGACCAGCACCACGATCGTGTCGTTGATTGCGACCCCCGCCAATCCCATGATGCCAATGATAGCCATGAATCCCACCGGATATCCAAACAAGGATAACGCTCCAATCCCTAATCCGATGGACAAAGCCGCGACACACAGGATGATCGCGGCGATTCGAAATGAACCAAAAGAGAGCACTAACGTCGCGATCACGATGATTGATAGTGTGAAAACATTGACTAGCAAATTACCGATAGCTTCATTTCTCTTTGCCGATTCACCACCAAATTCGATCGAATAGCCAGGCGGCGGCTGGAACGCCCCCTCTTTCAGACGAAGCTTCAAATCCTCTAGCACCGGATCTGGCAATACCCCCGCCTTCGTGTAGGCCTGAACTTCATTCATGCGGCGATGATTAAAACGGGTGACGGTCCCGCCAAGTGGAATCACATCGATCGAGGCTAAAGCTGAAATTGGTACACCTCCCCTCCTACTGCGGGCACTTGACTCGCTGCTGCCAAAACGAGAACCAGCAGTGGGCAACAAATCCATCGACGCGATTGATTCCACCTGTGACCGATTTTGATCGTCCACGCGAACCCGCACCGGCAATTCCTCCGTCGCTTCGAGGATGGAGCCAGCAACAGCACCCTCCAACGTGCTGCTCAGCTGATTTGCAATCTCTACACGACTCAAGCCCGCCAACCTGATTTCTTCTTCGTCAAGATTGAATCGGATTTTTGGAATGGTGTCACCAAGATCGGAGCGTGTGTGAACAACGTCAGGTAACTGCGACATCTCTAAACGAACTTGGTCACCTAACCGGCGTAAGACATTCAAATCAGGCCCGTAGATGCGAATTTCCACCGGTGCATCAAATGGCGGTCCTTGCTCTAACTGACGAACGAGCACCCTCGCGTCGGGGAAAGCAGAGTCGAGATTCTCCTGCAACGCATGGATCACACTATTTGGCTTGCAGCCAGAATCCAACTGCACCAAGGCTTGCGCGTAATTTGGCGTATTACGACGACGGGGCACCACGTTGTAGTAAAACATCGGTGCACTCTCACCGAGAAACCACGTCACTTCCTCCACTTCTTGTTGCTGCAGAATCTGTCGCCTCATCTCTGCGGCAGTTGCTAAGGTTTGCTGAATGGAGGCTGTCGGAGAAAGTTCCAGCTCAATGTAAAACTGGTCACGGTCCGATGGTGGAAAAAACTGTTCGTCAAGCTTCCAGATTTGAAGAAACCCCAACAATGGCAGCGTGAGCCCCAGAATGACGCCAATCCAAGGTCGCTTAAAGATCTGATGCAAGGTTCGGCGGTACCAGTCGGCCAGCCACAGTGAGTTCCATCCTGTCCGCCACCAGCGCTGATTGATACGTGAGTTCTCAGTCCTGAAATTGACGCGTCGCGACAATCCTGCAAGCGTGGGAATAACGGTCAATGCGAGGAACAAGGAGCTGAAAATCGCCAAGATTACACTCACTGCGATCGAATCCACAAACTCGCCCGCAGGTCCGGGCATCAACGCGATTGGCGCGAAGGCTAATGCTGTCGTAATCGTCGATCCAAAGAGAGGAAACGCCAGATAGCGAACCGATTTTGCAACAGCATCAACCGGTGCATCCCCAGCCCGCAAGCGATGATTGACTTCATCAACCATCACAATCGCGTTGTCAATCAATAACCCCAAGGCAATGATCAAACCAGTTACCGACATTTGGTGGATCGGAACGTCCAACAATCGCATCCCGGTCATCACCATGAAAGCGGCTAGTGGCAGTGTTACGCCAACGATCAACGCACTGCGATACCCCATCAGCAAAAAAACCACCAATGCAACCGCGATCCCACCAAGACACAGGTTGCGCAGCAAAATCGCCAACCGATCACCCACGTAATCGTTTTGCTTAAATACCGTCCGCAACTCGATCCCACGGGGCAATTGCTGGGCGAAATCGTCTAAAGTCTGCTCCGCTGCCGCGGTCCAATGATCAATGCGTTCGTTGGGACGAATCAGAATACCGAGTGAGATCGCCGGTTTACCCTCAATCAGCGTCATCGTGCTTGGTGGCAGCCGAATACCTTTGGTGACGCTTGCCAGATCGGCAACGCGCACGAAGCCGCTCTCGGGATTTGCTTGAATCGGAACCTGCCGCACTCGCTGCAACGAGTCAAATTCACCCGCGACTTCGATAAACAGATCTTCTTCACTACGCAGTTGACCGGCCGAAATCTTCGAATCGCTCGCCCCGACAGCTCGGGAAACATCCGCGACCGTCAACCCCAAGGGGATCAACTTGGCCTGATCCACTTCCACCAAGATCTCCTCTTCTGGGACGCCGTACCGATCAACCATTTCGGTGCCAGGAAGCATCGACAATCGATCTTCTAATTGCTTCGCCAGGCGTTTGATGATCGCGTAATGAGCTTGCTCCAATCCTGCCCCCGCTCCATCAACGACCTGATCATCCGCAAGCAAAGCAACGATCATCGCGTACGCCTTCATATCCATCTGCTCAAATCGCAATGGCAAGGCATCGCTCGGCAAATCAGCGTCAGCGAGCTTATCTCGCACCCACGACCAGACTGTCTCGACCTCGTAAACATCGTCTCGCAGTTCAATGATCAGCGTGGAAACTCCTGATCGGGAAAGCGACCGCAGCTCCTTGATCTCTTCGATCTCGCGTAGCTCTTCCTCCAACTTCTCCGTCACCAACGATTCAACTCGCTCTGCATCAGCACCAGGAAACAGAGTCGTAGCCAACGCTACACGTTCGGTCAGCAACGGATCTTCCATCCGCGGCAGAACGTAATAAGAAGAGAGACCACTAACCAGAATCAGTGCGATGGTCAGCACGAGCAGTCGCGGATTTCGAAAGAAAAGGCTAGACATAAAGTCGATAGGTTTACCCCGGCTGGCTACTGGATCGAGACAACTTGTCCCGGCACCACGCGATGAGTCCCGGCGGTAATGACGCGATGAGTCCCTTCAGCAATGACGCGATCGCCACCCTGCAGTGTTCCGCGAACCAAAGTCCGTTGTCCATCAGATTGCAATACCTCGACATCCTGTCGCCGCACAATGGATGCACCTTGGGCGTCCACTTCAATCACGTAGGCCGCCCATAACCCACGCACGCTGCGAACCAGCGAGGACGTTGGTAGCCAGAACCCGTTGGTGGGCAAACGTTGCGTAATCGCTACTCTCGCGATCTGCCCCGGCACGATTCGATCGGTTGCGGATGGGTCAAGGTCAAAGATTGCCAGGCGAGTGCGTGTCATCGGATCCAAGTTAGGAGCGACTCGGGCAAACTGCGCTGGCCATGCCTTACCATCCACCACCACATCGATCGGTCGGTCGCAATTCAACTCGCTAAAAACGGCGGCGGGAATCCCGATGCGCGCCTCGAGGTGTCCTGATTCGACTAATTCCAAAACGGGTTGAGCTGGTGCCACAACGGTGCCTTCATCCACATACCGTTTTGCGATCCGGCCATCAAATGGTGCAACAAGCTCGCTATCGTCAATTTCGATTTTCAAGTCGGCCAGATGTTGATCAAATTGGGTAACCACAGCAAGCTGTGCCGCGATACGCTCAAAACGAGTCCCCGCCTCCAATTCCTCCAGTTGTTTTTGTTCCGCCAACAACCTCGCCTCCGCCGATCGCAACCCTAACTCCGACTCATCGAGACGTTCCCGAGGTGTCGCATACTCTTTGACCAATTCGCTGTTACGACGAAATTGACGTTTCTGCAATTCAACCTGCGCGCGAAGATCCTCCACCACGGCTCGTGCCGCAGCGATAGTTTCGCCACGTGGGCCGGCCCGCAATTCATCGAGCATGGCGTTCGCTTCGTCGCATTGAGCCTTGACGCGTTCGAATTGGACCATGAGCTGACGACGATCCAATTGAGCGAGCGACTGCCCCGCCGTCACCTGATCCCCTTCATCAACGTTCACTCCGAGAATGATCGCCGATCGTTCAAAACCAAGTTGGCTGGATCGGCGGGCCGCGACTGTTCCTGTATAGGTACGTTCCACTTCGAAAAAACTGACTGGTTGCACCACCTTTACTTCAACGGGGATCGCTCGCGGCCCCAGCGTTGGGCCATTGTCATCAGGTCCTGTCAGCGAACCAACCAATGTCGCGGCCACAACACCCAAAAGCACCATGAGCAGGAAGCCCCGAAGGAAACCACTGTCTCCACGAACCGAATCTAGATCTGGCACAGGCTGTTTCTCATCGCAAGCATCAGCGTAGGACGACGGCACTGCATTCATCCGAAAATACCTCGGTCTGGATTCGCTCTTGTAACGCGATGTAATCGTATTGCGACGAGATGGGATGCCACTTGTAGCCATTCAAAACCATCCGCACCGCCCGACGTACCGCTATGTAGGGATCAAGAATCCCGAACTCCTGCAGTGACTCACTGGTGGCGATGATCGAATACGCCCCAAACGTTTGTGACCATAATCCAAATACCAATTCCTCCGGTTGAGACGAGTCCGAAAGGGTCAGATGCCCCTCAGCAATCCCATCTCGTACAACACCCGCCAACAATTCCATGCAATGACTCTCGCACCATCGGAGACGAGTCCTTCGTTCCTCCGATGTCTTATCCCAAATTGACTGCGACCGAATGAATCTTTCCACTTGAAAGTGCTCAGGATACAAACGCACGAATAGCTCCGCCGCCACACCAATCGCAGCCATTCTCTCACGCGGCAATCCCTCAAAGTCCAGACCGCGTTGGAACATTTCGCCCCGTTTTTCCAGAGTCTCGATCGCCAGTGACAAAAGGATTTCTTCCTTGCAGGAAAAATGGTTGTAAATCGTCCCCTTGGAGTAGTTCAATTCCGCCGCGATTAGATCCATATTCAGCCCCAAATAGCCAACCGTGACCAATTTAGCGCGGGCCAAATCTAGAATCAGAACTTCGCGATCACGGATTTCCTGCTGCTTCGGACTGAGTCGCTCCGTTTCCATGTTGAATCTTTTGACGGATCGTCAAAAAAAACAGGAAGCGTCCGAAAAATTGTTGAAAGTTGAAAGATGGTCTCCCGAAGGGCAGAATCTGCCCTTTGCAATCTTTCAATTTTCGTCGGCTGTCACCGACGGGGAGACCATCATGAATGAAGTTAGTCTTTTGCAATCTCTCG
>JAQWPZ010000233.1 GCA_029245125.1 Rubripirellula sp.
ATTTAATTTTGGACTTGATTGACACGGGGGGCATGGGAACGGTTTTTAAAGCGATCCATCGCCCGATGAATCGAATTGTCGCGATCAAGATGATTTCCAAAAACCTGCTCGCCTCATCAGAGCAAGCTCAACGGTTTCTGCGCGAAGTACGGGTCGCGGCGACGCTCGAGAATGTGAATATTGTTCGCGCCTACGATGCCGATCGGTTCAACGGATTTCATTTCCTGGTCATGGAATTCGTGCAGGGAGAAAACCTCGCCAAGATTGTTCGCAGAGATGGCCCGCTGACTGTTGAGCAAGCGATCGACTGCGTCCGACAAGCTGCGAATGGGATACGTTACGCACACAGCCGAGGCATCGTCCATCGTGACATTAAGCCGGGCAACCTGATGCGAACGAATGGCGAAGTGATCAAGGTGCTCGACCTGGGACTTGCCGATGTCGACGAATCGTTCCGTGCGACACAAGAAAGTCAACAGGTCAACGACCTGAGTTTGGAATCGCACGACCAGATCGAGGATCATCTCACCAACTTCGGAGCGGTGTTGGGAACTGCTTCTTTCATGGCTCCTGAACAATCTCGTGATGCTACATCCGCAGACAATCGTTCGGACATCTACAGCCTCGGTTGCACCCTCTATTACTTGCTGATCGGAAACCCTCCATATCAAGCCGATACGTGCATCAAAATCCTCAAGCTGCATCGCGAATCAGAGGTGGCGTCACTTCGGCAGCTGCGTCCTGATGTCCCAATATCCGTCGATGCAATCCTCCTTCGAATGCTGGCGAAAAATCCGCAAGAACGTTTTCAATCGATGGATGAATTGATCACCGCGATTGATGATTGCGGTTTGAATCTATTTTCCAGCCATCCTTACGCTGCGGTCGCATCCAATTCAATCAGTGGCCGTAGAACGAGGCATGCGTTCTCCAGTAATCAATGGTGGCATCGCGGGATGTTGTCCTTCCTTGTTCTACTCACCATCTTCATCGCGGGAACGGGCGTGATGATGATGTTGATCATACAGCGGTGGGATAACCATTCGCGTCCGAATGCCGACGCGACCTTTGAAACCCCTCGTTCGATCCCAGATCCCGACTCGATTAGCAAACAGAATGCGAATTGGGGCTACCGGCAATTCGGACCAGAACGCACGAGCTTCAATCCACACGAGAGCGTCATCGCGCCAGCGAACGTCAGGCAGCTCGAAGTGAAATGGAAAAACAAGCACTCCACTACAATCCGCTGGGGTGTCTGCGTGGTCGACGGCATAGCTTATTACGGCGATTACAGTGGTGGCTTTCATGCCGCCGATGTTTCGACGGGCAAGATACTTTGGTCCAAACGCCTTGATGGAAAGCATCAAGGGCATGTCATTATCGGCCGCATCGCGTACATCACGTCGATCAATCAGTTGTATGTTTGTGATGCACGCACTGGGAGTACGCTCTGGACAAGGTACCCGCCAAGCGGACAATTTGGCGGCTTGATCGTGGTTGACGATATTTGTTACGTGAGGACCAATTCCCCACCGAAGCTGCATGCTTTGACGCTCGATGGAGGCGATGAGTTATGGCAAGTTCCTGGAGGAATGACGGCTTCAAACGGCCGTGAAATCTGGAATGTTGCCGGTGGAGCCATCGCGATAGCGGATGGCATGCTCTACAAGACCTCCGAACAAACGCTGCAGGCAATTGACACCACCAATGGATCGACATGCTGGGAAGTCACGATCCCCGAGGGGAGACTCACCGGCCCCGCCGTCACAGCCGATACCGTTTACGTCAACTCTTCGGCTGGCGTGGTCTACGCTTACGATGTGACTGACCGAGAACGTCAGAATCGTCCACCAATTTGGACCGGCAAAATTCCAATCCAGGACCAAGAGGACGGACCCCAGATCCCGGCTGTCGGGCATGGAACTCTTTTTGTGGGTGCGAACAACTGTTTCTATGCGTTCGATGCGGCCCCAGAGGGACAATCGGAAAGAGTTCCGATTTGGGAAACGCCGGTCGAAGCGGCATTTTTCTCGGCGTTGCCACCGTCAGTTGCCAACGGAGTCGTTTATTCAACAGCTGGTTGCCACGACCTGATCGCCTTTGATGCCGAACATGGAAAAGTGCTTTGGGAATTCCGCACACAGGGTACAGACTTTCCGATGCGGTCCACGCCAACCATCGCCAATGGCAAACTCTATCATGCCGCCACATTTGATAGAACGCTTTACACTTTCGGGTTACCTGATCACACCGAGTGAAAGTAATCCGACCATCAACGGCTGATGCGTTTACAATCTCCAGCCATCAGCGACGTGACGACTCAAATGCACTGAATCACGGTCGCTGCCGCCAACATGACGATCCCCGCGTGAGTGCAATCTTTTTTTGCGGTACGGCCACAAACCGTTTTTGTTGCACCGTTGATCGGCTCGCATGACACCTCCACGATCGCCGAAGAACGGACCATTACTGCCCCTGCTGTCAGTTTCCAGGTCGCGTTGGCCGCCGAACCTCGGCACAGACTCTTGTTTACGGGACTGACCGTGCCAATCGCAGCAGGACGAGAAAAATACAATCGGCTGCCCGTTTTCTTAAATCCTGACGGCTCGCTGTGCGTCATCTTCGAAACTTGCTCGGGACCGCACGCTTGACGATTGGTTGAGTGCAGATCAAAATCCGCACGCCTGCCAATTTGGCTGGCAGACGAAAACGATCAAGCGTTTTCGGTTCGCAGCACCAGTCGACCGCCAAGAATCAACTGGAGCGAACCCCCGTTCAATCTTTCTCAAATCCACGTGCTTTTGCTGTTCACAAACTGGAGCTTGTAAACCATGCGTGTCCTACCGGATCTGATCGAAAACAATCGCAAGTGGGTGGCCAGTGTAAATGAGACCGACCCTGATTTCTTTAACAAGCTGTCCCAAGGGCAAAGCCCTGAATTCTTGTGGATCGGATGCGCCGACAGTCGTGTCCCGGCCAACGAGATCCTAGGCCTGATGCCTGGTGAAGTCTTCGTTCATCGCAACATCGCCAACGTCGTGGTGCACAGCGACTTCAACTGCCAAAGTGTGATCGAATACGCCGTCAGCGCTCTGAAGGTGAAACACATTATTGTTTGCGGACATTACGGCTGTGGTGGCGTAAAAGCAGCAAGCCAGAATCATCACGTGGGATTGATTGACAATTGGCTTCGCCATATCCGCGACGTGCGTCGCAAACACGACGAAGTTCTGCTGAAAATCGAAGACGAAAATGAAAGGTTCAACAGACTTTGTGAACTGAACGTCATTGAGCAAACCCTACACGTCTGTCATTCGACAGTCGTTCAGGAAGCATGGGAGAACGGACAACCCCTATCGGTGAATGGCTGGATTTACGGAATCGGTGATGGCTTGTTGAAAGACTTAAATGTGACCATCGCAGAACCCACTGAGATCGCCGATGCTTACCGCGTGGCAGTCAACCGAACGGCTTGAAACTTCGGTCGACGTCGTCAGCAAGCAATGGAAGCATCGCAGCCAAATCGCGTGCTCTGTCGCGATCTGAACTCTGTCGCGAGTCTGTCAATTGAACGATCCGCGAGAGGGCGACTGTAGCCCAATGCCGGCGATCTGAACCAGCGTGGGATCACAGGATTGATCCCACGCGATTTCGTCTCCTGCTTCAACGACTGCCTCTTGATCCAAACGGAAGCGAGGCACCAATCGGCTACCGGGATGCGAACGCGCCCTGCACGAGATTGGAATCAAATCCCTCTGGCATTTGATCTTCAGCCGCGTAGATGTAAAGAGCGGCCAAAATGATCGAATTGAGTGCCGAGGAGATCAGTGAGACCATGATCAACATCAAAACTCCGGCACCAATGAGGATTCCGCCCAGTGTGGCTGATCCAGCACCGATGAGTGCCACCCCACCGACGATCGGGAGGATACCGACCACGCTCAGCAAAAAGACGAATATCCCGATTCCAAAATTGGACATCAGTGCCTCGCCCCACGTCTTACGCATGACCGCCACACTTCGCTTGACAGCACCAATGGGCCCAACGCCTTCAATGACAAGCACTGGAACGACAAAGAAAGTTGTGATCGACCAAGCCATGCCAATTAGTCCAGCAACAATGCGACCAGCTTGCTCAGAACGTGACTCAATCAGCTTCAAGACAATCCCGACTGTCGCAGAAACAAATGCCCAACCAGCAATTTGAGGTAAGCGAGCAAATGCTGAGTGGAAGCCGTCACTCACCACAGGATCGCCCCCTTTCAGACGGATCACCGCACATCCGACCAGCGCAGAGTTGAAAAAGGTAATGACGAAATAGTTCACAAAATAGAATAGAAAAAGGACGACCCACGCGATCGGATTCTGTGTGATTTGTGTTGTACTTTCATCACCTACTTCAAATGCCCCAGACATGAATGCAGGCACCGCGAAACTTACCAGCACAAGGATGCAGGAAATCCCACTGAGCAAAGGAAAAAGAAGCAGCGCTTTATCGAGCCGAAGAACTTCAACGGCCTGCTTCATCAGCTGCCATCCCATCGAGATTCGTTCAAACATGAAACACTCTCTGAAAATAGTTAGGTAACGTTCGTAGTGCTGAGCGTTCGATTCTTAACCGCCAAAACCCAAGCAAATTTGATGGCCGCTTTCTTTCAATGGTTAAGGGAGTTTCGTCTGCACTCGTTCAGAACCATTGCTTGATCGGACGAAACAGCCGGATCGCCACGCGTTGAGAAATTGGCCATTGATTCACTTCTTCGGCGGATACGATGTGATTGTCAGGATCGCTGGCGAGTCCTTGAAAAATGGTTCGAGCGGTCTGCAAAAGTGAGTTTTCGCGAGTGACGAGCATCGCCTCTGCAAACCGATTGTCAGCCGCATCTTCCAGGTTGTAGCTGCCGAATGCGACCCACCGATCATCAATCAGTACAATTTTGGAATGTTCACCATGGCGGTTTTCGTGAATCCGAACGCCCTGCTGCGCAAGCGAGGGATAATTGGTCGCCGCAGCCAGCCAAGGCAATCGCGAGTCAAGCACTGACACATGCGAATGATAAACGTCGACCTTCACACCTCTTGTCGCGGCTTCCGCGATCGCCTCAGTAAGCAGGCGGGTCGGTTTGTAATAAAAACTGGTGAGCTGAACGGTATGTTCTGCCTGGCGAATTTTGTCGGCCAACATCTGTGTCAGCGGATTGATCTCTTGGCGACTGAGCGCCCCCCAGCGACCGGGATCTTGATTTGGGTCGTAAGACCAGTAGTCCATGGCAAGATTTTCAGAGCAGGCCTGCTCCTCATTCAATTGATTTTCGTGCTCAGGAATCGTCGCACCGAGCAGGTCAAAGAAATTGCGCATCAACAGTCGCACAATCGGTCCACGCAAAGCTACCGAGAACTCGTTCCACGCCTCAAAGGAGCTGGCGGTGATGTTGCTGCTCCCAAAAATCGCCTCGCCCCGCTCAGAAAGTTGAATCTTAATATGCTGCCCGCAACCAACTTTGCGATCGATTGCGTTCTCCGGCGTATACATCACCACGGTTCCGCCGGCTTGCTTCAATTCATCAAGCTGCCGCCGCAGGTTTGCCCGCTCAGCGGCAGACATGAGGGTACCGGCCAACCATTGACCGAAGCTGTCAATCACGAGGTAAGTTGAAACACCCCGGCGCTGCGCGTTGAGAAGTTCATCTAAGCATTCACGCCCATACTTATCCCAATCGATATAGAACGTCGACAGATACAAAAAGGACCGGGCCTGTGCGATCATCTCCATCCGTCGATCCCATTCCGCGCGTCGATCCCACAACGCGGTCACTTCGGTTGCTGAGGTCGATTCGATGATGGACCCAGCGGGTCGAACGAGTCTGATCAAGGAAAACTTTCACTTGTAATGTTGGACGGAGAACTGATGATTCGCTGCGACGCAACCGTTTTCAGTGCACTCATTCACCACGATGAAGCCAATGACTTGGCGGGAATCGATCGCAAAAGCGGCACGTAAATCCGGACATTTCCCCGGCGGTCAGCGGACAGGATAAATGAATCTGAAGCTACTTCCAAACAGATTCCGAAAGGGCGGCTAGCCGAACATCGCCACTCTAACCGCGAAACACCCCTCGGTACCAGCTTGAAACGTACCGAGGTGGATTCGTAGAAAACGGATTCATTCGCCCTGTTTCGAGCGGCTGACAACGCCGTGGTGCCGTAGTTCTGCCCGCTCGCAAGCATTCAGGCGGACTCTCGCGAGCGTTCAGGCGGACTCTCGCGAGCGTTCAGGCTTGAGCGGCCGATGAGGCTAAAAACGGGGCTTCCGCCTCGCGGCTCACTCTTTGGGCCCAACTTCAAACTGTGGCTGCACAGTAATCCCCTGCCAGATTTTGACTTCGTCAATCATTCCGTCAAAATTCCGTCCAGTTCCCTCGCGATGACCACCAAGGATCAGGCCGCCAAATTCGGATGCCGGACCCGGAACCGGCAGTTCAAAGTCTCCGATGCGTTCGCTGCCCAGGTTCAATTGAATGCGTTTGCCATCAAAACTCCAAACCAAATGGTTCCATTTGTCGAGCAATTGGACTCGATCGACGAGCATGCTGAACGGCCCTTGCGAAATGGCAGTGGGAGCCGCCTCGGGCTTTGCCGCTGGGCTAACGGTGTGGGTGTAAAGTTGCAAATTGATTTTGTCGGGATCACCAGTCGCCCGAAAACCAATCGACAAATGCCAACGATCCGTGTTCGAAGGCTTGCCCTGTGCAGTACTCTCCAGCAAGAACGCACGACTGCTTGATCCATGCGGTGGCAACGAATTTGGGTTGAACCATAACGAAACTGTGTGTGATGACGAAGTTTCGTCCAAGAAACTACGTGGCACACTCACAAATTGCTCTTCTGCGCTGCGAAGTCGCAACGCACCACCACGCACACCCACCGCCGGCACAACCGCCGCATCATGATGGGGGATAGCATCGATCCGAGTTCCGAGCACAGATTGGTTACGAAAATCGTTGTCGAACGACCAATAAGCTCGCAATTCCTGATCACTCGTCCCAGCGACAGAAAATTCATCGGGCGATTTTTTTCCCGACGGCCCGGTTGCGGGCAAAACCTTGGTGGGTGAGATATCGCGAAGTGGAATCACGACCTTTCGATTGACGACAGCATCGGGTTGCCGATATTCGGCGGTTAAGACTGGCTCGCCAGCACTCACCTCAGCCGATAACGTCAAGAACTGCCAACCTTCGACGAGCGACCACTCCAAGGACGGGTGATAGACATCCAGCCCCGAAATGACGCGTGTGTGGCCGGGTGAAATCACAAAGTCGTGCAAGTCATAACCAACACGACGACGATGAACCAAATGTCGGGCTACGTGAATATCGCCGCCTAGCAGAACAACCCCGCTGATTCCTTCGCGTTTGACGATATCCAGCAGGGCATCCCGTTCGTACCAATAAGTAAACATGTCGTCGGTTTCTGAGTTCTTTTTATCTTCCCAGATGCTACCCGCCGCCAGAACTTTGAACGGCGCCTTGGAGGAGCGTATTCCTTCAAGCAGCCAATTCCATTGCTCTTTTCCAAAACAAGTGGTTTGGCTTGGATCGACCGGAGAGGGTTCTGTTTGAGAAAAGTAGCGCGGGTCCAGCAGGAACACCTCGATCAAACCGAGGTCGACTTTGTGGTAAACCCCTTCCCGACCGTTGCCGAACTGATCATGCGCGCGATACTCGATAAAGCCTTGACGCGTCGCGACTTTTCCGGAACGCATATTTCGACCGTTGCCGTTGTTGCGACCGAAATCGTGATCGTCCCAGGTGCCATAAGTCGGTGTGTGCGTCGCGAGCGTCGCCAAATCCGCGACTTGCAACAACTGCCGATGCCTGCTGCGAACAACTGAAAGCTGGGCAGTGTCGATGTAAGGCGTGTCCCCCATCAAGCAGACCGCATCCAAGTTCAATGCATTCATATCCGACCAAATGCCGTTTGGTTCGATATCAACACACGAAACAAACCCTACGGAGACAGGTTTGTTTTCGCGCCCCTGAGGTCGAGTCGTAAAGAAATGTTGAGCGTCAGCCTCGACCAGTGATTTCCCCTCACTGGTCTTGATTCGGTAGCGATACTCGGTGCCAGCCTGCAAACCATCAACATAAAACTTTGCGACAAAGTCATTTTTCGCTTTCGCCATGGCTTCCACTCGTGCGACCACCTGCGGCCCCCGCACAAGCTCGAGCATCAGCTGCATCTCGCGATTGCCCGGTCGGTACAGCAGATGACAGGATGTTTGATCGATGGCGCCAACCACCGGACCAACAACATCGCGGTCGGTCTGACCTTGCTCAGTTGATTGCTGGGCGAGTGCGAGCTGCCCGTTTGGTGGGAGCAAACAAAACAAGTAAAGAACGAATAAGATCAGACAGGTACTGAAATTTAGCCGCATCTCAATGTTGTGATTCACAGTCGGTACCGTTCGTAAGTTGCAATCCAAGCAGGTAGAGGCGTCGCAGGCGCGAAACACCCCACAACACAGATCACCAAAATACCCGATTCGAGGATCGCTAACTCCCATCGAACCGCATCAGATCAAATTTAGTCAGGGAGTTCAGCCTGGTACGCCAAGTCGCCTATCGCACGGAGTACAACCACCGTCACTGTTTGCGTTGTTCAGGGAGAAAGACCAAAACGCTACCATGGTCGAGTCGAGTGTAATTGAATCAGAACCCTTCGGTTGCAGCGGCACCTTTCTACGCGGCACGACGCTAGCCGCCGGCACCCCACAGGAACTCGCGACCAGTGTGATATGCATCCCGTCCAGGCACAAATTCCCCTTCCGCAGCTTTGCACTTTCCGCTTTCACTGATTGTTGATTTGCAGTTCAAAAAAAAAATCGCTGTATCGCAAGCCCGTCGGCGTTATGATGCTCGCTCAAGCACCCTGACATCCTCACCCAGCTGATATCCTTACCCAGCAAAGACTTACAGGCTTGCTTCAAACGAAGGAGACCTCTCTGATGCGGATCGGGCTTATCGCGGACGTTCACAGTCACGTCGAAGAATTGGCATCTGCCCTGACGGTTCTACGAAAATGCGGCGTCGATCAAGTGCTTAGTCTTGGCGACACTTGCGACGCCTTCGCGCCCGCAGAGTGGTCGTCGGAAGTCACTGCGATGCTTGATCAATGCGGTGCGATTGGGGTCTGGGGAAACCATGACTACACGCTTTGCCGAGAAATCACCGATGACATTCGTGAAAGATTTTCCGCCCAAACACTCGACTGGATGAGTCAGATGCAGCCATCACTGCAAATCGAGGATTGCTACTTCAGTCATCGCGCTGCGGATATCGACCCGCATGACATCGCTGGTTTGTGGTCCATCGAAGAGGCCGGGATCGATCTTCACCGACGGGCAATGGCCGGTTTCCAATATGCCTCTCAGCCACGTCATTTCATTGGACACTTTCACCAGTGGGCTGTGGCGACGCCGACGGGACAAGGTGACTGGCAAGGTGAATCGCCGATCCACTTGAACTGTGATGTAAAACACTTCGTGGTGATCGACGCGGTTTTCAATGGCTGCTGCGCGACCTTCGATACGGAAAGCGGTCGGTTGGATCCGCTTCGTTTTGAAACGCCGCAAGGTGGCCGGAGAAGTTTCTAAGTCGGCAAGGCAGGTCGCCCCTCGGTGTGGGGCCAGCATCCAGCAGATCCAGCATCCAGCAGATCCGGCTTCCAGCAGATCCGGCGATCATGCCCGATTGAAAAATTGGATGAAGCGGGCCTCGTGATCCGCTCGATCATTGGGATCCAAGTGGTCTTCAGCCAAGTAGGTCGTGCTGATCTCAGGATCGATAAACTCGATGATCTGGCAGTCCTTGCCGCGTCCCAAATAAAGGTCAATTGACTTGGGGCGGTGCTGCTTGAGTTCACCAATGACGTGCCGAAGGGTTGTTCCGCTGGCCACATCGTCTTCAAGAATCAAGACCCGTTGATCACGTAGGCCGCAGAGGTCATCCAACACTTCGCACCGACGTGGCGGATAATCAACGTGCACGGTCAAAATTGGATTGCCAAGCTGTTCAAAAAAATAGCCGTACACATGGCCCTCAGGAGCGACGGCAACCAACTGGTCGAATCGATTCTCTTCGGTCAGCATCGATGCCATCGCAAAGGCAGCCACACAATCGACTGGCGTTAACGGATTGATCCAGGACTCTTCTTCAAATCCCTTCGACGCCCGGACATGCTGATCAACTGACGCAGTCACTCGCTCAAGTTGTTCTTGTAAAGCCATGGTTTACCGGACCCCGGTTCGTGGAACGTCGCGTTCCGACCGCTTGGGCGGTTGGAGCGAATGCCAGCCAATCAAAGCAACATCGGATTCGTTGAGGTCGGATCGAGCCGGATCAAAATTTGGAAACCCAGACTGTATTGGATCCGAATAGGAATACAGACGCGATACCATTTGCACTGTGCTGGGCTTGGTAGGTAAGGGCTTGGTAGGTAAGGGCTCGTCTAGAAACCGGTCATACTCCAGCTTGCGTCCTGCGGAATCGGCTCAACAACGCGAAGGATCTTCTCGTTCCCTATGCGCATACTGCCGTTGACAGAAAAATCACAAATAGGAATGCGATCTCAGGCCTGGCTTGTGTCTGTTTGACCAGTGCCATAGGGAGCGTCGCCGGCCAGGCTCAGTTGGCTGACACGGTCCACCCCGATGGCAAGGTCCACCCCGATGGCAAGGTCTATATCGTGAATGATACGAAACCGGTGGCCCCGGCAATCGCGGTTTTCGCAAGCAAAATTGCCAAAGTTGGCTCAGCAGATGTTTGCGCATCGATCATTGGCGATGCTACCAAAGTTGTCGATATACCCAGCAATATGGTGATGCCAGAAATCTTGAAATTGCACACCCATCCGTTCATCACACCTTGGTACGAGTCGATGAATTTGAGTTTGAAGACTCCAGGTGATCCGAACAGATCCTTCAGGAAGTCAAAGCCTAGGCTGATGCAAAACCCGATAAGGAATGCATCCTGGCGGGGCAGTGCAGTATCGGGAAGCTGCACATCGGATTGCCGGCGAGCGGTTGCGCGAAGAATGAAGTTCGATCCCAGCCAGCGTCGTTATTTTGATCAAGCATGATTTTCAACGCCGACTGCCCGACAGTGACTTGAACATCGCCACCCATGAAATTTTGCATCCAAGCGAGACCGCCGCGCGTGTTCGTCGCATCGCCGACATCGACATCGACATCGACATCGACATCGACATCGACATCGCCGTTGTTGGTGTTGGTGTTGGTGTTGGTGTTGGTGAGAATCGTTATCCCGATACCATTTTCAAATTGGCCAGCTAAATTACCCGGCAAATCTGCCGCATACTGATTAAACAGGTGGAGTTTGCCTTCGCTTCGTTAGAATTTCAGCAGCTCCCATTTGCCGTACCGTTTCAAAGAGTGGCTTTGCAGATCACTCGTTCCTGACTGGGTACGTGTTTGTCAAATTGGACCGTAACGCCCGAAGATTTTCGACCACCGATAGATTTCATTTGATCATCAAATCGTTGACAGGTGCCAAGCAGGGTATCAATGGTGTGCGATCAGCATTGGATGTCGATTCGAGTCCATTCGCGCTGCTTCTCAGGTTTGAAGATCTCCTCCGGATCACGATGCTGTGCCGAGGCGGTGCCTCCGCCCAGGCGGCACCACGCGACTGCAACGAATGCCAGAGGTAATTTGCGCGAGCGAGCGATTCGACCTGACGGCACCGGTTTCATACTGATGACTTGACACTGCTATGCCTTTCCTGAGCGATCTTCTACGCGTGCTTGGCTTCCGTTCTTCACCCACTTTTGAAGTCGAAAAACGAGTCAGATCGAAGCCAAGCACACGGAAAGAAAGCAATTTGATCCCGAGTCAATTGCGTTAACCCTGTCGATTGGAACTGCTTTTCTGTTCATTGCATGATGCTTCGTCTGGAATGGTGCTGTCACGCAGCGAAGCGAGATAACGATACACACGTTGCCGGGGGGCTGCCGGAATCTTCTCCTGCTTCGGTGGGAAACTGGACTGTCGCGTGATTCGAAATTTCAGCATTCGTTTCCAATCTGATCTCAATCGTCGAACGGAACCCATTGGATTCCGTCGTTATCGGTCTGGCTAGCGAGGCAGCAATCACTTCGAGATCCAAATTTCGGCCTTACCATGACGGGACATTTCGGTGTGCTCGCTTTGGGGGCTTGTCGTCGCAAGCCGGCGGGCAGGCCGCGCCCAGACGCCTCGCTTTCCGCGCGGGCAATTGGACTGGACGACGACGAACCCCATCACTGGGGTGCAGGAGCCAAATCGGGGCTGTTTTCAGTGACCAGATTTTGTACTCTCATTGCAGTGCAGGCCGACGCTATCGTCGCCATCGCTTTGGACTTGGTCAAAAACCTGGGATCGCTCAATCGTGTTTTTCAAAACGAAACCAAATCTGCCAGACGCCGAAAAGGCGCGGATCGACTATCACATCCAGCAAATCGCTGAATGCATCGGTTTTGACCGATTCCGGTTGCCGGTACTGAATCGTGACACACTGCTCGGGTTATTCTTTTCGCAAAAGACCCCCACAGAGATGATTCAGTTCGTGGGCGATCATCTCAATCATGACGCCTCGGGCATTCAATTCAGAGTGGTGCCCCAACAAGCGGCAAACTGCGGCAGCGGCGGCGGATGAGGCGGCGGCTCCTGTGGAGGTCCCAGCGGTCTGTTGGGAAAGTACGACGTTGAGAATCGGTCCATTGTTCTGGATGCCGAATTAGATAGTGATCCATCCCTAGGTTTGGCGACGTTGGTCAATGGCGTTGTCAATGACCTGCTGTATCAAAATCGTTTTGCAGGACCAGTGACCCCCGAGGTAGCTGAACTGGCGGTGGTTGGTACCGGACTTGGTACGCTTCGCAACGGCATCGGCTTGGTAGGCAAAGTTGGATCTCATTGGGACTCGACGCGCTGGGAAATCGCAGCGCGGCCGTTCCTCGATTTTCAGACACTGGCTTATGCCAATGCGATTGCCGCTTGGGCCCGTGATGATCGGACCCCTGCCTGGGTGAGCGAGATGCATGGTGAACTCAAACGCCCCATGCAAAATTCACTGAAGTTCTTGTTCAAAACCAACGACTCGTTCTTTCAACCCACAAAGCAAAAGACTTTGTTGGGTCAGCCCCAAGATCAGTGGTGGGAACTCGCTGCCATTGATTCTGCATCGCAAAAAGTGATTGCGATACGACATCTTCAAACGAATCAGGACTTGAGTGAGAAGCAGCAAACACTGCTGTTAGAACATCTCGATTCCCCCAATCGCGCGATCGTACTCCACGCAATCGCGACGGTTGAACGGATGGCGATGGATTATCGCCCCATCGCAAACGAGGCGATCGTTGGCCGATTGAGAATTTTGGCTGACCATCGCGATGATGAAATTTCGGCAAAAGCGATGTGTACTGTCACCCGCTTGAAAAAGTTAGATGAGAATACGATCGACATCGCATCAAACATGCTGGAGAGCCAATACAGGCATGTCATTTATGCTGGTGCATACGCTTTTTCGTCACTCGATTCCATTCCCGATCATGTCTTGAAGCTTGTCGACCGAGCCTTCGTTCGAGCATTACAAGCTTGCGACTATGAGTTTGTCGGGATGTTTGCGCTGGCCTACAAACGCTGGCTCGATGATCCGGAAGCCCATCTTCAGGACCTGCTACAAGACAGCCCTGAATACCTGCCAGTCGCGTTGGACGCGCTTAACCACGAACCCGATCAAGTCGTCTCGATAGGGTAATTGTGTGACATCCGCTGAACCGGAAGGCATTGAAGTCACTGACCGCGATCGTCACGTTGCGGTCAATACCGTTGATGCATTCGTTGTTCCAACAAGCGACTGCTCCATCAAGCGGCAACGGAATCAATGTCAACGGAATCAATGTCAACCGATTTAAGGTGGCGAATGGTCATTCAATGAGCAACATACGGGCTCGATTAGAATTTCTACGGCAGGCGGACGTTAATGCCACGTTCAGATCGCCAGTTTCCAATTGAACGAGGCGTTTCCGCACTCCTGGGGAATGATCACTCGATGTTCAGTGCGGTCGAAGAGGCTGTGGCTAGCATGTTCCCCAGTGGCAAGCTCGCTCATTCGTCTGCCATGGGGTAAACTGGGGACGCAGCAACGCAAACAATGTTCAAGTACCACGTGAACTGGTGGCTGCGGTCCGCTGGGCTTTGTCGATAATTCAGGGGACGTCGCAAGAAAGCTTTTCGACAACACCCAACGTCCGCAGGTCAGCCCCTACAAGCCATCCTCAATTCTTGGTTCATGTCTGAGATGAAACCACTCGTAATCATCACCGTTGCTTTGTTTATCGCCCAGGTTCCGAGGTCAAGCTGGGCCTCTGAAGAGTCAGCTTCGCTGTCTCTGCTGGTGAGCACTCTCAACAACACGAAAGACCCGAATATCCGCGCTGCTTTGATGCGGGGAATGCTTAGCGGGCTTGCCGGCCGACGGGATGTCACACCTCCGGAGGGCTGGGCCAAATTGAGCCGTGAACTTGCTGAAAGCGAACTCGATGAAACGCGAGAGCTTTCAATGCAGCTTTCACAGATTTTTGGTGACGGCGACGCAATCCAACGAGCCCTCAAATTGGTCAAAGACAACACCGCCGAACCTCGCCTTCGCCGCATCGCCTTGCGATCCCTTTTGACGCAGCAAAACGCTCAGATCTCAGCGATTCTAGAATCCCTGCTTGACGACCCGCAGATCCGGCTAGATGCCGTCCGTGGTTACGCATCGATTGAAAACAACGCCGCACCAAAAATCCTGCTATCGCGCTACCCGGACTGGGATCCAACGTTACGCCGAGCTGTCATCGAAACGCTAGCGACTCGAAAGCCATACGCAGAACCACTGTTGAAGGCAATTGAGATAGGTGACGTCGAACGCGCAGCGATCACTGCACACGTTGCTCGGTCTTTGAATTTATTATTGGGTGATTCGTTTGCCAAAGTGTTCGGCGAGGTGAGGGACCTCTCAGCCGATCGCACCGAGCTGCTGGCGAAATACAAGTCAATCTGCACTCCGGAAGCAATCGCCGATGCAGACGCAACGAGAGGTCGTGCGGTATTTGAAAAAACCTGCGCGTCCTGCCACCTGCTCTACGGAGCCGGCGGTAAAATCGGACCAGATCTGACTGGCTCAAATCGGGCGAACCTCGACTATATCCTGCTCAACAGCGTCGATCCCAGCTACGACGTTCCGGACGGCTACAAGATGGTTTTGATTCAGACGGTGGATGGTCGTCTATTGAACGGGGTGATCGCGGAAGAAGACGCCACCCGTGTCGTGCTAAAAACGGTCGAGCAACCTCAGGTCGTGATTCCCAAAGACGACATTGAAGCCCGCAAAATTTCAACCAAATCAATGATGCCAGATGGCCAACTTGACCAAATGAAAAAACAAGAAGTCATCGACTTGATCAAGTACCTACGAACCACCGAGCAAGTGGAGTTGCAGAAATGAATCGCACCAATAAAACCAACTTGCTTCGCTTCACATACAAGCCCGATTCAATCGTTTCATGGAGCGTGTTGATCACGCTAGCCACAATCGGCTTCCTGGTGGCCCCCTCAATTTGCAAAGCGGAACCACCACCGACCAATCCACGCAATGAGCTCCCCCAAAAACAGCATCGCACCAGCGACGCGCCGTTCCTGAAGCCAAAGGAAGCGGTCGAACAGATGGCGATCCCCGAGGTATTCGAAGTTTCGATTTTTGCATCCGAACCCGACATCGCCGAACCGATTGCATTTTGCTTTGACGATCGTGGCCGAATGTGGGTTGCTGAAAATTTCAATTACCGAACGCGACGCAATCACACCGACGAACCGGTCAGCCGAATACAGATTTTGGAAGATACCGATGGGGATGGCGTCTTTGATAAGAAGAAAACATTCACCGATACATTAACCTTTACCTCGGGAATGGCACCAGGATTTGGCGGTGTCTTTGTTGGCTCGCCACCAAACTTGTCCTTTATCCCTGATGCAGATGGCGACGACGTCCCCGATGGCCCGCCGCAGATACTGCTGGATGGCTGGGGGATCAATGACCGCCACGAGACACTGAACAGCTTCATCTGGGGGCCCGATGGCTGGCTGTATGGTTGCCACGGTGTCTTCACCCAGTCGCGTGTTGGCAAGCCAGGTGACGCCGACGAAAAACGACAATTCATCGACGGCGGTATCTGGCGTTATCACCCAACCCGCAAAACGTTCGAGGTATTCGCCCGCGGTCTTTCCAATCCGTGGGGCTTTGATTTCAACGATCACGGCCAGGGCTTTGCAACTTGTTGCGTCATTCCCCACTTATTTCATGTCGTGCAAGGTGGTGTCTACGAAAAACAAAGTCGTCCGCATGTGAACCCCTACATTTACGACGACATCAAGACAATTCGAGATCATACGCATCTCTCTGCTCATGGTGGTGCACGCGTTTATCTCGCTGATGCCTTCCCGCCGGAGTACCGCAACCGACTGTTCATGTGCAACATTCATGAGCACGCAGTATTAACCGATATTCTCGAGCCCAAAGGCTCAAGTTTCATCGGACGCCACGGTGACGATTTCATGCCAACCAACGACCTCGCCTGGGTTGGTTTCAGTGTCGAAACTGGTCCCGAAGGTGGCGTTTATATCCTTGACTGGCACGATACAGACGTGTGTGGCAATACGATTAACTTCCCCAACAGCGGCCGGATTTATCGGATCATGCCCGAGGGAGCCAAACCGATTGCACGGCCGAACCTACGCAATTTGTCCGACATCGAGCTGGTCGATCTCCAGTTGCACACCAACGACTGGTACGTGCGACAGGCAAGACTGTTGCTGCATTCGCGTTCGCACGCAGGCAAGCTTGATCAGCAAGCAGTTCATGCAAAGCTGAATGCCATGTTGGAATCTGACGACCTAACGACACCGAAACGCCTTCGGGCGCTCTGGTCGCTGTATGTCACTGATGGCCTCGACCAGAATCGGCTCAATCAGTTGTTAACAGACCACGACGCCCACATCCGTGCTTGGTGTATCCAGTTTCTGTGCGACGAAAGTTCGATCAATGCGTTTCAGGTTGCCGCCGAAGCGGAGCAACCGATTCTCAGTCCGCAGACACACGAACTGTTCATTAGAATGGCAAACGAAGACGATTCGCCCATCGTGAGACTCTACCTCGCTTCGGCTGTTGGTCGTCTCCCCTTCGCAGACCGCTGGCCAATCCTGCAAGGCCTCGCATCGCATGAGGAAGACAACGACGATAACAACCTTCCACGCATGGCATGGTTCGGCCTCGAACCGATGGTTCCAAACCATCCGGAGCAATCACTCGCACTTGCCGTGAAAGGTCAGATGCCCCGCCTGCAAGAATTCGTCGCCCGGCGGATGTTAAGTGGCGACAAAGTGGTCAATCTTGAACCGACCAAAAAAAATCGCCCCAAAGCTGAATGGCAGAGGTTGGTACAAAAAGTCGCGCCAGGATTCAAAGTCCGCAACGTCGGTGAAGGTGGCGTTGTCCACCATCGAACGTTTCGTAACACCGCCGCGGTCCAAACGCACCCGCTCGATCGAAAGACGCCGAGCAGTCTGGTCCGCACATTAGAAATTCCAGCCGACAAGCAGACGACCTTGAAATTGCGGGTCAGCCACCATCCGCACGGCGACTGGCAGTTGCGTGTTGTCGCAGCCGGTAAAGTTCTCGCCAAACAAGATGTCGGTTCAAAGACCGTTTCGAAAGATGAGTGGCTGAACATCAATGTCAATCTCTCCGAATTCGCTGGGCAGAAGATCCAACTATCGATCGAAAACCATCCGACCGATTGGCACTGCGAATGGGCCTACTGGAATCGAGTCGAAATCATCAGCGAGTGAGCGGAAATCCAAAACGGCAGAGTAGCCGCGTTTCGATTCCGCGTGCTCACCAAGTTTTGATTGAGACCGGCTGCTCATTCTGGGAGCAGCCGGGTGTCGCGGTGTCGGTTTTACTTGTGAACAACGACGCTAGCTAAAAACACGGCTTGGTAAAGTCACTTGCCGTAAGCGGTTAGTGCGGCGATTCGCCTGTCGATTTCCATCAAGAGATTGGAATACTCTGGACCACCGACTCCGCCAAACTCGTCCTCAAATTCGCGAGCCGTAATCCCCTCGGGCAGTCCGGTTCCTGGCGGAAAGTAATCTTGCTCGACAAAACTGTTCGAAAGCTGATCTTGGAACGCCGCAGCTTGAGACTCTGATGCGGTAATCTGGCTTGCGAATTCCGTCCCAGAACGATCCGCCAACAAATCCCCGAACGAAAACCCACTGCCACCATCCGCATCAAGCTCTTCCTTCAGAATGCCGACGTCAAAGCTGGCACTGCGATTGCCCAGCACCTGCAAAGCCGCCGAAACAGAGAAGTGTTGCGTCCAATCGCGACGCCCCCTGATCGTGACCTGCTTGAACATCTTGCTCGCTTGGGCAGATGGTTTTTCCAAACCGCCGACAAATGTCCCGACTCGATAGTTCCCGAGCAAGTAACCAAGCGCGAGGATTGCCGCCCGGTTTTCACGTACAGCATTACCGTCTTGCGAACGTTCGCGGGCTGTGGTGAACGCAGTCTGCATGCATTGAGAGAGGGTGAGCCCGGGCGAAGCTTCTGCAAGCTTGACCAACTGTTTGGCTTGCGCGCTGCATGAATCTTCGAGATCTTCGAGCACACCGAATTCGACGAGTGTGTTGCGTACAAATTCTTTATCGATTTCAAGATTGCGATACGCAATGGTGGCGGCTTCATCACCGATCTGGATGGATTGCAGCGAACGAAAAAACGGCCCTACGGATCCGTGCTGCCACTCTTCATCCAACACAATGGGACCGGTATATCGAAACAGTGCGGGGGGAACACGCATTTTCCCGAACGTGAATTGACTGGGCGTATAAACGAGTTCGCCGCCGCTGGCTCGTAATGAACCTGCACTAGTAAAATTCAAGTACCCGCTAAGCATCGGGAGCGACGGAAGTTTCAAGGTGCTTTCCAAGATGACTTGCTCATTCGCTAACTGAACTTGCGTACGTTGATCACCGGGAAGCAGAGAAAAGCCCCAGCTCGCCAACTGGTTCAGGTCTTGTTCGGTAATGACCAGCTCCCCCGTCTCGTCGCTTGCAAGTTTGCGTGGATCGTTTTCACGAAAAAGTGCAACAAGGCGGCGGCGATCTTCGGTCGAAACGTCTTCGGCAACGATCGGCAACGGATCAGGGGAGATCGAATACCATGCCAAAGTTGCCATGCCACCTAAAACCAAAACGATTGCCAAGGTGACCTGTTTCAAGGCCCAGGCAACTACATGCGTGCTATTCATCCACGTCGCCCCGAGCCAGCTCCCGTACAGGGACGCAAGAAGAATAATCACAGCGGCCAGAATCGTTGGCGGAACTAGCGGGAAACCTTGCCTCACAGCATTCGCCCCTGCAGCAATGACGACAGCAACAACGAAGCCGACAAGCACACTCGCGAACACCCGAAACAGGGAGACCCCACGCACCGAAGGAGCAAAGGCGGCACCACAAAGAAAACCGAGAATCGAAAATAAGCCAAGATCCCGCACCGTGGTGGCACCAATTCGCGTGACGGCTTCAACAATCCAGATCGAGCCCTCGTCAGTTGCGATCAACGAGTTCTGAACATCGGGATTCAGCTGAGACCAACCCGCAAAACCAGCAAGAGCAATCACGTAAACCACCAACAACACGCGAGCGAGCTTTCTCCAACCAGTCACAGACGGTTGATCAGCGTTTTGATTCGGATCCGGATTTTCTGACATGAGATCTTTGCAAGATGCTGGAAAAGTGCGTACTGAAAAAGGGGACGGTCTGACTGACGAACGTGTCCGCCTCGAGGCACAGCGGGGCACTGCCAACCGCATCACCACAACGATACACGATGTGAAGGGAACAACGACGTGCCATCTTACTCGCTCAAATCGGGCCTGCCTGCCACGAAAAGCCGCCACTTCAGGACACTGCTATCGCCCCCATCCGCTCAGCGATTCGTCACAGCCGCGGATTCCCTCCACCAACAACGGAATAATGAACGCGGCAAACTGAACCGCCAAGAAACGTCGCTCGTTCAGGATTTGCAATCGTCTCCAAGCCACAACCATCGCCATCCCTTTCGGCGAATGCATACGGAGTAAAACCAACCCCAAAATGACCCGCGATCACATTCTTCGCCCGAGGCAAAACGCTGATTCGCATGAAAAACGCCTCACTCGACAATGCTGCTCGAACCACACGAATAGAGGTCATCGCTGCCCCTACGGCAATCGCTGCCCCTACGGCAACATCACATCGATCACCAACATCGAATGGTCACTGCCTAGCACCTCGGAAGCGAACGAAGCATCGAAACGATTCAATTGTTCTGTATTCAGAATGAACCCGCCGCGCGATTCAACTCGCTCTTGATCGATCGCGACATAATCGAGTCTCCCGGGCCAGAATGACTCTTTTGGGTCGATCCCCCGCCAAGTCATCGCTGAACCATCGACAGGACTGGTCAGCAGTACATCCTTGAACCCCGCCTCATTCACTAAATCCAACGGTACTCGGGATCCCACCAGGTTGTAATCACCCAAGATGATCACGCCAGCCTTTGCCGCCTGCTCGCCATAGTCTCCACGACGCAGCCGTTGAAGGTCGGCAAGTAATTCTTTCACTTCTCGAATTCGCCTGAGATCTTTTTTGCTGCCCTTGTACCCACAGCACGTGAAATGAGCAGAAACAATCACCAGATGGCCCTGACCCGGTATTTCAATCAACGCGGCTGCCTCGAGACACTTAAATGGCAGCGGAGTCAGTGGAAACCGCGATACGATTCCACTGGTGGACGACCAATGCAGGTTTTTTGTGTTCGCAAATGATACTGGCAAGACTTCGAAACAAGATTTCCGAAAGACCGATTCATCAAGCGCCTCATTGAAACAGTAAATATCGGCCCCAGCAAATTGAAATAGATTTTTGATCGATGATTTGCGTTCTTTCGAGTCGCTTCCCTGTTTAAGCGTATTCAAACTTGCGATGCGCAACGCACCCGACGGTATCTTCCTTAAATCGGGTTTGCCCACCGCTTTGGCAGTGGGTGGTTTGAGCTCAAGCACAATCGACTCGGTGAGTTCATCACTTCCCCGAAAATTCAATGTGATCTGCTGATCCGTTGGCACGTTAAGCGAGCCCAGATTGATCCTGCACTCAAAATCATTCGTGGCATAAGTCGGCAAAGCTGCAAAATCGATCTCATTCCACGGTATCACACGAGTTTGGTTTCCAGTCACCAATCGTGCTTGTCTATCTCTTAAACCAATTAGTAACGTTCGATCGCTGTCGAGCTTGATTCGAATATCGAGCATTCCGTCGGAGGTTGGGCCACTCTGAAGGTTGAGCGAAGCCTGCGTATCGAATCGTAGATAGATCGTAGCGCCGTCAACAAAGGTCTCGATGTGCGACAAGTCAAACGCACCCGTTGAATCACCAACCGGATCGGAGGTCGTCTTTCCATGCTGATTCCAATCCTCGAATTCGCCATCAATGCTGATGACATTCGACCACGGTTTCGCCGCTAGCGAATGCTGAGCGGTCACCATCAAAACAAACAACGGCAACAAGGCGACCGCAACTCGAAATTTCATATCCACGTACCTAAACAACATCGGGGCAGCTCGCAGCGCGAGGGATCATTTGGCGTTTCCCAGCGACTATATCAGAAACACATTTCCATTGCAGAAAATCAGATTTCGGTGTGCTGCCAACATCGTAATTGCGACTCCACCCATCGCGCTTGCAGAAATGGTTCGTCGAAAACGGAAACACAGTTGGCGAGCAGCTATCAACCAACAAATCCTAAATCGGCGATTTGCCGGAACAAAAGCACAACGGCAGCAGGACTTTAGAATCGCGGGCCGAAGTGAGCATGCATATCCAAGGTTGCCTTGGTTTGTCCATTACAGGCGAAGCGGACTCAGCGATTCCGGCTGCATGCCTTCCAGATGCAGGCATAAAAACACTACAAACGTTGGCGGCATTTCAGTCGTTTTGGTAAGCCTGCATCTACGTCACGTCTTGCACGTGACCGAACCAAAACACTCGTCACCGAACCATGCTGCAAGAAAAATTGAGATGCAAACGGAAACAAACACTACAGCCACTCATGTCGCTGCCAATGCGTTTGACAACGTGACTGGATGTCATGGCTGAGCGGTGGGCAGGGTAAATCGCTAACTCCGAGCAGCAGTTGGATTAGCAATACGAGTACCGCGATGCCGAGGGTGAGCACGAAAAAAAGGGAATCAGCCCAGCACCGAAGAACGGCCTGCCCGATTTTACGATTGGAATATCAGTCGTTGATCCTCGATAAAGAAAATACGCATCCCGGGGGGACTACAAAACACACGCGCGGGCCATTGGTGTGCCTCCAGCATCCAGGGTACGTTCACAGAGAGAGGATCAGAAAACTCCCAAACTCGCCATTGAATGCCGCAAAAGAACTTGGTTGAAGTCGAGATCAATTAGGCGACCGCTGACGGATCGGTAAAAAGAAATGGATTCTGCCAAACTTGTTGTCCAATTTCACCGCTTAAGAGCGGAATCAAAGTATCGAACCAAAAACTCACGAGCAATTTACCCGGTTGTTGATTCAACACGAACCTGCGCTGATGCGGTGCATCCTGGTTGCAGTGCCCGAATCGATCGGATGCCCGTGACATTCTGCAGGAATGCTCTGTGTCGCTCTGGAACCGTTTTGAAAGCTACGATGTGAGGCGACCATTCGTTGCTTGGGCGTTTGGTTTCGTTCGTATTTAACTCCGACGCTTCCTTCGCAGGTCCGCGCGACGCGACCAATTGACCGAACGGGCCGCAGAATTGCTGCTGGACGAGCAGCAAATCGCAGCACACGAATTAGATCATCGACAAGCCTATCTACAGGATTGTTTAAATTCGCTTTCCGAACAACAAAAATCAATCGTGGATGGCTATGACCGCATGGCGTATTCGGTCCGCGAGTTGTCACAGCAGACCGGAAAGACATCCGAGGCCATCTACAAATCACTCCATCGAATCCGTCGCGTCTTGCATGACTGCGTCGAGTCGACCATGCGGGGGACCGAAGCATGACTAGGGATGCTGGCGAACCGTGACAAACACTCATTCAGCATCACCTTGATGGCATCGCGAGTAACGAGGAAGTCGAAAGCTTGTCTGCCAAATTAGAGAGTTGTGCAGAAACACGAATGCTGTATCTAAAATCACAGCAAATTCATGAGATTCTGTTCTTGGGTGAACCTGACGAAACTTCACTAAATGAAGCGGAGCGTCGCGTCGTCGAACTGATTTCAAATCTCGAACAGTCCAACCAAACGCTGTGAAGGCGGCGGGTTCTGCTGACGTTAATTTCCATCGCAGCGACCTTCCTTGTCTTGTTGGGTGGATGGGGTGTCTGGAGCCAACGGGGTAAACACATTCTAAAGATCACCGCAATCCAAATCGCAGCGCAATGGACCGGTGATGGTGGTAAGATCATCGAGGTGTCGGCTGAGGGACGGGTGTCGGCTGAGGGACAGGCGTTGACCGGCGGAACGCTCGAAGCCCGTTCATTGGACTCGTTTGTCGAATTGCAGTTTCGAGATGGTTCACAATTGACGTGAACACAGGGGTCAATCCTAACGATTTCAGACGATGGCCAAAAGCAACTTTATCTTCGCGCTGGGGTTCTTTCTGCTGACGTAAAGAAGCAGCCAACTCACACGCCCATGATCATTGTCACACCCACCGCCAGATTCGTGAGCATCGGGACCAGATTGGATGTGATGGCGACCCCTGAACGATCAAAACTTTCGGTGCGAGAAGGCCTCGTGCAAGCGATTCGTTTGGCTGACGGCAAATCCGTCAACATCGCCAGCGGAAATTCGGCCATCGCGTCGACCGAATCTAACAGCAAGTTTTCATCGCGGCGGTCAGACCAAACCGTCCACGTCTGGAAAGCAAATTTGGAGCGGGATCACAGGCCGGGCGAGGGGGAATATATCTCTGCAATGTTGGCATTACGTCTCGAAATTCGCGATGCTCTACAAAACGAACAGGTAGACCGTGATCAGATTCGTGAGGAATACGGAGCACGCCTCGCGGGTAAAGATGGCACATTGAGAGCGAAGCCAAAACAGGTAATGGGCAGTCCGTTCGGAAATGTGATCCAAATCGCCACCCTCTACGTCAACCACGACAAGCCAAATCCTGTGGTGCTTCAACGAGAAAGCCTATTTAGGGTCCAGGTGAGAGTTGCAACAGCGACCAAACTCAATTTCGGAGTGGGAGCCTTGGGGACAACGCGGGCAAACGCCGGACGTTTCCGCGCTTCCCGTGAGGTCGCAGGATACTTTGATGTAAAAATCCCTGTGAGTGAACTGCAGCTACTTCGTGGACGGGGCAAAAATATCGAAGCTACCGGAAAAGAAGTCTTTGCCTGCTTCTGCTTGACGTCAGATCGCAATGCCCAGCTCGAAATCTCCGCCGTGGAATTGATGACCACACCTTCGACACCAAAAACGGCCGATCCGGAAGCGATCCCAGCAACCGAATAAACCAATCAACAGCGACAATCAAAACTCGAATTCAACGAAACAATGTCGAGCGAATTTCCTTCCAGAGCGATGAAACCCATGAAGAACCTGCGATCACTATCCCTGATCAGACGTTCCATCACCCAATGTTTTCTCACCAAACGATGTCTGACATTCAGTTTCCTTTGGCTAGCTGCGATCGTCACGACAAATGCAACCTCAGCTCAAGAGATCAACTCCGAGGATCGAATCGGTTCAAATAAAGGCTTCGACATGTGCGAAGATTTTCGATTCAAACGAATCAGCAAACTCGTCAACGAAGAAAAACTATCACAGCAGCAGGGCTTTAACATTTGGAAACGTATTAAGTCAAACGAAGAAGCGGTAAAAGTTTTATTTGACAAAGCGGTTGCCGCGAAGGAATTGACCCAAGACCAAGCCGCTCGCTTGCTTCCCCTGCTGAATATGAAAATGCAATACTTCGATAGTCAGCATGGACGTTTTGGCCGAGCAAAAGAGTTGCAAGAGGGTCAGTTCCAAGCAGGCGAAGTTTCTGCCGAAAATCGAGCCGCCTTCTATACCCGCTTAATTGCCGCCAATGAACGCGGCGATATGTACGACTTTGATGTCGCATCGATGATGAAACAGCTCTATGCCGGCTTCGATCCCGAGAGTGCTTCGCTAGAAGAAGTTGCCACCTATCGCGGGGCAATGAATCCGAGAATCGCGCAAAGTGGGTCCCAAGAGCGTGTGTTGCAAATGGCTCGGATGGAACGTGCAGGACGCGGCGCGGATCGGGCTGGAGCAACACGGGGTGACCGTGCTGGCTATGGATCTGCTGAATTGAAGATCGCTGAACCTGCGGATTGGATCAAGGAGCTTGAGCAGCCAATTTACTCAGGTCCACAGCCGGGCGAGAAAGCTCTGGCCTTTGGAGCGATCAATTTGCGTGGAGATCAAGCAGGCCAAGAGATCGACCCTATCAGCTTGGCGGGTGACAAACTTCAGCTGATCATTTTTGTGAACGAGGCACGTACCTTCGGGCGATTCTTGGGATTCTTGCAAAGGCAACTTTTGGCAATCGAGGCAAACTCCAAATATCGCTGGACGATGTCCGTGATCGTTTGTACCGACGATGCAAATGAGGCCGAGAAGAGCTTTGCCGTGCTGGACCAGCGTTACCCGAAAGAGCTCCTTTTTTGCTTGTCCAAAGATGGTTCAGCCGGTCCCCCCGCCTACGGATTAGATAAAAACATCACCGCGACAGTCATCGTTGCCAAAGACGGCAAGGTGCTGCACAACCTGCCTTACGTCTCCAATGCGTTCTATTCACAACCACACATTCTCGGCGCGATCGCCGATGCGATGGATGTGGATCATATCGGCCTGAGAAAATTGCTCAGTAACACGCCCGGAGATGCGGCAGCCGCCGCCAAAAACGGACGAAAGCAACGCTCGAGAGAAAACCAATAACCGATAACGCTGTCGGTTCTATTGCCTGACCGCCCTACCCAATCAAGGCAAGCTGGTCAGGATCCAACTCGCCAAACGTCAGCAATTTCAGTTTTGATTCCGGTTGTAAATTCTTGAATCTCAGCGATTCGCTGATGACTGTAAATCAGGATCGTCTCCTCCAGACACAATCAACCTAACCCGAATTGCAGCCAGCATAAATGAACAAAACTAGGTTCGCTATTTTCGTGGTCGCATCCATTTGCTTTGCTTTCGCCCGGGAGGGAAAGTCGATGGACACACCTCCAACAGGCACGCCCTCTAAAACCAGCGGCGATGAACCGATCGACTTTAAAAACGACTTGATCCCAATGTTCACAAAATTGGGATGCAATGCCGGCAAGTGTCACGGATCGGCGATTGGCCGGGGTGGTTTCAAGTTGTCACTCTACGGAGGGACGCCTGAAGCAGACTACGACGAAATTGTGCGAAAGCTGGGGGGCAGACGCGTCAATTTGGTCGACCCCGCGTCAAGCCTCGTTTTCTTGAAGCCTGCTGAGATAGTGGAGCATGGTGGCGGAGCAGTAATTGTCGACGATGACCTGAATGCTCAAACACTGACGAAATGGATTGCACAGGGCGCAAGATATATCGAGAATCGTCAATTGATTCGCGTTGATGTGACACCCAACAGATACATCGCGAGTGGAATTGCCGACGAAACCCCACTCAAAGTAATCGCTCACTACGATGATGGGGTCAGTCGTGATGTGACGTACCTGACGAAGTTTGTCGCGGAGGATCCATCCGCTGTGCAACTCGGTTCCAATCCAATCACGGCGCAAGGAATGCGTGCCGGCCGGCACATCATCATCGCAAGATACTCCACAGAGGTCATCCCTATCGAATTGATTGTTCCTCACTTGAAACCCGTTCGCCAGTTAGTGTCAGAACCACGGCACAATTTCATCGACGAGGAGGTGTTTGCGTCTTTAAGCGACTTGCGTTTACCAGTCTCGCCAAACATTCCCGATCACGATTTTATGCGAAGGGTCGCACTTGACTTAACGGGACGAATGCCGGCTTACCAACGCGTAGAAGATGAACCGCCAATGGATCGAGAAGCTGTCATTGACGGATTGTTGGCATCGGAAGAGTTCATCGAGTTTTACACTTTGAAATTCGCCGAGCTATTGCGTGTTCAGTCAAAAGGGGACAAAAACACCGTCACAACAACTCCTCAGGCAGCTCGCGGTTTTCATAACTGGTTAGCTGAGCAGCTTCGCAACGGCGTGGGATACGATCAGATCGCTCGTGAGATCATCACTGCCACCGGCGATACAACCCACTACGGACCTGCCACGTTCTACACCGCTGTGGAGGATGCCAGACTGCAAACCGAATTTGCAACCGAGGTATTTCTGGGAAGTCGAATGAAATGTGCCAATTGCCATAATCATCCGCTGGATCATTGGACGCAGGATGACTTTCATGGGCTCACCGCTATTTTCGCGAAATTAACCCGCAGCAAGGTTATCCGCTTGAATCCAGTCGGCAAGAATATTCATCCAGCGACCGGTAAGGCGGCGCTGATGAAAATCCCCGGCGGTGATTTTCTGCCAATCGAAACGAAAGATGGTCGTGGTGCGTTGGCCGAATGGTTAACGGACCGCAAGAACCCTTACTTTGCGAAAGCAATCGTCAACCGTCTCTGGAAATCGTTAATGGGGCGTGGGCTGGTGGAGCCTGTCGATGATTTCCGTGCGACGAATCCGGCAACACACCCCGCCTTACTCGATCGTTTGGCCGACGATTTCGTTCAGCATGGCTACGACATGCGCCATACGTTGAAAGTCATCGCAATGAGCTCAAGCTACGGTCGCAGTTCGCTTCCTGTCGATGGCAACGAATCCGACAACCGGTTCTACTCGCACATGGTGCAAAAACCGCTCTCGCCAGAGGTGCTGGCCGACGCGATTTCTGATGTGCTGGGAGTTGCCAGCAGATATGGGGACGAAGCATTCGGTACGCGAGCGGTCTCGCTTCGCGATGGCGCGATTCAATCGGAATCGCTCGATGTACTCGGACGATGCGACCGCACGAAATCGTGTGAAGGCACGCCATCACCCATTGGCCCATTAGCGCAAAAGTTGCATCTATTGAACGGAAATCTGTTGAACGCCCGAATCGGTGCACCAAGTGGCCGCCTTGAAAGGCTGATCCAATCCAAAAATCCACCTCTCACCATTGTGCGAGTGTTTTACGAATATGCTCTGAACCGCCCCCCGAACGAAAACGAGGTCGCCGCCCTCAAGCGTTGGATCGATCCCGATAAGCCTGCGGATCAACAGCGAGATGCGTTGGAGGATTTTGTTTGGAGCATCGTGACTTGCAATGAATTCATTACAAACCACTAAGACATTTTTTTAAACGCGGGTTGAATATCCGAGCTTCCGAGATGTCAACCCAAAGCTTCCCAAAGCAAACGAGACGTAAAGGATCCACAACGACTTTGCGTTAGGTTCTCAACCGATAGCTAGATCAAACGAGCCGAGAAGTTAGATGAGATGTTCAAAACGATGCGATGGTGTACCACGACGCAGTTTCGTCCGTGTCGGCGGCCTAAGTGCACTCGGCTTGGGGTTGGGCGACCTGTTTCGTTTGCAACGTGCGAATTCATCAAGCCCGTTAAGCAACCAAGGTTCCGCTGCAAAAGCGAAATCATGCATTTTGATCTGGCTTGACGGTGGTGCAAGCCATCTCGACACGTTTGACCCTAAACCGCAGGCTCCCACTGAAGTTCGTGGACCATTCGGTTCTGTGGAAACCAGTTTGCCAGGTGTTCGGATCAGTGAGCATTTGCCGAAAACCGGACAAATGATGGACAACCTCGCCTTGATCCGCAGCGTGACATCGCCGTTTGGCGTGCACAATTTTGCGGTTCAGTATTTGATGACTGGATACAAACCAACCCCAGCCCTCGAATATCCCTCCATCGCTTCTGTCGTCGCACACTTAAAAACGCAGGGTGGTATTCTGCCATCCAACATCGCGATTCCCCATTTGACCTCGCGCGATGTTGCCACAATTGGAAATGGATTCCTGCCAAACGATACCAAGCATTTTTCCTTGGGAAGCGATCCTGGAAAGGCAAGCTACAAAGTGCGAGACTTGGATTTCTATCGCGGACTCGACATTTCACGACTCGACCGCCGCCGGCAGATCGTGAATGCGATGAACGAGTACGGCAAATTGAAATCCCAGGCAGGGGGCGTGAATGATCCTGATCTTGAGCGAGCTTACAATCTGATCGCATCAACGGAGGCCAAAGCGGCTTTCGATCTTGGCAACGAATCAACCGAGATGCGCGGCCAGTATGGCATCGACCCTCGAGCCAACCTTGGTGATTCCAACAATATCGGCCAGCAATGTTTGTTGGCGAGAAGGTTGGTGGAACGTGGCGTTCCATTCGTTACAGTGAACAACGTCGGCTGGGATAACCATCTCGATCTACAGACCTACGCCAATCGGCACCCGGGGGATTCACGTTCTGCCCCGCATTCGCTGATTCCGGGATTGGACAAGGCCTTGAGTGCATTGATCAGTGATCTATCCACGCGAGGCATGCTGGACGAGACGCTTGTCCTCGTGATGACTGACTTTGGAAGGACGCCAAAGATCAACAGCACAGGAGGCCGAGATCACTGGCCCAATTGTTTCAGTGTCGCGATGGCAGGCGGCGGCGTGCAATGTGGCCAAGTGATTGGGGCAAGTGACGATTTAGGTGAATTCGTGACCGACCGGCCGATCACCCCCGGTGACCTTTCCGCCACGATCTACACGTTGCTTGGCATCGACCCGGGACATGAGTTGAAAACCCCGGACGGCCGCCCCATTCAGGTAGCACCACCAGCTTCAAAAGTGATCAAGGAGCTAATCGCATGAATAATCAAATTCAATGTCGGCTCGTGCAGTACGCATTCTGTATTTTCATGCTGCTATGGCTGTCAGGCGTTGGGACGCTCGTTGCTCAAGAGCCACCAATCACAGACCTCGTTTTTTCGCCTGATGGCAAATCACTGATCAGTTGTTCGCAGCGTGGCATACGCATTTACAGCTGGCCGCACCTGAAACTTCAAAAAGAGAAAATTGCGTTGACCGGCAATCTGCATTGCCTAGCGTTTTCACCCGACGGCACTCTGCTCGCCGTCGGAGGCGGAAATCCTTCAGATGACGGCTCGGTCGCAATCTATAAGTGGCCATCGTGCGAATCACAATTTTCCCTTTCAAGCAATGATGATTCCGTTGTCTCATTAGGATGGCGAAACAAAACCCAATTGGTAGCTGCAAGCCTCGACCGCTCGCTGATTCTTTGGGATCTCAAGACACAAAATGCTGTTCAAACCTTTTTAGGGCATTCTCGCGGGGTCACCGCCGCCTGCGTCCTAAAAAGTGGCGAAATCGTTTCAGCCGGGCATGACCATTCCGTTCGCGTTTGGGACACCGAATCTGGCGAGCTAATCCGAAACATGAATCAGCATTCCAAACCGATTCATGCGATCTCTGCTTGCCCTTATTCAACGGGCCGACCCCTGGTGGCCACGGCGGCCGCTGATCGCAGCATTCGGTTTTGGCAGCCTACCATTGGGCGAATGATGCGTTACGTCAGGCTCGAGTCGGAACCGCTTGATATCGCGTGGATCGATAAATCAAAGATGGTTGCCAGCTGTACCGACGGGCAAGTTCGCGTCGTTGATTTTGAAAACGTTCTCGTATCGCGGAAAATTCCCGCGATCCAAGCCTGGGCCTACGCCATCAGCGTTCATCCGAGCGACGGAAGTATCGCCGTCGCTGGAAGTAACGGGCAAATCCAACGAATTGAACTTTGAGGTAAAGTGACGTTTTTCTCTGGAAACCGGCAAGCATTATCCACGGGGCAAGGTTACTAAGAATCCATCCTGCGATGCAGATCAAACTCTTTACCGACCAGCTCCAAATTACTTACCGAAACTCTTTGGCCAAACAATCCCGCGTCCGTTAATCACCCGCCTTACCATCTCCACCAACTTCCGAGCTACCGTCCGGTATTGATTCAGTCCCAACCTTTCGCGGTTCAACATTTGGATTTAAAGTCCTGAGTAGATGCGACTTCGAAATTTGATCACCATCTAATCCTGCGGCCTTTGCTTTTCGAAGTATTTCGGTCGCAGCTTTCTTCAGGGCAGTCAACTCGCCCGACGAATCCGGACTTGCCGCGACGTCCGTGCTTTCGAGCTTCTTGATACGTCGGCACAAGGATTTCGCGAGCGACAAAAGTTCATCCGGGTCACGCTGATGGATCTTGGAAAGTTCCCGCGTCGTCGCGACGAGATCCTCAGAGCGCCCCGACTTCTCAAACAGATTGCAGTAGGTTTGCAATTGATATTCCCGTAATTCCACACGCTCGCCTCCCTTCGCCTGTTTGATAATTTCGGTTGCGTTGTCAAGCTCCTCTTCCGCTTCATCAAACCGCTGTACATCGACCAGAGTGCCGGCGAGATTAATCAATGGCCAACCCATCATCGGCAAAGCATCGTCGCTTTTTTCCACGTCACGCTTGAAAGCAGCAATGCTTTCCCGATAATGCCGCACAACTTCGTCCGTGTCATGCCCGGACGCATCGAGACACATACTCAGTTGGTTCAAAGTGTTGCCCAACATTCCGGTTTGATATCGAAATCCAGAATTTGATTCAGTCGACTCGCGAACCGTCTTTGCCAATCTTTCAAAAACTTGCGTGGCAGCAGCATCATCACCGATAGATTTTAGAAAAACTCCGTGATTGTAGCTGGCAGTCGCAACCTGCCCGTATGCTGGATCGAAGCGGCGAAGCTGGGCTTCCATAAATTCCCGCCAAAGTTCTCGCCCCTTTTCCGGTTCGCCCTGTCGTCTCATCAAGTCAGCATACCGCCCAACGGCAAGCCGTATTCTGGGGTGCTCTAGATTGACTTTCCGACGGCCGATGTCGATTGCCCGCTTGAAATTTTCTGCCGCCTCCGGGTAACGACCTTGAGCTTCTAGAGTCGTCCCGAGCTCGCAACAAATCACGCCGACATAAACACTGTCTTCGTCGAGCGCTCGTGTGCAAGCGGTCAACGCAGCTTGCAAATGCTTTTCTGACAGCGGCAGGCTGATATTGCGTGTGGTCAGACCGTACGCAAACTGTGTCACGGCTTTCCCGAGCTCGGAATCGACGTCCAGATTCCCAAGACGACTAACGACCGCGGCTATATGCGGTGTCGCCTCGAGGAATCTTTTCTGCTCGATCAAGACAAACAATACGCCCACTTGACTAAAAATCGCATCTCGATGTTCAGGCCCCAGCACCTCCGTTCGAATCTGCAGTGCTTCACGCATCATTTCTTCTGCCTCGTCATCCCAACCTTCATTGGCTAACATCCAGGCTTTGTTGTGTAGCGTGTTCGCCGTCAATCGTTTTCCTTCGTCGGTATCCATGCTGCGACGAATCTTCAACGCTTGGTCATAGAGACCGACCGCCCGCGGATAATTACCAACCTCATGAAAGTACCAACCCAGGTTGTGGCAGCTTTCGGCAAGGTCGGGGTGATTCTCAGATAGATTTTCGCTGCGAATCTTGAGCGCATCGGAAAGTAACGGTTTCGCTTTATCAAACAATCCAAGTTGACGATAGGCATCACCAATGGCATTCATCATCGCAGCTCGCGAAAGTGGATGCTCAGCCAAAAGCTGGTCCGAACCCAATCGCTTCGCGCCGGAATCGAGCATCTCTCGCGCGGTCAAATCTCCGCCTCTTTCTGTCGGCAACATCCCTGGCGCCGCACCTTGACCAACAGGATTAGTTGCTTGAAAAGTGCTGACCAAAAAAGCGGATAGCCGTTTTGATTTATCGGCCTCAATCAACCGCATTTCCGCCATCTCCACCGCTTCTAGACGCTGGCGGTTAGCTTCCTGTTTCTGTTCAATTTCATTCGCGGTTGCAAGTTCTGCCTCAGCTCTCGCCAGCTTCGCTTTCTCGACAGCATCAAGGGCTTCTAGCTTTGCTCCTTCCTCTCGATCCGCAGCCGCGAGCGCTTGAAATTTCAGCGCCCGAGCGATGTCCCGCTCATCTTCCGCTCGCTTCCACATGACCCCCATTCCAATCAATCCACCGATCAACAGCAGAGCAAACAGACTCGCAATCGCAAAACTTGCTTTGTGTTTACGAACCACTTTCCGGAAACGGTAACTGAATGTTGGCGGACGCGCGAGAATTGGTTCGTCTCGAAGAAAACGTTGAACATCATCAGCAAAAGCAGCAGGCCCGTCGTAGCGTCGGGTACGATCTTTCTCGAGGGCTTTGACAACCATCCAATCGAGCTCATTCCGGAGCAACCGTGCGAGTCGACTGGGGTTGGTCTTTCGCTGCGAGGAGATGACAACAATTGCGTCGCGAGATTCACTCAAACGCTTACTGGGACGGACAGTCTCTTGATTGCGAATCCTCGCCAGGATGCGGTCAAACGCCTCGTTGTTTTTCTCGCGATCGATCCGAATCGGCGTCGATCCCGTTAACAGTTCATAAAGAATCACACCTAGCGAATAAACATCCGTGCGCGAGTCGATATCAAGTGAATTGAGTTCAGCTTGCTCGGGACTCATGTACTCCAATGTTCCGACAATTTGGCCATACTGCGTGCATAAGGTGCGATCGGTCAATTGCACCTGCTCATAAACTGCTTTCGCGAGTCCAAAGTCAATCACCTTCACAATCGGGATGCCGTCTCGGAGAGCCACCAGAACATTGGATGGTTTCAGATCTCGATGAATGATGCCTTTTTGATGCGCGTGCTGAATGGCTCGACAAGTTTGGGAGAACAATTCCAATCGCTCTCTTGTTGAGAGCGAATTACGGTCACAGTAATCGGAGATCGGCATTCCCTTGACAAGCTCCATTGCAAAGTAAGGCCGTCCCTCTTCCGTTACCCCCGCATCGAGCACCCTAGCGATGTTCGGGTGATCCATCATTGCTAACGCCTGCCGCTCAGCTTCAAACCTCGCGATAATCTCTTTGGTTGGCGTTTCTGTACGAATGATTTTGATCGCAACACGCCGTCGAATCGGCTTCTCCTGTTCGGCCATGTAAACCTGGCCCATCCCGCCCCTGCCAATCGACTGAACGATCTTGTACGGTCCAATTTGACTGGGCGAACGACTCTGATTCAGATGGCGAGCCTTTATCTCATCCAGAGCAGGTGGAGATCCGCCGTCCTCGGCGACCAAAGTGCCTAGTGAATCACCAATCACGGTCTCACGCAGGCGTTCTGTAACTGCGGCTCGTTCCTGCACCGACAATTTGCTCAGAAATTGTTGTAATTCTTCACCCGTTAAGCTCGCAGCTCTTTCCAACAGCTCGTCTATGCTTGACATAAAACCCTTTGTCGCAATGGAAGCTTTCTTCTCTGGAGGAGTGTATTACTTTTTCATTCGCATGGCATCGCGTCCTATTATCCTTTTGCTCTTAGATGCCATCGAAAGCGTCCAGATTGAGTCGCACAAGGCGATGCCGCAACGCCCTTGGTGATCTATTAAAAATGCCCAAAGCATAGGAAATGATTGAGTTTTTTTGATAATCGACATCTTGTGGCAGCTACCCGATTGTGAGCCACCGGCGTGCACAGACAGAGGCCCTTGAATGCATTCATTCGCGGGCGGATCAAAATTTTTGGAATACGGCTCCCATCGAAGCCCACGACATCCCGGCACCGAAGTTGCTCCAGGGCCCCCAACGGTCTACTCAGCAGTTCACAGAAAAACCGTTCAATACAACCATGCAGCACCGCTGCAGCATTCAGCTTGAAATCTTGCCTGATCAAGCAGAATACTGAGGATGTCATCAAATGAACTTTTCGAACCCTCCGATACGCCGCTCCGAGATGGAAATTGATAATGAATTCAATTGGCCTGCTGCATCCCCGTGGGCTGCAGGCACCGCTCCAAGAACCATCCAAAGAAAACGAACGAATTGGGACTCTCAGATTGTTTCAATGGCCTGATTCCATCATCTCTGCAATCACCCAGACGCCCCGAACCATTCCAAGTACAGAAACCAAATCAAAGAATGTGTTAGGCTGTGAGCAGCCAACCTACATTGAATCCAAGGCCGGCAACTCGCGTGTGAAACTGAACCATGAACGATCGTCTGTTCTCATTCTTCCATCGAGGGTGGGTG